>NZ_UGOD01000001.1:0-337500 GCF_900461525.1 Legionella busanensis | reverse complement strand
TTTTAAGGTCCCGCCGCGAAATCTCTTTAATAATACTTCCTGGCAAAAAGATACCAGAAGTCCTGTTAGAATTGGACGAGACACAAATGGTAAACCCTTGTTTTTATGTCAAGCTCTTTATCGAGGTAGTAAGCAACCAGGTAAAACGTGGCCAGGCTATAATCGCTGCAATATTTCATATGCCGGTCAAGAGGTTGTTCTAAATATTTTCCAAGTATTAGGAAATGGTAGAGTGAATCAACATGCGCATGCTCATAATCCTAACAACCACTCTCATGGCCCTACATCAAGCCAAGTGATAGTTACTGAATATTAATTAGAACGTTTATAATGGTAAAATGTCATATCATATAGATTTTTCTCATCGTGCGGTCGGTATTGTGTCTGCATACAATGCCAGGCCGCTAAATCGAATTTAGGAAAAAAGACATCTGCGTTAAACTGATGATGAATTACCGTTAAATAAATTTGACTAGCTAAAGGTAAGAATTGTTCAAAAATAGTTGCCCCGCCAATAATCATTATTTCGGATGCCTTACCTGCTAAATCAATCGCATGTTCTAATGAACGAGCAATATCCGCCCCTTCAATTTGTAAATCCTGTGTAGTCAATACAATGTTTTGGCGTCCTGGCAAAGGTTTTCCAATGGATTGGTAAGTTTTTTTACCCATTACAATAGGTTTACCCATCGTTAACTGTTTGAAATTTTTTAAATCAGCTGGCAAATGACAAAGCAATTGATTATCTTTCCCTAGGCCGTAATTTTCATCAATTGCTGCAACTAAACTAAAATTAGACATGCTTCTTAGCCCTTTGTTCTGACATAAATAACGCTGTTTTAACTGCCGCAATTAAGCTCGCAGCATTGGCTTGTCCAGTTCCAGCCAACTCAAGTGCTGTTCCGTGATCAACAGATGTACGAATAATAGGTAAACCCAAAGTAATATTTACCGCTTGGCCAAAGCCGGCATATTTTAATACAGGTAATCCTTGATCATGATACATAGCAACATAGGCATCCACTTTTGTATTTGTATTGTGTGGAACAAACATTGTATCAGCAGGAAAAGGACCTTCTACATTCATTCCTTGTTCTTTCATTTTGTCTAGAGTAGGAATAATAATATCTAATTCCTCACGCCCTAAATATCCTCCCTCACCTGCATGTGGATTTAAACCTGCAACCCAGATACGTGGGTTTTCAATACCAAAATCTTTTTTTAAAGATTCTTGTAATTGCTGTAAAACATTATAAAGGAGGTGTTTAGTTACTGCCTTAGGAACTTCGTTGAGTGGTAAATGTGTCGTTACCAGCGCAACTTTCATTGCAGGGCAAGCTAACATCATAACAACTGTTTCTATATTGCAATAATTAGCAAAGAATTCAGTATGGCCTGTAAAAGGAATACCAGCATCATTAATAACTGCCTTATGGACAGGGGCTGTAACAAGTGCAGAAAATCTATTTTCTAAACAATCTTTTGCGCCTCTAGTTAACATACGGATAACATAGTCAGCATTTGCAGTGTTTAATTTTCCCGCTTCAACGGGTTGATTACATGGAATTGAAAGGACAACTAAACTATTTGGCTTAGTACTAAAATTAGTAGACTCGACATAATCAATAAAATTAACAGCTAATTGCAGTTTTTCAGCTCGCTCTTGCAACAATTTTTTATCAGCTAAGATAACAATAGGCAAATTAAGCTTAGCAAGAGCAAGACAAATATCTGGGCCAATACCTGCGGGTTCACCACTGCTTATCAACAGTGGTTTTATCACGCTAATTCCTTATCAAGAATTTTAACGTAAGCATTCGTTCTTAAATGTTGTTGCCAGTTTTGAACAGCTTCACTAAATTTACGTTGCTGTAAAAATTGCATGACTTGCTGGCGTTGGAAAGTAGCGGAATCATCAACACGTTTACGTTCAAGAACTTCAATAATATGCCAGCCAAACATGGATTTAACAGGCTTACTAATTTTATGCAATGGTAAAGAGTTCATTGCCTTTTCAAATTGCGGTACTAGCTCTCCTGTATTAACCCACCCTAAGTCGCCACCTTTTGTGGCACTGACTATATCAAGCGAATATTGTTTAGCCATTTCTGCAAAGTTCTTTCCTGATTTTAATTGCTGGTAAATATTATTAGCTTGACGTTTTGCTTCTTCTGCAGTCATGCGGTTATCGGGCTTTATTAAAATATGACGAACATGAGTTTTTATAACCTCATGTTTTTCATCTTTACCTCCAACAGCAATTAGTTTAATGATTTGGTATCCATTGCCTGCTCGTAATGGACCTGCAACTTGGCCAGGCTTCATTTTTATTACTTCTTTAGCAAAAAGCTCAGGTAATTGTGCCAAATATCTATCACCTAAATCATTACTTTCTAAAATAAATCCATTATTTGATTCTTCTGTAGCAACATTATTAAACTCAGCACCTTTTTGTAATTTAGCTAAGACTTGATTAGCTTTCTCTTGCGCTTTTTTAAGCTCAGCAGAGGTAGGCTCTTCTGGTAAAGGAATAATCATATTTTGTAAGTGATAAGTAAATTTGGTTTTATCCTGATAAGCACCTGACTTTAAGTAATTCTCAACTTGCTCCGGCGTCACTTTAACATCTTTTCCAACAGCTTTTTGCTGAAGGCGCGCCATAATAATTTCTTTACGTAGATTTTCACGATATCGTTGCCAAGTTAGACCTTGTTGCTGTAACGCTTCTCGTAATTGAGATAAAGACAAGTTATTTTGTTCAGCAATCTTAGCAATTGCATCATTTAACTCAGCATTGTCAACAGTAATATTATGCTGTTTTGCCAACTGTAACTGCAGATCAGTATTAATTAAGTGCTGGAGAACTTGTTTTTTTAAAACCCTTTCAGAGGGAAGTTCTACCTTTTGGGCAAGTATTTGTTGACGAAGGGTTTCTACTTGAGTATTTAACTCACTTGCAGTAATAACACTATCATTTACTATCGCAACAACACGATCTAAAGGTTCAGCAAACGTAAATGCAGGTAACAACAGTAGCAAAAATGCAATACGCTTTAGCATGCGATATTCCTCATTTTGTTTTAGAGCGGCAATTTAGGCGATTTATACCCAAAATACAAGCAAATTGACTTTAAGGGTATAAATTCCTAGCAACCTTATACCTTAGACCTCTTTTCAAATTGGCAGTGATGAGACAAGGTCGGTCAAGAAAAAAGCCTGAAAAAGCGCAGTGTACATGAAGTACATGAGCATTTTGAAGACTTTTTTCCGCCGAGATTGGCCATCAAGGCCAATTTGGAAAGAGGTCTCTTAAATAGCTAGCGATGAAAACTATCTACATAACTTGGCAAAAATGTACGAATAATAGTACTTGGTCCACTATTACCCAATGAGCCTAGCCCTTTTAGTAATACTTGGAAATAAATATTATTATTATAACGTGGCGAAGATCGTTGATTTAAATCTTTAAATGTTCTTCCCCCCATTACTCTTACTGCCCAACAACAGCTATCATATTGGATACCCAAGAAGGACATCATTTCATAGCCTTTACTAATATTAAAATTATAAGCCCCCAAAGTACTCCATTTTTCATTAAAAGGCCAGGCGTAAGCGAAAGTAACTTGATGTAGCGGATTAACATCAAAAATATTATTAATATAAGTAATATCACCATTAACTAAGTAGGTATAACCTAAGCTTACTAATTCATTAGGCCCAGGTTGATAAGAAAGATCAAGATGGCCATTATTAGTAGAATGCGTATTAACATCCCATACATAATCACCAATAAAAGTGACAGCAGGATTAAAATTATATGAAAAACGCGAAGCAATGGGTGACTTATGAGGAAATGGTGAGACATATCCTAAAGCTAGCGGATCATCATAACAATTTTCTAATAAGCTACGACATAATTGGACTCTTCGTTCTGAAAGATAATAACTTTGTCCTATTGAAAATTGTGCTTTTTCCGTGCCAGTCACATCGGATATCCAACGTGTCGTTATTGCATAAGAGAATTGATTTGCGTCACCAATTCGATCAAAACCCGAAAAACGGTTTACACGAAATAATTGATCAAAATTAAATATAGGATAAGCTGAATCATAAACAGGAATTCTTCTTTGATTATGATAAGGCACATACAAATAAAAAAGCCGGGGCTCTAGTGTTTGATTAAACCCTTCACCCATAATTTGAGTAGGCCTATCAAAGAATAAACCGCTATCAAGGCTGTAACGTGGAATGGTATTACTATAATGTGAATTAGGCAATGGGTCATTATGTCTAACATCATAAGCATTCTGCACTACTTCGAAACTAGGGGTGAAATATCCCCAAGGCTGTGTTTGAGGTAGGGATAAAACTGGATTTAAATAGTAACGTGGTCCTTCTGGCGGATTGGTTAAGTTATTAGGCCAACGAAAATTATCGTATTGTCCCAATAGAAAAAAATTCCCATTTAAAGGTAAATCGTCATAAAACCCATTTGCTGACAGTTGAGGTAAGCGCTGATAAATATCGCTTACCGGTGTTAAATTAATTGGTTGTAAGGTTTGATAAGATTGTAATAAACCTCGAAAAAGCCAATTATCAAGCTTATAAGCCAATTCTGCCTCGCGCACGAGCTGCCTTTCTGTAAGTACAGCTAAGTTGCTACTAAAATCTTGTAAATAGTAATCATCGGAAACTTGTTGTGCATTAACACGTAATTTCAAGTTTGGCGTAAAATATGTCAAATCTTGAAATTGGAGTGACCACCTATTTTTTGAAGATCCTTGCAGTTGGGGAAAACTAACTTCATTATTACGAATAAAGTTAATATAGGCTCGATCATGCGGTAAAAAACTGGCATAAATATTTCCTACCGAGCTTGCTGTTAAATAACGAAATTGTTCTCCCAGCATAACACCGCGTTTTGTATATAAATGAGGGTAAAAGGTTGCATCATAATTTGGGGCAATATTCCAATAATAAGGAATAGAAAAATCAAACCCTCCGACATTTGAATTACCAAAAGTAGGCCATAAAAAACCTGATTTTCTTTCCTTAGACGTTGGAAAACTTATATATGGCGTATAAAGGACAGGAATATCGCCAATTAATAAACGTGCATCACGTGCTACTCCAACGGAATTAGCATCGTCTAAATTTATTTTTCGCGCTTCTAAATGCCAAGCATTATCTTGCGGTGCACAAGTACTATAAGTAGCTTTCGCTAGAAAATAATCTTTATTTGGAAAGCGCTCAATTAAGCCAGCTCGCCCCCATGCCGGCAATGCCGAACCACGACGAACTGAATTAAAGCGATATAATACATCTTCCGCCGTCCCTGCTTTTGTTTGTGGATTTATGGTGACTTTTCTAGCAATCATTAAGCGGCCTGGCTCTTGATATCTAACTGAGCCAAGTAATTCAATATTGGTTACCTGATTAGTTTTAGTATCTCGATAAATATAAGCTGTTTGAGCATTAAGTATTCTCGTGGTTTGCCTTACTTCAATATTACCCTTTAGCTCAGAACGACCAGCATTATAAAGTGACATTGTATTAGCAAATATCTGAACTTCATCCTCTCTATCTAGAGGTTGCACATCAAGTGGTAGATAGCTACCTTGACATCTAGAATAAGAAGGACCCTCTTGCCACCCTAAGCAGTGGGCAAAATTAGCGCGTATAGCACTATTTAGATAAGTATCTCGTGGTAGTACACAAGCCTCTATTGGTTCTATTAATACCTCTGACGCACTTGCATTTTTAAAATAGAGACTCGCTAGACTTAAAATACCTACAAATGTAACTGTAAAAAGAATACAATTTAGCCTCTTTCTGTTTGTTTTTAGAAGGGTAAACCTAAAAGCCATAGTCATATCATTAAATACCTGTAAGCACAGTGTGCTTGATAATTTGTCATATCCATAATTACCCTTTAAACAAAAAAGGTTAGGGAGTATAGCATGCATAGCCGCCAAAACGCACTGAGCAATTGGTTAACACAAGTCCTTGGTTCCAATGAATTTTCTTTATTCCTTTTAACCGGCGATGCTAGTTTTAGGCAATATTATCGTCTAAATTTTAAAGGTAATAGCTACATTATTATGGATGCCCCACCGGGCAAAGAAAATTTAAAATCCTTTATTGAAATTGCCGATTTTTTTCGTGCCCATGGATTACTAACACCGAAAGTTTATGCTGTCAATGACTTAGATGGCTTTGCTCTTCTAGATGATTTTGGTGACACCCTATTCTTAAGTCAATTATCTACTGATACGGCAGATTTTTTATATAAATCTGCAATCGAAACATTATTGGTATTGCAGCAATGTCCTCTTAAAAGTACATATCAATTTCCCCATTTTGATCGAAACTTTATGTTGGGTGAATTAAATTTATTTACTGAATGGTTTTTAAATGCCTATTTAAAATTAACACTTACCCCAGAAGAAAAAAATTTAATTGACACTACTTTTAATTGGTTAATAACTGAAATTGAAAAACAGCCTAAAGTAATTATTCATCGTGATTATCATTCAAGAAATATTATGCTTCCAGGCGCAGCATTTAACCATCAATTAGCTCTTATTGATTTTCAAGATGCAATGCAAGGACCTATCACCTATGATTTAGTGTCACTGCTTAAAGACTGTTATATTCAGTGGCCTCCTGAACAAATAAGTCAATGGCTAACCGTTTTTTATGAGCAATCGCCTAAGTTAAAACACTGGAATTTTTCTTCTTTTGTTCGTGCTTTTGATGTATGTGGGATACAACGTCATTTAAAAATCCTAGGTATTTTTTGTCGTTTATATTTGCGTGATAAAAAACCTAATTATCTAGGTGATCTGCCGCTTACTTTACATTATTTAACTGCTTGTTTAGAAAGTTATAAAGAGCTTGAAGCATTCTATTACTTTTTACAAAAAAGGATTCGACTACCATGAAAACTGCAATGATTTTAGCTGCAGGTCGAGGGGAACGACTTAAACCAATAACAAATTTCATTCCTAAAGCAATGTGCCAGATTTATGGGAAACCTTTAATAGAACATCATATAATTAATTTAGCTCGCTCAGGCTTTAATCGTATTATTATTAATCATGCTTATTTAGGGGGGCAGATACGGCAGCATCTTGGCAATGGTAAACGATGGAATATTGAAATTTGCTACTCTCCTGAACCACCGGGAGGTTTGGAAACTGGGGGTGGCCTTGTTAATGCATTACCTCTTCTAGGCCAAGAACCATTTTTAGTTGTTAATGGAGACATTTATACTGATTTCGATTTTACTACCCTAAATTGTTTACCTAATTTTTTAGCGCATGTAATCTTGGTTGCCAATCCTGCCCATAATCCTAAAGGTGACTTTAACTTAGAAAGTTTACGTTTAACAAATGAACGTTGTTATACATTTGCAGGCATTACCTATTATCGGCCTGAGCTATTTCAGCAATGCCCTATCGGCCGTTACTCTATCACTCCTTTACTACGTGAGCTTACCACCCAACAAAAAATAAGTGGCTCAGTTTATGAAGGGGTTTGGGCTGATATTGGCTCACCAAAGCAATTAAATGAGCTTACATCATATACAAAGCATACCACCCCATAATTTATACTATGAAGAAGAGGAAGGCGCGGTAGGCGTTGTGTCGGGTTCAGGTTTATCTGCCTCCGCCGTAGGAGCGGCTTCAGCTGCCGTAGGCGCTGGCGATCTTGTTTCTGGTGCCGGCGTACTAACTGGCTCAGCAGGCTGCTCAACAACTGGAGCTTGTTCGGGATAAGCATGCTGTTGAACTGATGCTTTTAAATTCTGATGTGGCGTATGAGCCTTAAATTTATCATTTAGAAAAGGAGCAAATCCATTATCCCTATCAGCAATCAGTTGTCTGACTCTCTCAGCATTTGCCTTAGTTGGCTGGCCATTTTTATCTTCCTTTATTCGCCCATTTCTATCTGCCTCGTAAATGACACTATCTTGGCTGACCATTTCATTTTCAGCAAGCCAACTATTAAACAAAGTATCCATAGCTGTTGCTGTTTTAGCGTCTAGCGGTTTTTCATTTAAAGAAAAGGCTCGTAATAGCTGCGCGTCATCACTTATAGCAAAATCCATATTTAGTTGGCCATCTGCTAATGACGGGCTCACTTCATCTAAAAGAGCAACAGCCATATTATGTTGGGCATTTTCAAAGTCAGTTTTAATATCATCAGGTCTACCTGTCCAGGGATCTGAACTTTTTCCATATCTTATCGATACATTTTCTGCAAATTGCCTTACTCTTTCCCATACTTCATTACTTGCCTCAATCTTTACCTTACTAAATGTTTCAGACAAACGCTCACATAAATATTTAGCTGCTTCTGGTGATAAACTTGCTACTTCAAGAGCTTTTAGTATAGCGTCTTTATTAGGTGCCTGGAGATAAGCGCTCATATGAATTACCTGACAAAATTATTAAAATATAATTGCTATTTTTAGCTGTAATTTTAATCAAAAAAATTAATATTTAAAAACATATTTCAATATTATAACAAAATGGTGTCCTTTGTAGGACACCATTTCAAAAATTTAGCTGTTAAAAAAATGTAAATTAATCTAGGGGATTTACTAAAGAATCCGTAACAGACTTAAAGGTTTTTGCTTTCATAGAATCAGCTTTAAATTCATCAACTTGAATAGCATCCCATCTAGCGCGCTCAACCGCAACTATTGCATCCATTTCTTGTTGACTAAGTTCGCCTTTACTAACTTTCTCAGCTAATTTAGATTTTAGGTTTGCAAATGAGTAGCGTTTTAAGTCACTTACCTTAGCGAAAAGATCAGCATTAGTTATTATTAACTGTAATGTATGTTCCATTTTATCAATGGCCTGTGCAGGATCACCACTTAAATAAATCCATTTTTTTAATATGTTGCGATAAGCATTGTTTTTACTCATTAATCGAGCTAAGCCATGATCAAGGCGATCACGCGGGTAAGCAATAGATTGGCCAAAAGGAAAAGCAAAAAAGCGCATGATGCCACCTAAAATTCGAGAAGGAAAATTATCACAAAATAGTAGCATTGCTTTCTGAGCATTAAATAGACAGTAAGTAACAGCCCATCTGGCATGTATTTCTAAATCAGCATGCTGATTATGATGATTATAAAAACGAAGGGCCGCCATAGCCATATAAAGATAAGACATGGCATCAGCTAAACGTGCTGATAAACGTTCTTTTCGTTTCAAATCACCTCCTAAATAGATTAGCGATAAATCAGCTAACCACGCAAAAGCATGACTTAGACGAGCTATATATTGATAATTTCTTTTTAAAGGATTTGCAGGCGCGCTAATAAAAATTCCGCCTGTCCAAGCTGAGCAAATTGTTTTAGCAAAGTTACGCATAAAATAATAAATATGTTGCCAAATTAGCTTGTCAAATGCTTCCTTATTATTGTGGGAGACAGCATAAAATTCATCTCGAATAAAAGGATGACAAGCCATAGAGCCTTGACCAAAAATAAGTAGATTTCTGGACATAATATTGGCCCCTTCAACTGTAATAGAAATAGGGATACTTACATAATGATTAATAAGATAATTACGGGGCCCTGCAACAACAGCACGGCCTGCATGGATATCCATAGCATTATTAACAGCCATGCGTCCAAACTCTGTATTAAAATATTTAGTAATAGCAGAAGCGACAGAAGGTTTTTTATGTTGATTTACTGCCTCAACGGTTAATAATCTTGTTGCATTAATTAAATAATTTAGGCCCCCTATTTCAGCTAGTTTTTCTTCAATACCTTCAAATTGTCCAATTTCTACATTAAATTGTCGACGAATACGGGCAAAAGCACTCGTTGTAATATAGGATACTGAAGAAGATGCAGCTGCAAGCGCTGGTAGTGAAATCGAGCGGCCTATTGACAGGCATTCAACCAGCATTTGCCAACCCTGCCCTGCTTTTTCTTGTCCACCAATAATTGAACTAATAGGAACAAATATATTTTCCCCTCGCAAAGTACCATTCATAAATGGCTGATCTGCTGGTAGATGTCGATTACCTATTTCTAAATTTTCAGTATCGCGTGGAATTAATAAACAAGTAATCCCCTCTTGGCCAATACCATTTAAGAGACCTTGCGGATCTTTTAAATTCACAGCCAGCCCAATTAAAGTAGCAATAGGGGCTAAAGTAATCCAGCGTTTATTTAAATTGATAGTTAAACCTAAAATTTCTTCTTTATTAATCGTTTTTTTAGTAACAATCGCTTCTGATTGAATTGAGGTTGCATCACTACCGGCACCAGGTTCGGTTAAAGCAAAACAAGGAATATCAATCCCCTTTGCTAAGTTAGGTAAATACCGTGCTTTTTGTTCCTCAGTACCATAATAATGTAACAATTCACCCGGACCCAGTGAATTAGGAACCATTACTGTTACAGCAACTGCTCCTGAACGACTTGCAATTTTCAGAACGATTTCCGAATGGGCACGAGCTGAAAAGCCTTTTCCACCGAATTCTTTAGAAATAACTAAACCCAAAAAGCCATTTTCCTTAATATAAGACCATACTTCTTTAGGTAAATCGCCTTCCTGACCTATCGTCCAATCATCTATCATATGACATAAAGTTTGTGTTTCATTATCTAAAAACGCTTGCTCCTCAGCTGTAAGCTCAGGTAAAGGCAAAGAAAGTTTTGACCAATTAGGCTCGCCTATAAATATATCTTGTTCAAACCAAGTATCGCCTGCATTTAAGGCTTCTTCTTCTGTCTTTGAAAGTTTAGGAATTGATTTAATAGCTCTTTGATATAATTGCTCTGTAATTTGAGCTCGTATTGCAGGCACATACATTATTGCAATAATAGCTAAGATGATGACCCACAAAATTAGAGCAATAATCCAAGGCATGCCAACAATAAAGGTAGCGATTACAAGATAGATAATACTACCTATCTCCCAAGTTGGCGATTTTAGACCATGATAGAGAACTAATAAGGTAAAAACCAAATAAATAAAAAATAAAAGTATGGCCATTTCTACTCTTTCCTTGTCTTAATGCAATAAACAGATCCTACCAGGAAAATTAAGCGCTATATACTCCTGATATATCATCTAAACGATTCTTAATTAATTAATTTTTTCCTAAGTTAGGCAAAATTATCATATTTATAACAGAGTGAACAAATTGCAAATGGAAATTAATTTTTACGTTTTT
Source organism: Legionella busanensis (assembly GCF_900461525.1). Classification (NCBI taxonomy): domain Bacteria; kingdom Pseudomonadati; phylum Pseudomonadota; class Gammaproteobacteria; order Legionellales; family Legionellaceae; genus Legionella; species Legionella busanensis. Next base: position 326,289 of record NZ_UGOD01000001.1, on the reverse strand, counting down.
ACCTATAAAACTTGCCTTATTTAAGTAAATACAATAGCGTAAAAAAAGTCTCTCTACGTTGTATTAACTATGAATAAACGACTTGTTTGGAATTTTGAAGTTAACTTAGATAAACCATTTGCTGCAGAACAATTATCAGCAAGAGCGCATGATTTAATCCGTTGGGAAGCTCGATATTTTTGGTCAGAAGACCAGCCAATTACTCTATACCATTTAAATTCTACTATTTTAAGCTTTGTTAATGTTCAAATTAAAGAACGTTATGATAGTTATTATTTATTGCCGCAAATGCATTTAAATATTAAAAAGCGAAGAGAGGAATTATTTTACAAACCCTTATTAGCTCGAAAAGATCATTGCTTTGGCTTCGGAAAGAAAATGAGTTTAAAATCACTTCCAGCTGAACAAGCTCTACCTGGATGTTCCTCTTTAGATGTAGGCGCTTTAGTAAATCTACTTAAGTTACAGGGCACAATTGTTAATGTTGATAAAACAGCGTTAATCTATAAATTTTCCTGTACACCCACAATTAAACTGGAATTATCACGCCTAATAATTAACAAGCAAATTTATTTTAGTGCATCAATAGAGGGTCGTTCATATACGTTAGTATCAAAGCTAAGTCAGCTCTTGCTTAAAGAACAGTTTTCCTGCGACTATGTAACTTTCTTAAATCAACTTAACTATGATCAGTAATTTATTAACTTTAATATTGAGCTTTGGAAAAATTGGACTTATCTCACTTGGTGGAGGTAATTCAATGCTCAAATTAATTGAAGTCGAAGCTGTTGATTATCGCCATTGGATAAGTAACGAAGAATTTATAACTATGCTTGGTTCCAGTTTCTTATTTCCAGGTTTAACGGCTGTAAAATTATCAGCCCTAATTGGTTATAAAGCAGCTGGAATATTAGGCTTAATATTTGCTGTTATTAGTATTAATTTACCTGGTTTAATATTAGCAGCAATCGGTTATCAATTTTTAAATCAGCATAGCGGGCCAACTATTCAGAAGATAATGGTGCCCGTGCAATATGGCGCTTTAGTATTACTAGCTGCTACCGCTTTTTCTGTCGCGCAAGGTATTGTAAATGTTTATTATTCTATACCAATGGTCATTATGAGTATGGTATTTTTTTTAGCTTTAACCTACTTGCAGCTATCGCCATTCTGGGGCTTTATTGCTTTTATTGGTATTTGTTTTTTTCTGGTTCACTAGCCTTCTTTCCTAAGTGGCAATAATGAGAAAAAGGGCTGAAAAAGCATAGTGTAAATGAAGTACATGAGCATCCCAATCTACATGGGGATAGCCTTTAAAGACCTTTTTTCGGCCAAGATTGGCCATTAATGCAGTTTGGAAAGAAGGCTATTAGAGCTCTTGCACCTAATTAAGTAATTGCATTACTCTATAATGAATAGTAATAGTCGATTTAAAGTTTTACCAGTTAACTTAAATTTCCTAACTTTATAATTACTTAGTCTTATTCTCAAAATAAGTTAGCATTGGAGAATGATAATTGAAAGTAGGAAAAGTACCTCAAAATAGGTATTGCATAACCTGGAAAATGGTCACGAATTTAAATTTGGTAATGATCTCACCCATAGACTATTTAAAGATATTGCAGGGAGCATAAATTGACTAATACGCTGGACAATCCAGATTATTTCATTAATCGAGAGTTTACAGCACTAGCATTTAATGAACGTGTCTTACAGCTTGCTAAAGATGAGCGTATTCCTCTATTAGAGAGAGTACGATTTTTATGTATTTGCAGTGGAAATTTAGACGAGTTTTTTGAAATTCGTATGGCTGGCTTAAAGGAAAAGCTGGCACTTGCCGTACCTAAATTTGTTGATGGTATACGGACAAGCGATTTATTTAGTCAACTTAGTAAAAAAGCACATGCTATTACTGATGATATTTACGCCACTTTTAATAAACAATTACTGCCTGCTCTAAGAGCAGAACGTATTTATATGCTCGATGTTGATGAATGGACAGAAGATATTTATTTATGGGCAAGACACTATTTTAAAAACGAGATCTTACCAGTAGTTAGTCCAATTGCCTTAGACTTAGCACATCCTTTTCCCCGCTTATTTAATAAAAGCTTAAATTTTATAATTTCATTACAAGGAAAAGATGCTTTTGACCGAAATATTGATTATGCAGTTATTCACGTCCCTCGTTCTTTGCCTCGAATAATATCTTTACCTTCAGAATTATGTGTAGATGGCGGTAATTATTTAGTTTATCTTTCATCAATTATACAAACATACGTACATCGTTTGTTTCCAGGTATGGAAATAAAGGGCTGTTATCCCTTTCGTTTAACTAGAAACAGTGATCTTTTTTTACGTGAGGAAGAAATTGAAGATTTAGCTGCGGCTGTGCAGCGTGAACTTTTCTCTCGTCATTATGGTCATGTTGTACGCCTAGAAATTGATAAAAGTTGCCCAAAAAAAATTGTAGATTTTCTTTTACAAAAGCATCATCTTCATCATGAAGATGCTTATTATTGTGATGGGCCTGTTAATTTGCAGCGCTACTATAATGCCATTAATCGCCTAGACAGATCTGACTTACTTTATCCTCCCTTTAGAGCTCAATATCCTCCCTCTATTACAAGTAAGCGACAATTATTTAATGTTTTAGATGAGCGAGATATTTTATTACACCATCCCTATCAAAGTTATGAGGTCGTAATTGATTTTGTAAGACAGGCTGCCGCTGATCCGAATGTTTTAGCGATTAAGCAAACACTTTATCGTACTCACTCTGAATCTCAAATGGTTAAGGCGCTTGTTGAAGCTGCACGTTCAGGCAAGGAGGTTACTACAGTTATTGAGCTAAGGGCCCGATTTGATGAGGAATCAAATTTAAGATTAGCAAATCGTTTGCATGACGCAGGCGTGCTGGTCCTATATGGTGTAGTAGGCTATAAAACACATGCGAAAATGACATTAGTTGTTCGACGGACACATGGAAAATTAAAACAATATGTACATTTAGGAACGGGTAATTATCATGAGCAAACATCCAGGCTTTATACTGATTTTGGCTTACTAACGAGTGACCCCAATATTACCTCTGATACGCAAATTATTTTTCAGCAATTAACCGGGTTAGGTAGAACAGTTAAACTGAGAGCTCTTTGCCACTCACCTTTTACATTGCAAAAAGATTTATTAAATCACATGGAAGAATGTATTGAGGCGGCCAAAAAAGGTAAAGAAAGTGAGATTAATATCAAAGTTAATGGTTTAACTGACAAAATTATGATTAAAACTCTCTATAAAGCATCCCAAGCCGGGGTAAAAATTAATTTGATAGTCCGAAGCCTATGCTGTCTCAAACCTAATATAAAAGGTGTCTCTGACAACATACAAGTTATTTCTATTCTAGGACGCTTTTTAGAGCATCATCGAGTCTACTATTTTCTTGCGGATGATAAAGAATATGTCTATTGTTCCAGTGCTGACTTAATGGAACGTAATCTTTACAATCGTATTGAAATTTTATTCCCTATATTAGATGAAGAAAACCGTAAAAGAATTAAAAACGAAATATTTAAAAATTATTTTAAAGACAATAAATTTGCTTGGGAAATGCAGTCAGATGGAAACTATAAAGCGTTCAGAAATGGTCAACATAGCGCTCAAGAAAAATTATTACATTTATATAGCCCCGTAGATGAATAATTAACACCAAAATTAATTAAAATACTAGGCTTGAATATCACAAATAACTGTATGCTATTGCTGTTTAGCATATATAGGTTGTGTACTATTAATTTGACTAATAATAATAGGCGCTAGAAGTTTTTTTGCTAGGAAAATGGAAGCAGATGGATTTAAGTGGCCATAATCGAATGTCACTAATCCTGCTTTTTTATCTTTACCTAAATAAGTTAAGCATCCTTTTGCTGTACAGAAAAAATCAATTAGAGAAATATATTGAATGTCTTGATTATTTGCATAGCGCTGTTTCATTATTTTGTCTGTCCTAAGTGCATTTTTATCAAGGTTGGCAGAAATACGTTTAGGGGTGTTAAACCAAAATTTTTTAGCAATTACTTTATATAAGTATGGTTTCCATTGTGGGACCGGCCCTAATATTAAAACCTGCGAAACACCTAGCTCCTTTAATTTTGCAGAGAACAAAGGTATATCATCATTTACTTCATGCCCTTGAATTTGGGCAATAATAACTGTATGGGGTCTCTCCCTTTTAATAACTTCGAGTGCAAACTGATTAGAATAATCGCAGTAATTATTAGAATTTACTTTAGAAACTAAACGAGGAAGACATGCAGAAGACGCTACCTGAAGGATGCTAATGTCCTTGGGTAAAATAGAGGATAATCCATAATAAAGTTGCTGCGCATGTGAGTCTCCCCAAATAAATATACTCTTATTAGTTTTTGGATTATAACAGTTTGGATCAATTGACTTTTTAAAATTCGTCTGATTTGAAGAATTTGGGATATTATAGAAATCGCACTCTGTTCTATATTTTTTAAATATATCATGATAGGTTATATATTGTAGTTGAGGTGGCGTGTTATCAAAAAAATCTAAAAATTCTGTTCGATCGGTTAATCTAAATTTAAAACCATTATTAATGTAAGTACTGTAACCTATTACTCCAATTAAGAATAAAAAGCTAAGTAAACCAAGCGCAATTTTATTGCTTTTATGAAACCGCAGTGGTTTCTCAATGATAATATAAGTTAACCATGCAAGCAGAATGCTCAGAAAAACCAAACCAATACGTAATCCCTCCGATAACTTTACTTCTACAATAATATGGGCTAGTGAAAGTAGTGGCCAATGCCATAAATACAAAGGAAAACTAATTAACCCAAACCATATTAATATTCTATGTGATAAAATAGTTTGATTGACCCAAGCCTGAGGGCCAGCTGCAATAATAAGTAATGCACCTAGAGTGGGTACTAGTGCCCACCATCCGGGAAAAATGATTCTATCGTTAAGAAAAAAAAGTGAGCCTAATAAAAGGGTAAAACCCAAAATAGATTGTATGTCTTTTAATTTTTTAAATTTAGATGTCAATAAAACTTGATTTAATAATAAATTTGCTATAGGGGGAATTTTATTAAAATAGATAACAACATAAGCCCAAGCACTACCTACTAACAATTCCCATATTCTTGTGAGGGGTGAATAAAAAACTTGCTCTCCATGATGCTTAATATTAAAGATATTTAAAGCAAAAGAAATCCCTAACAGTAAAGAACAAAGAATAAGTAAATTAAACTTTTTTTTCCAAGCAAACCATAGTAAAAAAGGCCAAGCTATATAAAATTGCTCTTCAATTCCTAAGGACCATAAATGTAATAGTGGTTTAGTATTTGCAGCATTATTAAAGTACCCGACCTCATGACTTAAGATAAAGTTAGAAATAAATATAGAGCCGGCAGCTATATGTTTACCAAGCTGCTTAAATTCATCATTAAGCAAATAAAACCAACTAAATGCATAAATAATGATTAACACGAAAATTAAAGCGGGGAAAATACGTTTAATGCGCCTAATATAAAATTCTTTAAAACTGAAACTCTCTTGTGATAATTGATTTAAAATAATTTGACTAATTAAAAATCCAGAGATAACAAAAAAAATATCAACACCTATAAAGCCACCTTTAAAAAGGTGGGGAAAAGCATGAAAGCCTACCACGGCCAAAACTGCGATAGCCCTTAACCCATCAATATCAGGCCTGTATTTAAAAGTTTGCAACTAATTGGTCCCTAAAAGTCAAATTATTTAAGTGAAATTTTGATACAGCTCTCATATAAATTAAAACCATTCTACTTGAATGTTATTTCGTTTTATCTAGAATTTACTATAACAGCTCTGTGGAAAAGCTCTTTAAGGAACGTTCTACTAATTCAAATATAATGACATCAGGATGGTAATCTTTAACTAATTCACTAAACTTTGTATTCCTATTATAAACATGAACTCGTACAGAACTGTGAAAACTATTATGTAGAAAAAACATTAAGGCGTATGAAAAGCTATCACCTATTACAAGAGAAGTTAAATTATTATTTACTGCTTTATTAATAACCTGATGCGGCTTAATAATAAAATTATCAACAATATTAAAAGGTTCTACTTTTTTAAGTCCCGTTTCGCCTTTTTCCCATAGATTTATAGCTAAATTAGAAGTATCGGGGGTAGGAGAGTTTGACTCGCAACTATCTATTTGTAAGAAACTAGCTAAATCGCCAGATTTATATTTCTTAGGTATAAAACCATAATTTATTTTATCAATTTTTATACCCAGTTTATTGAGGTAATTAGCTATAGCTTGGTAAGCAGCATAAGCGCCTAAAAAATTCCAATGACTATCACATTTATAATAAATATCTCCATATTTTTTACCTAAAGTAAGTTTGCTTTGCTGTTCAATTTCTCTTAAATCAATAAAATGAATATTATTTGCTTTTAATTCTTTAGCAATAAGATCATATCGAGTAGGGAGGGGGGATTTTTTTATATAAGTGGGTAAGTATTCGGGATAAACAGTATGTTTATCCGGTGCAATAGTAACTACAAAGAGAATCTTATTCTCTTTGGCAATTGCATCCATCTTCTTAAATTGAGCTAACGTATTGGCTATCTCTTCACTTGTAGGTGGTTTTTTACCATTATATTGATCTAAGGCTAAATTATAAGCATTACCTAGAAAAAGCCAGCCATTTTTACCAATAATAGTTTCTCTCGGTTTAGAGCTAATTGATAAAGAGTAATTTAGATGGCTCCATAATTTACTAAGAGGTGTTATTAGCAATGCCTGATCAGCAAACCAACCTTCTATCCCCTTAAAGTTAGTTTTTCCTAGCCGTTTAATATTAATACCAGGGAAATTATTAGGCTCTCGATTTAGCATGGTTCGAATTTGCTCAGGATCTTTTTTAATAAATAAGCCTATACTTGGGGCAAAAATAAATATTATAAAAGTTAGAATTAGTATTTTATCTGTTATTTTCATAGAAAATTTATATTTTTAAAATTTAAAATAGAGAAATGGATTATAAGAATTATTACTTAACGACAAGGTCGCTATAAATAAGATTATTAAAGCCATAAAGATACTTAGTTGTCTATAACTCACAATCCACTTTTTATATTGTTTAGCAACTAAAAAATCTTTTATTTTTTCTGTTGTGCCAAATGCTAATAAAGCACCTATAAAATAAATTAACATTAACATCTGATTTAATGATTCTTCTATGACTGTAAGACTCAAATCATTAGTAAAAAACATAACTTTAAGAAAGGAAAAGGCTTGACCTATTTGTTCCTCTCTAAAAAATACCCAGCCTATTGTTACAATCACCAATACATAAGCATGCCGTAGAAACTTAGGTAAATGACTAAGAAAAACACCAAAAGAAGTTCTTTCTAAAACTAGAAATAATCCATGAAAAAGACCCCAAAAAATAAAGGTATAACTTGCTCCATGCCAAAAGCCACATAAGCCAAAAACAAGCAATAAGTTTAAATAGGTGCGCATTTTTGATTTACGATTTCCGCCAAGCGGAATATACACATAATCTCTAAACCAACTTGATAAAGAAATATGCCATTTACGCCAAAATTCTTGAATAGATAACGCATTATAAGGAAATCTAAAATTTTCTTTATATCTAAAACCAAACATAAGGCCAATCCCAATTGCCATATCAGAATAGCCAGAAAAATCAAAGTAAATTTGGAGAGTGTAGGCAATAGCACCTAGCCAAGCTATGCCAAATGTTAAATCCATTGTTGGTAAGTTAAAAACTATATCTGCAATTCTGCCAACTTCATTAGCAATAAGGACTTTTTTACCCAATCCGAAACAAAACCGTAGGATGCCATTACGAAAACCAGCTAAAGTAATATAACGTCGATAAAAAGAATGCCTAATATCACAGTAGCGCACAATAGGACCAGCAACTAACTGGGGAAACAAAGATACATAACCAACAAAATTAATAAAATTTCTTTCAGCTGGAAATTTTTTCCAATAAACATCAATGACATAGCTTAACGAATGGAAAGTATAAAAGCTAATACCAAGAGGCAAGGCAATTTTGCCAAAATTGGTAATATTTAAATTTAAAAATTGATTAGCAGTTGATATAAAAAAATTAAAGTATTTAAAATAAATTAATAAACTTAAAGAAGCAACAATTGAAGTAATCAGATAAAACTTTCGATACTTTTTATCCTGACTATCATTAATTAATATCCCACAGAGATAATTAATAATAATGCAGGCCAACATGATAAAAATATGATCTTTTTCTCCCCAATAGTAAAAAACTAAACTTGATAAGGCTAGTATAAGATTCTGAATTCTTATACGTTTAAGAAAAAGAAAATAACTTAAATTAACACTCGGCAGAAAAAGAAATAAGAATATTAAAGAGGAAAAAACCATCCGATGTTGCCTTTTGATCATCAAACCAGTTAAGAGCTAAAAATAACCAATACCTTTTAGCCCTATTACAAGTCTCTCTAGAGAGAGAGCATAAGCTAGCATAATTTAATTTCATAAGAAAGTAGCTTTTGTAAAATATGCAGTTAGTTTCTTTAAGAAATTATATTTAATTAAAATATTTACAAAAAAGTAATAATTATTTTATGATTTCTATCTAATTATTTTTTAAGCCACTGCTATCAAAAAATATTCTAATTTAAAAGTTATCATTCTCATGTGTACCTATAACGGCGAACGTTATTTGGTTGAGCAACTTAATTCTATTGTGAACCAAACGCATGATAATTGGGAGCTTTGGATTTCAGACGATAGCTCAACGGACAACACCCTGCATATTATAAGTGACTATCAGCATCGCTATCCTGGTAAGCTTTATCTTTTTAATGGCCCTAAAAAAGGATTTGCAGCTAACTTTCTATCCTTAATCTTTCGAATTGATAAGATTGGTGACTACTTTGCATATGCTGATCAGGATGATATTTGGGATTTATCTAAATTAACTCGGGCACTTAACTGCTTAGAAACCAAACCTCAATCTATTCCTACCCTATATTGTTCTAGAACCAGGCTTATTAATGAACAGGGTCAAGAAATAGGGTTTTCCCCCTTTTTTCATAAAGATTCAGGGTTTCGCAATGCATTAGTTCAGAATATTGGTGGTGGTAATACCATGGTATTTAATTATATTGCCGCTAATCTTATTAAATTAACTAATAAGGACGCTTCGCTAATTGCACATGATTGGTGGACATACTTATTAATTACAGGAGCAGGTGGAGAAACATTTTATGACGCCTATCCTACGGTTAACTATCGGCAACACCAAGCCAATTTAATTGGTGGCAATAGAGGATGGCGGGCACGAATTAATAGAATTAAAAGACTGTTTCAGGGACAATTGAAACTGTGGATTGATAAGAATATTGAAGCATTGCTTCCTCTTGAGGATATTTTAACAAAAGAAAATAGATTGATACTCCACAAATTCATTTCTGCGAGAAATTCTGCCCTTATTTTAAATGTTTTTAAAATAAATCGCATTGGTCTTTATAGGCAAACATCTTTAGGCAATTTAGGTTTATTCGTTGGATCTTTATTTAAAAAACTCTAGAACTATTAAATTAAACCACATCATTTAAAAAACAATTTACTACCTGAAAATTTTTAAATTGTCTTTCGATTTATAAACGTAATAAAGCCGGTAATGGGTAATAATTCTTCCTGTAGGGAACCCTCAAAAAACAGTCATCACTTTTAAGCACGGCATTCCAATTAATTGCCAATTAATGTCTTATTCGCTTTCCCCGGCTCCTCACAAGCTAATTTTGGTACTAAATACCCGGGAAGTTTAGCTTGCAATTGTAAATAAAGCTTCCGTGCTTCTACTAAAGGTAAGTCAAAATGCGCAGCACCTAATACCTTATCTAATAAATGTAAATAATAAGGCAGTATACCGCAATCAAATAAAGACTTACTTAAATTAACTAAGGCATCAATATGATTATTTATTCCCTTTAGAAGCACCGCTTGATTTAGTAAAGTGCAGCCTGCTTGGCTTAACAGCTGGCATACTAATTTGACTTGATTATCTAATTCTTGTGCATGGTTACAATGTAAGACCATGACTTTATGCAAGGATGTGGATTTTAAAATTTTTAATAGATCCTCAGTAATTCGCTCAGGTAGGACAATTGGAATTCGAGTATGAAAGCGTAATATTTTAATATGTTGAATTGTTTCTAACTGCTTAATAAAAGCCTCTAAAACGTTATCAGAAGCTAGTAATGGATCGCCACCACTTAAGATAACCTCATGAATAGTTTTATCTTGCTGAAGATAATCAATCACCTTCTTCCAACCTGCTTGCCCGGGGTTATTATCTTGATAAGGAAAATGTCTTCTAAAACAATAACGACAATTTATGGCACATATACTGGTAAAGGTTAGTAAAACACGACCTTCATACTTATGAATTAAACCAGGTAGGTGGTTACTTTCAGTTTCTTTTAAAGGATCTTCTGTATAGTTTGCAGCCTTATCCATTTCAAAATCAGTAGCTAATACTTGTAATAATAAGGGATCCTGAGGGTTTCTTTTTTGCATACGTGCAGCAAAGCTATAAGGAACTCTAGTTTTAAACTGTTTATCTGCTACAGTGCTAGCAGTTTCAACAGGTAACTCTAGAAATTTAAGTAACTCATGGGAAGAAGTAAAACTTTCAGCCAATATTTTTTTCCAACTCACAAAGGAATCTCGCATTCGTTAGACATACTTGATAAACTGGTGCACTCTATCTAATTTAAAACCAAATCTCAACCGTGGAGCGCTGATGGCCACTTATAGTACTAATGATTTAAAAAACGGTCTAAAAGTTATGGTTGATAATGCCCCCTGTAGCATTATTGATTGTGAATTTGTTAAACCTGGTAAAGGGCAAGCCTTTACTCGCGTTAAAATTCGTAACTTAAAAACTGGCCGTGTGGTCGAACGTACGTTTAAATCAAATGAAACATTACCCTCTGCTGATGTAGCAGATATTGAAATGCAATACTTATATAATGATGGTGAGCAATGGCATTTCATGGTCCAGGACACCTTTGAGCAATATGCTGTGAATAAAGAAATTTTAGCTGATGCTGAACAGTGGTTAAAAGAACAAGATATCTGTGTTGTCACTTTATGGAATAATGAACCTATTCAAGTTACACCACCTAATTTTGTTATTTTAACTATTACCGAAACGGACCCAGGTGTAAGGGGCGACACCTCAGGTGGTGGCGGTAAACCTGCCACATTGGAAACAGGTGCTGTAGTTAGAGTACCCCTATTCGTACAAACAGGCGAATTAATTAAAGTAGATACCCGTAAAGGTGAATACGTTTCTCGTGCTAAAGAATAATATAATGACTAAGTTGACATGTCGTATTTAGGCGAAAGGTTGAATTGGAGCATAAGATGTGCTTAATTTAACCTTTCTTTAAAATTTAAACTCAGAATAAAAAATACTCATTGCTCTTATATGACGTGCTAATTATTCATTTAGTGGCTTCAGTTTTAAACTTTTTCGCTTTACTAATCGCATAATGCATAATTTTTTTTGCAATGTCCTCTTCTGTAGCTAGCTCCATTCCTTTAAAGCCAGGTGATGAATTCGCTTCACAAATCAGATATCCGTCTTGGCCAAATAATAAATCGACCCCAGAAATATCTAGATTAACAATTTTTGTACATTCTAATGCTAACTTAGCAATTTCAGGCGTTATATCAAAAGGTTCTACATTGCCGCCAAGAGAGTAATTAGCTTTAAAACCTGATTTTGAAATACGTTGCATACAACCTACTATTTCTTGCCCTACTACAAATACGCGTAAATCTCTTCCATAACTGTTTGCAATAAACTCTTGAATTACTAGCTGTTGATTAAATTGATTACCTAAAAGTCCCATTAAATCTTGAAAAGACTCAATAGTCTCACACAAACTAACTCCAATACCTCGCGCACTAGTCATATTCTTAATTACCAAAGGGAAGCCAATTTCTTTTTTTATAGTTTCTAACGGAATAGGAAAATTAAGGGTCATTGTTTTAGGAACTGGTAACTGATAATAGGTTAATAATTGCCCAACTCGCATTCTATCTTTTACAGTTTCAATTGCTTTGGACGTATTAATACTACAAACCCCTAATAATTCTAATTGACGAATAACATTAAGCGCATGATAAGAAGTTTCTGCACCTAAACGTGGTATAATAAAATCAGGTAGAGAAGTTTTTTTTCCATCAAGCAAAATTATTTGATCTTTTGGTTTAGCAACAATAAGTTCAAACTGCTCTGGCTTAAACACTTCAAGTTCAATTTGCAGTTTATTTGCAACAGCCAGAAAGCGATTTACACCATGATCATTTGCCGTTAATTCTTGTCTATTTCTTTTATAAAGTATCCAGCCTTTCATGGCCTACCTCGCAAACTGTTGCTACATTAGATGGAAAAGTAATGGTTGTTATTATCTAACTAAACTCTAATATTAATATTTGAAAGCAATATTATTTTGTATAATATCAAGGACTGCAAGGAGAATTAATGGTCTTAAATGGAGTTTACTGAAAATAATTAAAGAAACTTAAGGCTGTTAATAGATTTAAGGATAACCCTTACTAACAATATTGAAATTAATAAGTTAAAGTGCAAAGTTAAGTTAGCTTAAAAAAGCTAACTTAACTTTTTTAGAACCTAAAGCTTTAATTAAAAAAGCTCTAAAAATTACCACTTACGCATATACCAGCCACGTGGGTAAACACTACAATACCCTGAACTACAATTTTGAGCTGGAATGCCTGAATAATAACGTGAAGTCCATTCTGGTTGATAACCATAAAAACCTACTGAATAAATATAATCTCTATTATAACGCTTATTATATATTGATTCAGTAGTTGTACATCCTAGTAGAGTAAGCAATGACACAGCTATAGGTATCATGACTTTTTTCATAAATTTGTCCATCCTTGTTATGTATATAAATTATACGTTAGTATTTATATTTTTACAAAAGGATTGAAATAAAATCTTATCGAACAAATTGAATAATAATAACTTCGGTAAAAAGCTGTGTAATGTAAGAAATAACACATGTTAGAATGCTTGATTTATGACAATAGTAAGTGAAGCGATGTCTTTAAAAGAAGAACTTAAAGCGCTAAACTGCAAAGATTTTGCCAAAGCGATTATTAGTACCACTACAAAACAGCATGGCGAAAACCGACTGCTGCCTTTTAGGCAGTTTGGCAGTGAACAAATTTTGTGCATAATTTTAACCGACAGAGAAATTGCAAAGCAAGTCTTACATTATCTTGATCAGTATATTCCAATCTTTCTCGTTGATGTTGAACAAAAGCAAAATATTAATTTATGGAAAATTGCACAAAATACAATAAAAAAAGGAAAAATTATTCCACATAAGCCAAATGATATTACTGTTGAAGCAACTTATCATTTAGTTAACCAATATTTTAATTATAAATTGGATGAAAAGAAGATCTTAATTTACGGTACTGGCAACATCGCGACTAAATTAGCATTACGCTTAGCAGAGGTAGACACTCAAATCGCTTTAACCGGTAGAGATAAAACTAAAGCCAGACAATTAATTAATGCCTTAAATCTTATTTTACCCTCTTATAATACGCATCAGATAAAGACATTTAGTCAAACAGAAAAGTATGATGTCCTAATTTCTGCAGTTTCAGCAGATCATGTTCTTGACTACTCATATCTTGATTACTTAAAACATAATACTTTTGTTATTGATGTAGGGATTAATAATTTAACACCAAATTTTATTGAAAAGGCGCCTACCAGAAATATTAGTATTATGCGACTTGATGTTAGAATAGCGACACCCATATTACAAGCACATACACAAATTGCAAATTTCCCTTTTTTTAAAAAAACGGCAGGTAACTTAGTATTACAAGGCGTTAGCTGTGTTGCTGGCGGAATCATTGGTAAAGCAGGTGATGTAGTGCTTGACACAGTTTGTCAACCAAAACATATTATTGGAATTGCCAATGGCACAGGCGGATTAAAAAAACATGAAGAATATACAGACTGGGATAAGCACCACCTCACAGTTATCAAAAAAACCTTATGACTATGTTAAACGTGGAATAGATATCCTATTAAGCTTGCTTGCAATTATCTTATTTTTACCCATTTATTTAATTGTGGCTATTTGGATAATGGTTGATGATAGCTTTCCTATTTTATTTCGTCAGAAAAGAGCAGGTTATTTAAACAAGCCTTTTTACATTTATAAATTTCGTACCATGAAATTACAGCAAACAAGTCCTATCACTTATTTCTGGAAAAATGGCGTGCCAGATGATTTTGTCTTTAAACAACCAGCAGATAAGACTTATACTGCAAACTTTACTGGTATAGGCACATTTTTACGCAAATGGAGTTTAGATGAGCTACCGCAATTTTTTAATGTCTTACTTGGCGATATGAGTCTGGTTGGTCCTCGTCCTGAATTAACAGAAATTGCTAATTGTTATAATAAAGAACAAGCTATCCGCCTAAAGGTAAAACCAGGTATTACCGGTTGGGCACAAATTAATGGTCGCAGTCACATCAACCATGGAGAAAAAATAAAACTCGATTTAGACTATGTACAAAATTATAGCTTATGGCTAGATATTAAAATTTTATTTGCAACTTTACTTAAAGTTATATTTAAACAAGGTGCTGTTTAACTTTATGATAATAAGTAAGAACCCAACTTAAGACAATTACATGCATATTATTCCAACAATTCTTTGTGGTGGAGCTGGTTCGAGGTTATGGCCAGTTTCTCGTGAACTACACCCAAAACCATTTATTTGTTTAAGTGATGGGCAAAGCTTTTTGCAAAAGGCCTTCTTACGCGCAGCCTCTATTCCAAAAATTAATGAGATTTTAACTGTTACGAACCGAGAGTTATTTTTTAAAACAGAAGATGAATACCGAGGTGTTAATCAACAAGGCTTATTTCTATCTTATATTTTAGAGCCTTTTGGTCGCAATACAGCAGCAGCAATTGCTTTAGCAGCATTACAAGTAGCAAATAAATATGGGAATGAAGCTATTTTATTAATTTTACCTGCTGATCATTTAATTAATGCGCCAGATGCTTTTCAAAGCGCTATTGATCAAGCAATTCAGCTAGCCCAAGATGAAAAGTTAGTAACTTTTGGTATTAAACCAACTCTGCCTGAAAGCGGCTATGGGTATATTCAAATTGATGAAGATTTTCCATTAACTTCCGTTAAGCAGAAAGAACAAACGCTTGGATACTTAGCCAAACAATTTGTTGAGAAACCAACTATAGAAATAGCACAAACATACTTAGAAGCTGGCTGCTATTTTTGGAACTCAGGCATGTTTTGCTTTACCGCAGGAACTGTCATTAAGCATTTGCAACATTACTGCAGTGATATTTATGAAACAGCTAAGACCTGTTTAGAACAATCCATTACCATAGAAAACACTAAGGTAGCACAAATTCAATTGCAACAAGAGCATTTTGCCAAAGTACCTAGTAATTCTTTTGACTATGCGCTAATGGAGCCCGCTGCTAAGAGTACAGATGCTATTGCTGTAATTCCTTGCGATATAGGTTGGAGTGATATTGGCTCTTGGCGTGCTTTAGGTGATCTATCGACAGCTGACACGCAGGGCAATCGCATCCAGGGGGAAACACTCTTATATAATACAGAAAATTGTTATATTCAGAGTAATGACCGTTTAATTAGTACTGTTGGCCTTAAAAATCTTATTATTATTGATACACCTGATGCTGTTTTAGTTGCTGACAAAGAACAGGCGCAGGATGTAAGACATATTTATACAGCCCTAAAAGAGACCAATCATAAAGCATACAAATTACATCAAACTGTCCATCGCCCGTGGGGAAATTACACTATCCTAGATGAAGGAAAAAACTTTAAAATTAAGCGACTTGAAGTTAATCCGGGTGCAAAATTAAGTTTACAAATGCACCACCATCGTAGTGAACATTGGATTGTAGTTAGTGGTATAGCACAGGTAATTAATGGTGATAAAGAGTTATTGGTTAGGATGAATGAATCAACCTATATTCCAGCAGGTAGTATTCATAGGCTTGGAAATCCCGGTGTTTTAAATTTAGTTATTATTGAAGTACAAAGTGGGGAATACTTAGGTGAAGATGATATTGTACGATTTGAAGATAACTATGGCCGACTTTAATTTATCTTAAATAGCAGAGTCATTTTAAATAACTTCCTTCAGTGGCAAAAGAATGCTATTTTTACTTTAAATTATTGGTAGCTAATCGCTTACTAAAGTGATTAATACTTTTTAACACATAATCTTTAAGTTTAATAATGAAAATTCTTCTTTTTGGAAAAAGTGGTCAGCTAGGTTGGGAATTAAAGCGCTCATTAATGCCCCTAGGTGAATTAATTGCTCTTGATAGACATAGCGAGTTAGTTGCTAACTTTGAAAATCTAACAGGGCTTGCTACAACGATTCGCTTTATTAAGCCTGATATAATTGTTAATGCTGTAGCTTATACGGCTGTCGATAAAGCAGAGAACGAACAGCATTTAGCTACTTTAATTAATACCAAAGCAACAGCTATTTTAGCTCAAGAAAGTGCCAAACTTGGTGCACTACTAGTTCATTATTCTACTGATTATGTATTTGATGGTTCTGGCAATAAAAGTTGGCAAGAAACTGATAAGCCCAAACCACTTAATTTTTATGGAATGAGTAAGCTGCAAGGCGAACAGGAAATTATAAACTCTGGTTGCATATATCTTATTTTAAGAACCAGCTGGGTTTATGGCACTTATGGTAAAAATTTTATTAAAACCATTCTTCGTTTAGGACAAGAAAAAGAAACACTTAAAATTATTGATGATCAGATAGGCGCCCCAACCGGTGCTGAACTTTTAGCAGATGTGACCGCTCATCTTTTAAAAGCAATAAATTTAAATCCTAACTTAACAGGTCTATATCACTTAACAGCAAGTGGTGATACATCCTGGCATGGTTTTGCACAATTTATTTTAGATGAAGCAAAAAAATTAGGGACAGCACTTAAAATTCAAGATTTATTACCTATTCCAAGCAAAGAATATATTACGCCTGCTTTAAGGCCTCTAAATTCTAGATTAAATACTCATAAATTACAGGAAACATTTTCTGTTTATCTACCAAACTGGCAACTTGGTGTTGCAAGAGCAGTTAAAGAAATTTTAGGATCAACATTATGAAAAAACGTAAAGGAATTATTTTAGCCGGCGGCTCAGGTACAAGATTACATCCTATTACATTAGGCGTTTCTAAACAGATGCTACCTATCTATGATAAACCTATGATTTATTATCCTTTATCAGTGCTAATGTTAGCTGGTATGAGAGAAATTTTAATTATTTCAACTCCTCATGACTTACCTAAATTTCAAGAACTGTTAGGCGATGGCCATCAATTTGGTATTGAATTAAGCTATCAAGAACAACCTTCTCCTGATGGCTTAGCGCAAGCCTTTTTAATCGGGGAAAAATTTATTAATGGTGATAATAGTTGTTTAATTTTAGGCGATAATATCTTTTATGGTCAAAATTTTTCAGCTAATTTACAGAAGGCTTCTACCCGAGAAGTAGGCGCCACTATTTTTGGTTATCATGTTAGCGATCCTGAACGCTTTGGGGTTGTTGCGTTTAATGAAAAAGGTAAGGCAGTCAGTATTGAAGAAAAGCCTAAGAAGCCTAAATCTCATTATGCCGTTACAGGTTTATATTTTTACGACGACCGTGTTGTAGAAATTGCTAAGGGTATAAAACCTTCAGCGCGAGGAGAATTAGAAATTTCTGATGTCAATCGCTTCTATCTTCAAGATGAGACACTTCACGTAGAGCTGCTAGGAAGAGGGTTTGCTTGGTTAGATACAGGTACACATGACTCTTTATTGGAAGCAAGCCATTTTGTACATACCATTGAGCAACGACAAGGTTTAAAAATAGCCTGCCTTGAGGAAATTGCGCATGCTTCTGGTTGGATTACTTCTGATCAACTTTTAGAACAAGCATTTCGTTTTAAGAAAACTGCTTACGGACAATACCTCCTACGCCATCTCGAAGAAGAAATAGTTACATAATATTATTACAAATAACGCGAGCAAGCAGAAATATTTTATATCTCAAAGAAAGACCTGATTTTTTACTTTTGTGTTTAAAATCAGCCAAATATAGCCTTTCAATGAAAAAATGAAATATTGTAGAAAAATGCAGTCGTCATAAAACAACTTAGTTGCTTTGACTAATGTTAAAGACGCTGCAATCCTATTATTCTTATAAAAAACGAGCAATCAACTTTAATCACTTAAAAATTTAAATTACCTAAGTAGTGCTAAATTATTAACATACCAAATTACAGTTTTTCGTATCCCACTTTCAAAAGTTTCTTTAGGCTGCCAACCAAGTTCACTTCTAATTTTATTAGCGTTAATAGCATAGCGTTTATCATGTCCTGGCCTATCAGTTACATGTTTAATTAAATCACTATAATATTTAACTCCTTGAGGTTTATGTGGCGCTAACTCTTCTAATAGATTACATATAGTCGAAATAACTTCGATATTTTTTTTCTCATTACAACCGCCAATATTATAAGTTTCACCTATGCTACCTTGAGTTAGCGTTTGATAGAGTGCCTGGGCATGATCTTCTACATATAACCAATCACGAATTTGCGTTCCTTGCCCATAAACAGGAATTGATTGACCTGATAAAGCATTTAAAATTACTTTAGGAATAAGCTTTTCCGGAAACTGGAAGGGGCCATA
Organism: Legionella busanensis; assembly: GCF_900461525.1. Classification (NCBI taxonomy): domain Bacteria; kingdom Pseudomonadati; phylum Pseudomonadota; class Gammaproteobacteria; order Legionellales; family Legionellaceae; genus Legionella; species Legionella busanensis. The sequence goes on along the minus strand of NZ_UGOD01000001.1, from coordinate 307,398 downwards.
ATTGTTAGAACAATTAGTTACCAACACAGGTAAATCATAAGTTCGATACCACGCTCTCACAAGATGATCCGAGCTTGCTTTACTTGCTGAGTAGGGAGAGCTGGGTGCATAAGGTGTGCTTTCTGTAAAGGCTTCATCTTCAATTTCTAAGTCGCCATAAACTTCATCTGTTGAAATATGATGAAAACGAAATCTGTTTTTTTTGTCGCTAGCTAACGATAGCCAGTACTGTTTTGCTGCTTCTAACAAAGTGTAGGTTCCGATAATATTGGTATTGATAAATTCTGCTGGTCCATCAATCGAACGATCAACATGACTTTCAGCTGCTAAATGCATAATTGCGTCGGGTTGATAAGCAGATATCACTTCATTAATTTTAGTTGCATCTGTAATATCAATTTGTTTAAAAGAATAATTTTCATTATTCTTAACTGATGCAAGTGCTTGTAAGTTAGCCGCATAAGTTAATTTATCAATATTTAAAATGCTATCGTTGGTATTTGCAATAATATAACGTATTAGAGCAGAGCCGATAAATCCAGCACCACCAGTTATTAGAATTTTCATATTTATTTCCATCGATCTAATTTAAATTGTGTAAATTGTTGCATAATAACGACCTTCAATCCTAGTATTAATCTAATAAAAATGTTAACTAATAAGTTAAGGCTTTTTAAAGTCAAATAAATAATTCTGGCATCATAAAGAGATCTCTTTATGAATATAAATGAAGTGAATTTTATAAAAGCTATTATTGACTTACTATAATGTAGAACGTCATTACTAAATCATAACGCTTCATTTTAAGATAAGCTTTGCTTCTTGCTGTCTAAATGGATCAAATTAGATTTATATGGCGATAGGTAGCTAATATATAACGCGCTTAACTTTTATATTCTCATTCGGCAAGTTTACATAATTTAGGAATACTTAGGGGCTAGTATTTTTGACTACTTATTCTAGTTAATTAGTAGTGCGCTGTTAAACAGTGTTGAAAACTTAAGTCAAGTAAAATTATAAATTTGATACTTAATTGGTTTTAACTTTCATAAAACTAGCAATAAGTTAAAAATGTATAATTAAAATTGCTATTTTCCGGAAGAGCTATCTTAGAGGTAAGTATTGCTATTCTACTTATAAAAAATTATAGTACTTCTCATTTATATTTAGATAAATACACTATGCAGCAAGTCAAAAACCGTATGATTTTTCTCGATTATTTAAGAATCTTTGCTTTTATTAGTGTATTGATTGGCCATAAATTTTATCCTTTATTACATCATATAGCACATAATCACAAAATTCCTCATTTGTTTAGATTTCTAGTAAAATTAACTTTACCATTTTTTCTTGCTGGTAACACTGGGGTAGTAGTCTTTTTTCTAGTTTCAGGATATGTTATTACCTACGTACTCCAAGCTGAATTACCATTTGAATTTTTAGTTAAACGAATTTTTAGAATATACCCTCTTTTTGTAATAGCATTATTATTACAAGTGTTTCTTAATTCAATTATCGATCATAGCTCTCCAAATTATTATGTCTTAATTCCTCAACTTCTTTTAATCGGTGATTTTTTTCAAGCGCCTAATGTTCTTGGTGGTGTAGAATGGACTTTACGTGTAGAAATTATTTTTTATTTTATTATGTTTCTTATGCGCTTATTAAATCTTACTAACAAGGATACTATAGCATTACCATTTACTTTAATTTTCCTTACACTTCTACTTAATTTGCTTTCCCCTATTCCTGGAGTCAACACTTGGAATATGGCTTACTTGAATATGTATGGCCCTTTTCTTTTCCTAGGTGTTTTTATCTATTTGTATGAAAATCAGCGTATAAAATTAAGCACTTTAATGGCTTTTACCGGTTTAGTATTTGTTCAACTTTGGCATTTAAATGTAGTTTACCAGCCTTACTGGTCGCATACTTTACTTTCATTACGCGCATTTTTACTTTTCTTAATCACATGGAAATTTAGGGAAAAATTAACTTCTAATGCAATTATTATATTTACTTCCGAATTAACTTACTCTATTTATTTGTTTCATAATTGGCTATACGATAGAATTATACAGAATTTCAATGGCAGCTTTCTTGTCAAAACAACTTGTACCTTAATTCTATTAATTTTGATTTGTACTTTTTTTGTTAAATTTATTGAAAAGCCTGCTATTAAATTAGGTCGAAAAGTTTATAACAACCTTGCTAAGCAAATCAGTAAAATAAAATTTGCTCGAATGACTCATCCAGATCACATATAGAGTCTATTAATTTTCAACTTAAAAGCTTTTTACCTAAAGTTGAACTGTTTATTAAAAATAATTTATTTAGTCACGCACTTGAGCATAGCTCAACATGACTTATTTAAAAGAAGTTAAATAATTTCTAGTTGCATAACAAAAGAAGCGCTTTATCGTTAGCTCCTTAAAATCTTTCCTATAGTCAATGTTTATTTAAACACTTATAATATATGCGCATAAATAATAAGTAGATTATAAATTGGGGATTTTATGGAAATAAGACAGTACAATAAAATCATATGGATACTTCTTTTCCTACCAATTTTAAGTTTAATCTTACAAGAAATTGCATGGCTTCGTTATAGCATTGATATTCCTTTATTAGATGATTGGCGCGCCTATATAATACAGGAGGTCGGTTCTTTTAAACTAAAGGACTTGTTTGCTTCGGCTAATGATACTTTATATCCTGTTGGTAAAGTATTAGACGCTCTTGCTTATCGAGCTTTTCAGGGAAACACTATTGTTTACCAATTTGTTTCTATGTTTGTTATTTTAGGTGCATTATTACTCTTACAATGGCGCTTATTACACCTTGCCTTAAATAACCGCTTATTAGCAGCCTCTGCTTTCACGCTTACATTATTAATGATGCGACCCGACACTTATTGGGGTTTGCAAAATGTAGCCTATCATCAAGCCATACCTTTAGTGTGCCTTTTATCTATAATTTATATTGTTATAAACGATAAATGGCATAATAACCGGCTAATAATTCCAATTTTATGTGCGTTAGGCTTAATCTCCGGGCTTTCTTATATAAGTGGTGCTATTGCTGTCCTTACATTAAGTTTAGTTTTTCTATTATTTAATAAAATTTTAAAACTTAAGATTAAAAAATCTCTTTTCATGGGATGCCTCGCGCTTTTAATTATAGGTATTTTTACGACGCTAGCTCAACTATCGGTAATAATCTTTATACAACATGGCACTCATCGCCCTGACGCGCCTATGGCATACCCTAATCAGATTGATTTTTGGCTCTATCTTTTTGGGAAGGTAGCTCGATCGCTAATGCTACCTTATAAAACACCACTTCTTTCGCTAACTTTAACTTGTGTTGTTTTAATTTTTTGTATTAGCCTCTTAATTTGGTCCTTTTCTTTTTTACTTAGAAAGAGACCGTCTTTAATAGAAGCCAGGCCTGCTCTGATATTCGTAACCCTCTTTGGTATCATTTTTACTTATCTTTTAATTGTTGCTGCTGGCCGCGCCAATTTACATTCTCCTGAGCTTCATAAATCTTTAGGAATATTTTCTTTAGGTTATCTTCGCTTTCACTATTTTTGGGTAACTTTGCTATGGCCTTGGGTCGTGGCTTTACTTTTTACTATTTTAAAATCACTTAATTTATTCAATATCCAATATAGGCTTTCTCTCATTATACCTTTAATAATAATTCCTTTTATTATCTATGCAGGTGGATTTAATCATTCGAAGTTTTTTAAAAAAATACTTTTTTTTAGAATGGATCTTATGGAATGTTTAGTACAAAACGTACAAGCAGGAAAAGATTTGCCTTGTCCTAAGTCTTATGCTCCACCTTTATCTTCAGTCATATATGGAAAAAATATAGGAGCTTCTTATTGGCGGCTTTTTACTCTTCTTACCATACCAACCAAAAAAAATGATACCAATGAGCTACAAAAGGCATAAAGAAAGTAACTTTTAAAATAGATATAAAGAAATTTATTTGAAACTACTATAAAGAGTATTATTTAAGTAAGGTACTTTTACACATAATGAAAATTTGAGAGCCTTGCTTACTTATAATTTTGCCTTGCCACCTAAAGGCTAAGCATTCAATTCAGACCCTTAAAGATAATAGTTTTACTAATATTTAAGTTAGGGTAATCTAAGCTTACTATTTAAGGCTGCACATTATATTATTTAGTAAGGTAGCCTTGAAATAGATTGGATTGAGCCTATTTTAAATTTAAACTGCTTTATCAAGCTTTGTAATGTGAGACTGTGAAAATATATTAATCGACTTAAATATAATAATCCCTGTTCCACCTACTTAATCCCTTAGTAAAATAGGCGCTAAACATTAAGCTTAATTTTGGGAGAGTTATCAAACTATATATATCTTTGGTTGATTTATAATTGCACATGATCCTTCTATGACGTTTTATATAATAAAACTACTTTATTCATAAAATAAGATAAGGGAGTTATTATCAAAATAACAATTAATGGTGCCACCGTATCATTTAAATATTCAACTTCCACTAAGATATATAGTAATAATGATGACACTATGTATTGAAAAATATAAATAAGTGGGTAATAGCTAAAAACTTTCCAAGAATACTTTACTTTAAAAACTATTTTTGCATTAAAGCAATAGGAAAAAATAATACCTACTATATAAGCAAATAAATAAGCCCATTGATAATTGATAACTAATTTCAAAAAAAAATAAATAGTGTAGGTAAAAATTGTATTTAGAAAACCGCCTGACAGAAAACGCAGCAGATGCTCTATTTTTTGTTTTAACCCACTTCGCTGCACTGATTTTCCTTTTTACTAACTACACTAATAAACTCCTTGTAATTGCGAATGTAATCGTTGGGATCATAGTAATCTGATGTAAATACTAATAATACAGCATCACTAGAGTATTTATATTGAATTCCCCAAATGAGAGGTGGTAAATGTAATCCTACATCAGGCGACTCTAATGTAACTTCACTCCGCGCTTTGCCATCGTCTACTACTACAGAGCAACTTCCTTTTACGCAAATTAAAAATTGATGACAATTATAATGAGCATGCTCACCACGAGTTTTTTCACTAGGAACATTAAATACTAAAAAATATCGCTTAGGAATAAAAGGAATAACTTTGAGAAACTCGCCTACTGTAAGATCACCTCGCATATCTCTGACCAGCTTGAGTTGATATAATTTAACATTACCAACATTGAGCTGCTTTGGGAAAACAGATGGAGATAAAGCATTAGAACTACTTTGACAAAAATCATTATTTGAAGAGTCGCTTTCTACATAACCTACAATCCTTGCAGGTGAGCCTGTTACAATAGCATAAGGAGGAACCGATTTAGTAACAACAGCCCCTGCTCCAACCATTGCTCCCATGCCAATAGTTAATCCAGGTAATATAGTGGCTCCGCCCCCGATAGAAGCACCTCGTTCTACCTTGGTTACAAGAAATTTTTCTGGATATACCTTTGATCTAGGAAATTTGTCATTAGTAAATGTAACATTTGGACCAATAAAAACATCATCATCTAACTGTATTCCATCCCACAGATACACACCTGATTTAATAGTAACATTCTTACCAATTACAACATCATTTTCGATAAAACAATTAGCACAAATGTTTACATGACTTCCAATTTTAGCGTCGGCAAGAATAACAACGAATTGCCAAATACGGGTTGCTTCCCCAATTTGTTTTGATTGCACATCTGCAGTAGGATGAATATAAATAGGTTCAACCATTATTAGCCCTCAATTTATTTTTATATTGTAAAGACACAATAGCTAATGGCCTACGTTTACTATTTTCATAAGCTCGCCACGCGTACGTACCAACTAAACCTAAACCTAAGAGATTAAAAGCGCCCATTGTTAAAATAATTAATACTGTTGCAGCATAGCCTGGTACAGCAATAACATGAAAAAGGCGAGCGAATAAAACAACTGAACCGAAAAAAACACATAAGATAGTACCTATGGCACCAATTCTCATTAGTAATTTTATGGGAAAATCAGTAAAAGCAAAAATGCTATCCATCATATATTCTATTTTTTTATTAAGTGTCCAAGCTGATTTCCCTTCTTCACGTACTTGACGCTCATAACTAACTAATTTTCGTCTAAATCCAAGCCAAAAAATAAGCGCAATTAAAGACGATCGTGATTCGTCAAGTTCTAATAAATGATCTCGAAATAGCTGATTACAACCAAATATATCAACGCCGCCTTCAGGCATATCTCGCACAACTAAACGCTTATATACGCGCCAAAAAAGCCCTGAAGCCATTCGTGACATAAATGGATCATTACGACTGAGACGAGTACCAATGGCCACATCACATTCATTAGATTCTAACACTTTAAAAAAATTAATTACTAAGTCTATAGGTTCTTGAAGATCAGCTGCCATAACACTGTAATATTTTCCTCTTGCAACTTTAAGGCCACTACGTATAGCTGGAAAAGAACCAAAATTACGTGAATGTAATAAAAGCTGACTTGCATAAGGAAGATTGTCAACAGCTTCCCTTAACAAAGCATATGATTTATCAGGACTGCCATCTACAACAAACACTACTTCTAAATCTCCACCTAATTCATCATTCATTTTAGCTAATGCTTGCAATAAACGTGGTATAGATGCTTCATTTTTATAAACAGGGACTATCACCGTATATTTCATATTCACCAACTATTTATGGCATTAATAATAAACTTAACCTCATCATTGCTTAGCTCTGGATAGCAAGGTAAGGTAACTATTTCACTGGCTAATAGCTCCGTATTTTCAAGAAAAATAGCAGAAAATTTATCACCAAAAACTGGCTGACGATAATCTGGAATTGGATAGTGAATATCTGAAGCAATATTTAGTTGCCGAAGATGTTTGCGTAACTCATCACGTCTATGGGTACGAATTATATAAAGATGTGCTATATACTCTGTGCTCTTATACAGAGGAACAATGACATCAGAGTGACAAATTCCATCATTATAAAGTGCTGCAATTTCACGCCTACGTGCATTAGTATGATCCAGGTCAGGCAGAAACATAGATAAAATGGCTGCCTGCATTTCATCAAGACGACTATTACGACCGCCAGGTAATTCTACTTGATATTTCGATGACCAACCATATTGTCTTAGGGATTTTAACTTTTCAGCTATTGCTGAATTATTAGTAACTACGGCACCGCCATCCCCTAAAGCTGCTAAATTTTTGGTTGGGTAAAAACTAAAGCTAGCCGTATCACCAAACGAGCCAGCTCGCTTATTATTAAGACAAGCGCCGGCCGCTTGTGCGCAATCCTCTAACACTAATACACCTTTTTCCCTACAGTAATTAACAATTTTTTCAATTTCTGGAATGACTAAACCATAGAGATGAGTCACAATAACTGCTTTTGCACCTAGGTTAATTGCTCGCGCTACTTCATTAAAGCTTACAACATAAGTGGTGGCATCAATATCCATAAAAATGGGGTCTGCGTCCACCGCTAATATAGCATTAGTAGCGTACATACCAGCATTAGCTACTGTTGCAACACGATCTTTGCTAGATATCCCCATTGCTTTAAGAGCAAGCTCTAATGCATCTGTACCATTAGCAACGCTAATACAATATTCACATCCAAGATAAGCCGCAAAATTTTGCTCAAATTGATGAACTTCCGGACCTAGTATTACCCATCCGCTAGATAAGACTCGATTAATTGCTGCTTGAATTTTCACTGAATAGTTATCAATTCTTTTTGAAAGATTGTTAATGTGTTCCATACTTAATTATTATTTTATGATTATTTTGCTGCATTATAAATTCAAAATTAATTATTAATCAATCAATCTCTCTATACCATTTTATTATATCAAATTCTTTAATGGCTGAATAAAAGTCCTATATTTTTATTTATATATCAGACTACGAATGTACCCCATAAGTATATTTTTAATTTTTCTAATGAAGTACTTTTTTCATATACAAAATCGTTTCAATTATTGACTTAAGTCACTTACACTTCCTCTACTTCCTCAAGGCATATCTCTGTTTTGGTATGAAATTCTTTTTTTAAATAGAATTTAGGTTGATTAGGTCTAGGCCAGTCGCATATTTTACTAACATATTCTAGCAATGTACCTTCTTGCTGGCCTGTATAAAGTTTTTCATTAAAATGTTTATGGCCTTTTGGCAAAGTTAAAGCGTACTCAATTAACTCTAAAAGATCATCTCGAATTGGATCATAAGGCACGATGTTTTTTGATATCTTTTTTAAAAAAGCTTTATCTCGATTGTCGAAAGTATTGGTGATTGAAGGAATTCCTGAGGCGGCTGCTTGATAGGCGATAATGCCAGGATGAGCTGCATAAATCATAGATATAACTACATCACAGGAAGCAATTAGATCAAAATATTGTTGTTTTGAAAGCTTGCTTAATACAAAAATTTGGGTACCGTTTACTTCATACGAATAGCGAGTGTTGACTGTACCCACCATATAAATGGTATAACCTCGATGCTTTTTACAAAATTCCTCCGCAGTTTCTCGTAATAAATTTGATAAATTTCTCAAATTAAAACGTTCTGGCCTAAAATAGAAAAATAATTTCTTTTTTTTCTCTTGAATTACATCTATGGGTTCAATTTTAGGACTAGTAATATAAAGTTTTTTATCTTCAGTTATAAGATTTCTACTTATTAAGTATTTCTTTAAAATCTCTGTAGATAGGATAATATTTTGTGCTTTATAAATTGCTCTCTCAACTTCGATATATCTATCCCCTAAAGGGTGCGCGCAAGCCTCAAACTCCTGGCAATAATAAATAATTTTGCCAGGATTCTTAAATAAACGTAATGCTCTATGAAAAAGATCACAATTAAAGCAAATAATTAAAGTTGGCGTACAATTAAGGGTACCCAGCTCACTTTGATGAATAACTTCAATATGACTTGCATAGCGCTTAGCAAGTTCAGGATTAAATACTTCAGCCTCAACCGATAAAATTATTTTTTTAAACTGACCGAATACAGGCAGGAAATCAGTAAAAAAAGCGGTATACCCTCCGTAAAAAATATCATCTTGCAGATGAGAAAATAAAACAAGTAAAAAGGGTACATTGCTCTCTGGCAAAATCGGTAATGACTTGGGTTGTGCATCAGAAGAGTAAATATTTACAGGCGAAAAAAAACCTTTAGGATAATGAGGCTCCATAGCAAATGTATGTTTTAATTGATTATTACTCCATACCCTTCCTTCTTCTTTGCCTTTTAAACAATAATGAATATATCCATAAGGAATGCTTTTATTTAAAACTGCCTCTGCTACATCTTTATGAGCACTTAAATAAAATTTTTCATCAAAATCAATGATACCTGGTTTCCCTTCTCGTAATTTAATAAGCTCATATTGAAAATCTAAAAAATTCAAGAAATTATAGTCAGAATTTTCATAGGCTATTTTTTCTAAGTGTGAGAGATAGGGTTTAACCCGAACTCTTTGATGCAGTAATTCATACTGATGTGTATTTATAAATTCAATCAAATCTTTCGAGCTTTTTACAGACGTCATTTTTTCATTATCAGTATCCACATGATTTATACCAATTTTAATCCATTTATATGCATTATGCTCACAGATTAAAAAGTATAATCTTTCAATAGCGTGGGCTAGTGTAGCGTCCATCTGATTATCTTCAGGAGGAAAATCTTCATAATTAAGGTTAGCTTCTATTAAGGATTTTATACTAGCTGACCTACCCCAAAACATTGAGCCAGAAGGAAAATCTAATTGATTATCTACATATAATTCGATTCCTAATCTTTCAGCGAATTGTTGGCATATTTCAAAATTTCCGCCCCAGCCAATACAATGGCGAACTAAGCGAGAATGGTCAGGCGCTATCATTCCTAAACTTTTATTTTGCTTAAAAATTTCAAAAATGCTGTAAATAATTTTCTCCGATCCTAATAATGTTTCAAAAAGGTAATTACGCCATCCATTACCTTGGATCTGTGGTGTTTTTTTTGTATGAATATGAAGAAAAAACTCATAGCAGGAATAAACATCAGCAAATTCAATTAATTTAGGCGCAATGTCTCTTCCACGGTTCTGAGCTATTTTGACTGTCACAGAGCCTTTCGGCCAATTTAAATAATATTTCTCGATTTTATCTCTTTTCTCTGGACAATCAGTTGTAATAAATAAGTCAAAGGAGTAAGGAATATTATTTAAATAGGCTGAAATTTCTTCGATAAGATCAACATAATACATATGGCATATGACTGCAATGCTAGGCGGCGTTGTCCATTTTTTAAATGAATAGCTTAAAGGCACTCTGAGACAATAGTGTAAAGGCGCGCCGGCACCAATAGGAGTAGATTGTATTTTCAAAAAATTATAGATAGTTTTCCTAACACCACCATAAGCTCGAAATTTTTGTAATAGTTGGCCCTTAATTAAAAATTTGGCAAATTTTAGAGAGCCTCTAAAAAATAATAGAGTTCGTGGGTAAGAAAGTCGGTGTATTAGTCTAGCCTTCACTTTGTCTTTAAAACTTTGAAAACCCTCTTTTTTATAGACAGCATAACCAGATTTAGCTAACTTAATGCCCTTTTGCAAATTTAACATAGCACCTCCTATTATCCAAACTGGCTTAGAAAGCCCTTAACTTGATAAGTTTTTAATTGCCTCAATTGGTTTTCGATATTCTAAAATTTGGTCAATCTGACTTTCATAATGTTAGCTTAAGTTGCTATGTTGATATAATAATTCATTTATTGATTATTTAATTATTCAAGCTCATAAGTTAAGATAGCTTTTTCCTCATCTTTAGCGCTTAAACTTTGCTTTAGATTATGGGAAGCAAAGCATCTAGGAAAGACCAGCCTACTTTTTTATTAATATCAAATTCTGTAATTTCTTTATATATTTCCTTCAAGGTCAGCATATTGTTCAATTTTATCTTTATTAAGTTCAAATTTCCGCTTCTCAATAAGCTAAAAAAGCTAAATGCATTTTAAAAAATGCTTAAGTTTACCAAATCGAGAAACATTGTGTACTAAGTAAATTAGATTCATCACTATTATTAAGTTCCTCTTAAAGGAATAATTCTGCAGAACATAACGGTAACCCTTGCTCGTCTTTTAATGAAACTTGAGGCTGCTTTTCAGTAGGCCAGTTAATTTCCAGATCAAGATCATTCCATTTGATACAACGTTCATGTTCAGGCGCCCAATAATCAGTAGTTTTATAAAGTACTTCTGCAGTTTCTGATAAAACAACAAAACCATGTGCAAAACCTTCGGGTATCCAGAGCTGATTTTTATTTTCGGCAGAAAGCATTTCGCCTACCCATTGACCAAAGGTTGGCGAAGAAGATCTAATATCGACAGCCACATCAAAAATGGTGCCTGAAGCTACTCGCACTAGTTTACCTTGCGCTTGTTTAATTTGATAATGAAGGCCACGTAAAACATTCTTTCCTGAACGTGAATGATTATCTTGAACAAAAGAAACTGAATGTCCAATGATTTCTTCAAAATGGGCCTGATTAAAACTTTCAAAGAAAAATCCGCGAGCATCTTCAAATACTTTAGGCTGCAATAAGACTACATCTGGAATTTTTAACCGTGTCGCTTTCATTAAACTACCTCTACTAAAGTGCCTCTAAAAGTCTCATACCCATTTCACTATTCGCAAGGATAATAAATTACCAATCTTTTTCATAGTTGAAGACGATTTTATTTAACAAAAGTAATTCTACTCCCTAAAATTTTCGAACTGTAACGGTATTTTGACATCTGATTTTTTAAGTAACGCAATTGTTTCTTGCAAATCATCACGCTTTTTACCTGTTACGCGTATTTTATCGCCTTGAATAGAGGTTTGCACTTTAAGTTTATGGTCTTTAATTAGCTTTATAATTTCCTTCGCAGTAGGTTGATCTATCCCTTGCTTAAATTTCATATTCAAAGAATAGGTTTTACCACTATGAATAGGCTCGTCTTCTATCTCTATACCAGCTGCGCTGACATTTCGCTTAGTACAATGATTACGAAACATATCTTCTAACTGACGAACCTGAAAATCTGATTCAGATTTTAGAGTTACAGTTAAATCACTGAGTTCAATACTAGACTGTACACCGCGAAAATCAAAACGTGTCCCCATTTCACGATTCGTATTCTCAACAGCATGGCGTAGCTCAACAGTATTAATTTCTGAAACAATATCAAAAGAGGGCATAATTCTTCTAAGAAATTTTTTGCATTATATTACCAGGATATCAAAGCTTTGAAAATTATCTTGTAGAATCACTGTTAAATACCATAGTATTGTTTATAGAAAAAGATCTATTCTCTTAGCCTAGCTTTAAATATTTTCTTGGAGATTTTATGGTTGATATTGCTGTTATAGTCAATAGTAAGGCAAAAAATGCAAATCAACTTACGCCTTATTTAGAGGGATTAACTAAAGAAAAGATTGCTTATCAACTTTATAAAACTCATCCTGCAAATTTAGAGGAAACTATAAAACAGTGCCAATTAAATCATCCTATTCTATTAGTAGGTGGCGGAGATGGTACCATTCGCAGTGCCGCGCAATGGTGTGCAAATACTAAAACAATACTTGGTGTTTTACCTTTAGGTACATTAAATCATTTTGCTAAAGAGTTAGACCTACCTTCTACAGTAGATGAATTAATAGATGCTATACAAAAAAATTCAACTAGCCTTATCGACTGCGCCGAAGTGAATGGCAATGTTTTTATTAACAACTCTTCAATAGGTTTTTATCCAAAACTTGCTGAAAAGCGAGATTATTACACGAAATTTTATAACAAGTGGATAAGCTATATACCCAGTTTCATTAAAGCGCTCTTTTATCATAGAAGCTACTCCCTTCTCATAAAATGCAATGATTTTAATATCTTACTTAAATCATCATTTTTTATGATTAGTAATAATCTTTACTCGTATGAATTTCCTTTAAGTTATGTTCGCGATAGCTTTAACGATGCGAAATTAGGTATTTATTATTTTAAGCATGGCAAACTACGTTTGCTTGAAATTCTTCGTGTTTTATTTACAAGAAAGCACAATTTTGAAATTAAGGAAACGCGATGCCCAGTTGAAGTCACTGTGCATTACAAAGAAAAAATAACTATTTCTCTTGATGGTGATACGCTTAGTGTCACGACGCCCTTAACGTATAGAAGTCTCCCTAAATCTCTTAACTTATTAACTAAAAATTATGAAAATAGCTCACATCTCTGATCTGCATTTTGGCATGCACAATAAGCAAATTTTAAATGCTTTTATGGAGGATATAGCAGAGCATAAACCAGATGCAGTTATCATTTCAGGCGATATAACACAAAGAGCTAAGGTCTGGCAATTTGAACAGTTTAAAGAGTTTATTAGTCGATTATCAACTTTAGTACTGACTGTACCAGGTAACCATGATATTCCGCTTCATAATCCAATAGCACGGCTATTTTTTCCTTTCCAAAATTATAAACACTACGTCACAAATGACTTAACTATTACTTATAGTAATGATGAAGTACGTATTTTAGGTATTAACAGTGTAAATCCTTATCAAATAAAAGATGGGCAACTTTCACATAAAAATTTAGCGACTATTACGCGTTATTTTGATAGTCAAGATACCAAATTAAATATATTATTTTTCCATCATAATTTTGATTATCTCGAAGGATTACATAAACCGTTAGAAAATGATCAAGAGTTTTTGCGTTATTTAAAACAAAGTACCGTTGATATTGTATGTACTGGCCACCTACATTATGCCCATTTAGGCTTAATCGAAAAAAACGATAACTATTCCTGCCTCGTGCTTCATGCCGGCTCATTGATGTGTGAGCGAAGTAAAGATGGATTAAATAGTTACTACATTATTGAAAATAATCAGCAAGCTTGCCGTATTCATTGGCGCGTATTCTGTGAAAGTCAATTTATGACTCGCACTATTCATCATATTAATTTTGCCAATAAACATGCACTATTAGAAAGCATTATGCAACCAGCTGAGGAAGTGTAATACCTTAAAACTTTTTAGATAAAACTTATTTGACTATAAGTAATTTATAGAATTACTATAATGCAAAATGCCTTAAATAAACTTGCGTATTATTAATTGAATTTAATCTTTAGCAATACCTAGTTAATATTAACAAACAAGAAAAAAATAAAAATGATAAATAGCGCACTATTTTTTAATAAATTTTTAGGAAGTTCTTCTACATCAACTTTACCCAAGATTATTTTATTGATGGGCGGCCCAGGCAGTGGTAAAGGTGTATTAGCTAAGCAGCTATCTAAAGCTAATCATTTTTCTATCGGTGAATCATTAAGAACAATTATTAATAATCCAAAGCATCCTAAGGCTCAGTTATTTAAAGAGCGTATCGAGCAGGGCAAACTTTTAAATGATCAAGAAGTTATTGATGTAATGAATCAAGCTGATGCATTCAAGCAAACCAAACCTATTTTACTTGATGGTTTTCCAAGAACTTTAACGCAATGGCATCTTTTTAAAAATCACTATGGATCACCTGCTGCTGTCATAGACTTATCAGTTTCTAAGGATATTATGCGTAGCCGTTTATTAAGCCGAGGGCGCAAAGATGATAAGGTAGAGGTTATTAATTATAGAATTGAAGATTATTTTAATAATACTCGCCCTATGGCAAATAAAATATTATCAGAATCAAAAAATACCTTAAGGATTAATGCATCGACTTTAAATCCGAAAGAAATAGCTGAAATTGCTAAAAAATTTCTTGAAAGTAAACATATTTATCCTCTTGATAACCAATCAAAAGAACTGACCTCCATACACCCTTAATAACCAAGCTTGCTTAGCTGGTATCGGTTTGTTTTTAACTGACGATACATTAGTTAAGCAATAGCTTGAAAACGGAGATTTAATCCAAGTGCTGCCTCAATATCAGTTTAGGCAGTATGAAATTTTTATATTTATTATCATTACAATTATGAATTACTTGAAATTTGAGTTTTTCTTAATTTTTTTCTAAAAATTAGAATGATAATAACGCTTCAATTTTCAAATAAACATATTAATTTATTTATATTTAAAACATTATCTAAATTTTAACTAGGGCTCCATACATGAATGTGATATTTCAGGATTATGTCTTGTTTTCGCAAAAACCATTTCTTTTAACGCTTGACTTAATTCTACATTAACTTCTGACTCAGGTATGAAAAAGCTATTTATGCGTCTAGAATTTTGTTGGTTTATATTATTATCATTTAAAACTGTAACACATAAATAATTTAAATCTCGCAGTCCATCACTTATATAATTAATAGTCTTTTGATCTTTAACATCATACTCTGCAAAACAATTTTTAAGCTCATTCTCTAATTCGTCCGGGTTAGCATAAGTTGCAACCAGTAATAATGTATTAAATACTGACATCCGCCGCATGCGTTCGCTTTCATCAGGGGTTTTATTTAAGATATCGCGTACAGAGTTAATAAATTCTTTTTTCTGCTTTACATATGAGTCTATTTTGTTAAACCTAGTCATTAAGTACTCCTGATTAAACCACTCACAAATTAAGATTTTGAAAGGATATTTCCCTACTGACTTTATCTGTTATTAGGTTTGACAGCAATACTTGTTAGTAAAAAAACATCGTGCTAATTCAAAAAGCAAGTTATTCAGTATTTTGTATATTAATTAAGGATAAGTGAGTGCAAATCAATATTAAAATTAAGAGAGGTTATCTAAGCTAGGGAAAATATTTAAACCCTAGCTAAGCTAAAAACTAATTAAAAAGTTGGGCCTAATTTCGGCCCTTCTTGATGATTTTTTATACCATTTGATTTGATATACCTACGTACTGATTTGCGGCTATTGCTTTACTTAGAATATCTTCTACAAGTCTATCAGTCTCTTGAATTAAGCATTGTTTGCGAACTTCCTTTAAGCAACCATACTGCCCATAAAGCAACATCATTTTTAATAACTCACACTCTCTACCTGGATGCGATAATTTCTCTTTAACTTGCTCAGGGTTAGGGATGGTCATCTCAATACTATCTTTACCATTTTTTCTAAACGTTAAATAGGCATTCCCATCTTTATCTTTAAGGACTATATTAAAGTCATGGTCTAACACAGTAAACAAAGATTCAATTTGAAACATTGGTTTTTGCAGCTGGGCGATAAATAAACCACTAGCATTACGTGCGCTTACATTTAATCGATTTTTATTAAAGAAAGAGGTTAAATGTGAAAGTGCGTCTTTTTCATCATGAATAATTAAATTTTTTACACCATGAGTGTTTATCGTTGCGATTAAAGGTGGTGTTTCACCACGGCGAATGTTCGTATTGTAAACATCAATGTTTGAATTAGGCTGGCAGTATTTAATTAAACTAATACTTGCTGTTTTATGCATATGCAGCAAGCTCGAGGTATTTACATGGCGTCCTTTGTCAGCTGAACTAGAATCCTCCTGTATAGCTCGATTATAAGAACGATTTACCACTTCAGATGCATCATCTAAACAGGCACAAACGATAACCGAATTTTTATTGGTTTCTACCAAAGCTCGGTGAGCTGGTTTATAAGTAACACCATCCACAATCATATTCGGTCTTTTATCTTTTAAAGAACGCATCCTATCTTCAACAATTTCACTTACTAAATAAGCGCTATCTTGAGTACGAATAAACATTTGATCCGTTTGCTGACCTTCAAAATCATCGGTACCAGGTAAGCGAATACCACGGTAATCATCAGTAGCCATTGAGACATAATCTAGTCGCTGATCTTGATGAATATATTGGTTAGAAATAGTACTCTTACCACTTGCTGCTGGACCAATGAAAACGTAATCTTTATTTTCACCAATTGTAAATTGTGGCTTTTTGTGTAAGTCCTCTTGACTGGCAAATTGGTCGAAATACCTATCCAAAAATGCTGCCATAACTTGGTTACTTAGTTTCTTGCGAACTTTATTTTTTTCCATTTCTAAGCAAGATTTGAATTTAAATTCATATTCAGAGGTATCTTCAGCAACAGTAGGATAAAGTTGGCTCATACGCAGCTTTGCTTTTTCCTGGCAATCTTTATAATAATGCGTTGTTTCAGTTTCAGCCAAAGGCGCCATTTTAATTGATATTTCTTGCCAATCCATCATTAATTTATCTGAAATGTTTGAAGACAATATTTTATGCCACAGTTGTTGAGCTATTTGATTAATAGCTTCAATATCAACGCGATAATCGGTAATTAATCTTGCTGCAATATTTAAATAAAGAGCAGTCGAAAATTTAGGCACTAATACATCCGTCAGCCACTCTTCTTGAGCAATTTGAGCATATCTGAGCTGCTCATCAAGTAGGCCCTCCATAAAATTAGGCTGTAAAATTCGATTATGGACTTGCTGTAAATATTTTTCCTTATTAGTCCAAGCTTTATAGCTTTTAAGCGTCAATATATGTCGCATACTATACTGGCGATAAGCTTCCGTCCTTGCTTCTTCTAAAGTGATGGTAGGTAATTTAAAAGGCTTAGTAGGAATACTTAATTGCTTGGTAAAATCATCCACATCTGTTTGCACAGCTGGCTTTGCTGCTTGTTCTTTTTGATAGTTTTGTAAAGCTTGTCTATGGTAGTGCAAACAATTTTCTTTTAAATGAGTTAACAAGCTCATTTTAAGTTCTTCTCTAAAAATAACTTTTGCAGGAATTAGGTGACCTGACTCATCTGTCAAAGATGCACTTTTAGATGTCTTTTTATTGAAGACTTTAACTACAGGACTATTTTCAACTAAAGCGTTTATTAAGGAATCCCACTTTAAGCACCATATCTCATCTTGGTTATTACTAAATTCAATGAGCTCATCTTTACGACCTTGCAAAATAATGTTTTTAACAAATTCGTTAAAATTTCCATCTGTCTTAGGAAATACTTCATTAGAAAATAATAATGGCGTTTTATCATAAAAATTTTTTAAGTTTTTTAAGTGGCTAATTAATTGTAAAATCTGAATATCAAATGCGCTATCTTGCTTATCCATAGCTCCAGCAAGGTGAATAAAGTTATCCATTAAATCTCTAACAGCATCAATTTCTGCCTTAATGTAAGTACTCATTTCACTATGATTTTTGGCCTGCGCTGTAACATGATCTAATTGTTGAATACAACGTAGGTAACTATCGTCAATTAAATGACTAATCACTTGCGGTAAATTTCCTGCATTTAGCCACTGATCTAATAGGAATTTAGCCTCTTCTCTCTGTATAAAACAGCTGGATGGTAAATTAGTTGAATGAAGCTCAGGATTAAATTCTTTTTTAATGAAATCTATCGCTCTATCTCGTAACGAAGCTGTATTATTTAAAGCTAAGCGAGTAGTATGCCCCCTTGCTGCTGTTATTTTAAGGATATTAGGTAAATATTGTTTGAGTTCCTCCTCCGTAGTTTGCTCATCAATTTGATTACTAAGTTCACTGAAACGAATAGTATCGCTAACCAGTTCTCCATTATCTTTTAATACACTATAATTTAAGTACCCATAATTAAGGGTGACATAAAGCATATCCTTTCTATAATAACCATTATTAGGCGGTTGAAGTGTAGCATCTATGCTTAAAGTTTGAATAAATTGCAACAAAGCTTCAGCTAATGAAAGCGTACTACTTAAAGCTAATTGACTTGTATGCCTTCTTGCTGTTGTTATTTTGAGAATATTTGGTAAATATTTTTTTAATTCTTCTTCCGTAGTTTGGTCATTAAATTTCCCATTAATTCCGCTTAAAGGAATAACCCCCCGAACTAATTCGCCATTATTTTTACATACAGTATAATTTAAGTTAGTAGAGTCTAGCGACGCATAAAGAGTACCCTTCCTATACTGGCCGTCCTTAGGAGGCTGAAGTGTAATATCAATACTTAGAGATTGGAAAAATTGTTGTAGTGATTTAGCCTCGAGAACTTCAGTTGTAACTGAGCCTATTCCTTCTTCTGGGTATTTGTTAAATTCATTAATTAATTGCTGAAGAAAGGCGTGTAACAAATTTTCATATAATGGATTGGCTGCAAGTAAACTAATTAATTGTTCAAAATCATCTTCGTCTTTAATTTTTACTAAATTTGGCGCATTCTTAGCTAATTTTTTTTGCTCAAGTAAGAATTCTTTAAATATCTTTTCTAACTCCTTTATATCGGTTATCCCTGCTTCTTTTAAAACAGTTAAAGAAATTACTCGATCTTTTGTTGCACCCAGTTTAAAAGCAAATTTTTCTAAAAATAAATGATAATTTGGATAACTATATAATTGCTTAATGATATATTGCAAAATAAAGTCATTATATGAAGTGTTAGAATTTATTTTTTCAATTATTTTATCAGCAACTTTAACCCCTTTTTTCTCTAAATCTTGCAAAATAAGAACTGCAATATTATTCCAGTTCACTTCATCATTTTTTAAATAAGAGGAATAGTTATTAATTATTAAGCCTTCAAATTCCTCAGGTAAATTTTGCTTATTATTATAACGATTTATTTCTTTCTTTTTTATCAAGGTTTTCATGTCTACTCTAATTTTTCTTAAAATTTTCACAACTTTAACAAAGAAAAATTAAGAGAACCTGAAGAAATCATAATTTAAAATTTACTAAAAAAATATTTTCAAAAGCTATTTTATTAAGTATGTGATTGAATTTATTGGTTTATTTAAAATATTTTTCTTTGATATTTATAATTCATTTATTTAAGCATAAATAATTTTATTAAAAATTTAATATTAAATAAAAATTTAAAAGGACTTAAGGCAGTTTACGATTAATTTATTTTATTATTTGTAATAATAATTTTGTTAAAGATAATATTTCATATTAAGCGGTAACTACTAATTTTTTAAAATTTAATTTTAGTTAGCAAGATTGGTCAAACATCAAAATTCAAAAGTTAATATTATTGTTTGGGTAGGTAAAAGTATATGATGAGATTATTATGAATTACGAGCATCAATTAGGAAAAGTCACAGAATTTATTGGTAAGCATCTGGATGATAAGCTTACTTTAATTCAGTTAAGTGAGGTTGCTTGCTTCTCCAAATATCATTTTCATCGCATATTCAGTGCTTATACGGGACTATCTTTACAACAATATATACGTTGGCTGCGACTTAAACGAGCAGCACATCAATTAATCTATGAAAAAGATAGAACAATTATTGATATTGCTTTCAATGCAGGCTTTGAATCCCATGAAGCGTTCACCCGGGCTTTTAAACAAACTTATGGTAAATCGCCCAGTTTATTTAGATCCCAGCCAAATTGGCACGTATGGGAGAATTTGCCTTATTGCTTGCCTAAACGAGATAAAAAAATGAATGTAGTTATTAAAGAACTAATTAATGATCGGCGCTTAGCTGTTTTAGAACATAGAGGTGATCCTGCCGGCGTTGGTGAAAGTGTAAATCAATTAATTGGCTGGGCTAAATCTCAAACTATTAATTTAAAGCCTAGTCCGGGAGAGGCTTTTGGTTTCGCTTATGATGATCCGAAAACGACTCCTACCCAAGAATTTCGCTTTGATCTAGGTATTACCGTACCTAAACAATTAAAAATTGATGGTATTGTAAAAGAGAAATATTTACCTAAGGGACGTTACGCCGTAGCGGTTCATAAAGGCTCGCGGGATGACATTGATAAAACAATTTATCATTTATATCGCGATTGGTTACCTAATTCTGGAGAAGAACTTGCAGATTTACCTTGTATTTTTTGCTATTACAATTTTGATCATGAAGTTGCTGAAACAGAGTTAATTACTGAGTGTTGGTTATTATTAAAATAAACACACTGGCATTACTTAAGGCCGGATATGAAGTTCGGCCTGAATTATTGGATATTAAAAATTAAAGCTTCTTTTAATCTGCTCATAAACAGAAGTTTGGAGTCCAATTTGTAAAAAGCCAGTAAAACGATATACTTCTATATCCATTACCTGCCCAAATGTATGATACACAGAATTACTATTAATTGTTTTTGATAAAGGAATACAAAATCCGCCACGAGGATAGTCAAGATTTAGGTTATTAATTGCTTCTAAGGCTGCTAGCGCTTTTAACCAACGTTCAAGAGAATCTTCTTTAGTATATATAGTATTACAATCATGGATAGGCAGAGCAAAAGAACTCACTGTTAATCTCAACTGCCTAGCAACATTTTTATCATACACAAAGCAATAGGCACGTAAACTATGATCATGCCGATATCCAATAGGTACAATTCTACCTGTCGTTCTTGACATCGCGAGGCCATGTAACTGGGCAATAATTTTGTTTTTACTAAGATCTTTTAAAATCCAAAAATTATGAGTGAAATTAAAAAATGGAATAGGTAATTTAAATATAGCAGCTTCAATCGCGTAGTTTAGCATGATCAAACTCATTTCTTTATATAAAATTATGTCAACCCATTATAGAACCATGTCTTTAAGTTCGCTTTCTGCTTTTGCTCTAGTTAACCCGCTAACGACTTGGGGCTGAACCATTAGCAAGGTTATCTTCTTTCTCTGATATTGACTCCTCTAGATAAACAAAAAAGCGCGCTGTTGCAGTATAGGTTTGAGTAGAAGTACTATTCATATTCTGAATTTTAAGAATTTGGTGTAATAAGCTATTATGTTGTTGACTCGTAAGCAGCGAATATTTATACAGAGTATCTAATAATAACTGAATATCAGCAAAGCTAAGCGGTAGTTCATCTTTTCTTCTAAAATGATAATGCCCATCGTTACTATAATTTGCGTCAATGCCTGTATGATAAGTCTCCCAGCTTTCAGTAACATGCTCTATTACATATGTTAAAGTTGACGCAGGATCATACTTTTCGAATTCATCAGCAACATCCATCATAATTAATAATTCATCGAATCCTTTAAAATAAACAGTCATATTAAATGCTTTAATAATAATGTATCGGATCAATGCTTCCTTGTTTTGATCTTGTTCTGGGGTTAAGATTATCAAGGCAACCTACATTATAAAAAATAATAAAATTGTACTTATTATACACTAATTGATTAATATTTAATAGAGTGACTAATAAAAAGGGAACTAACAAGATAAAGCGCAGCAGTGTTAAATAAAATTATTTATAATCCATTAATATTAATGGTGGCATTTCATACTTAAGATTTAACGATTTATTGCATATAAAGCGATTTTTAGTTTAGACGTTACTTTAGGATAGGAAATTTACAATGAAGTTTTTACTCTCTCTCTTAAGTTTGTTACTACTCGTTATAGGACATTATTCCTTTTCTAAAAGGGCTGAATCTAACCCGCCATCTGAATTGCCTAAGCGCTATATAAAAAAAATAGATAGAGCAGTTTCTTTTATTGGTTTAGGGACCGTTGAGCTAGGAAGAGCCTGGGGTATCGCAGGTGAAGAAAGCTTACATCCATCAGAATCAGTGGCACAAGCAGTATTACTGCAAGCCCTAAGAAATAATATTACCGTCATTGATACAGCATCTTCTTATGGCTTAAGTGAAGAGCGTATTGGACGCTATATTCCACGCACAGCCTATAACTACCTTTTAATTACTAAACCAGGTGAGCATAATATTAAAGCCAATGATCCACGTTGTGAGCAAAAAGCTTATGATGAAATTTATTGTGCAAAACCTGCGGCTGATTATGATTTTAGCCGAGAAGCCATTTTTCAAGATGTGCATGAGAGCTTACAAAAATTAAAGACAGATAAATTGGATATAGTATTACTCCATTTAGATAATAAAACAGCGATTGAAGTCTTAAAAAAAGGCGAAGCGGTGAAAGCTTTACAGGAATTAAAGGCACTGGGAAAGTTAAGCTTTATTGGTGTCTCAGTTAATGGAGAGCCTGCTCAATATGCGATCGATATGGATCTTTTTGATGTCATAGAAATGGAATATAGTTTAATTAATCAACGCAATAAACCTTATATTGATGCAGCTTATGCTAAAGGAATGGGGATTATTATAAGGGGCGGGCTCGGTACAGGCTTATTAACGCCTTATGTCAAACAACATATCGATGACCCTAATCTACCCTATGGTCCAAAAATACGCGCTTTACTTGAATTAACTCACCAGGATTATAACCAACTCACCAGCCTTGCTCTCGCCTTCCTTTATCAAGATCCTCATATTAGCTCTGTTATTATTGGTGCTGATAGACCAGAGTATATTGATAAGGACATTAAATTATTAAAAGAATTTAAGGATGAATCTTTATTAGAAAAAGCTAAAGCAATTTTACAACACTATGAAACACCGGATTTTTTTACTGAGAATATGGGAGAGTATTTTTTTAATAAAGAAAGTTAATTAAGATCAATCGAGTCTAACCGTCAGTTATAAATAGTTTAACTTAAGAGATTTCTTTTAAAATGATTTTAAGTATTTTCTAATGTTGAAATAACCAGCAATATAGTATTTAACAAGTTAATTATCTTAAATAAAGCTCCTGACTTCTAAGGCTCAGCATTGCTAGCTTCTTATAAAGTTGCACAAAAGTTATAAAATAGTATAGACTGCGCATTTTTATACGCAAATGTATTATTTATGACAAATTTAAATGTAAAACTTAAAAAGTCTGAAAGTAAATACGGTGGGTTTTATCGTTTAGAAAATCCGAAGAAAAAACCTTTAGAGCAAATTGGCCAATTTTTAAAACATTTAATTAAACTCCCTTACACCCTTTTCCAAATACTTGTGGGTCGCCTACTTAGTTATCTAGTCATCAATCCTCTTTTTCGGAAAGAAGAAAAAGATGATGCCCTTATCGTACAAAATCCTAAATACCCTGATCCCTTATTTATGCCTTCGGAAGAAATGGATATTATTAACATTTTACCAAAAAAGCATATTTTAATCAGAGAACTATTAAACTGGCGAAATTTTTTAGTTAACCATACGATTACAGTAAAAATTTTAGATGTTTTATTAAGCGGGGTAACTCACTTATTTCCTAAACCACGTGCTGAAAAGTATATTGATAATTATTTAGATAAATTAGTTAACAAAGTTGAGGCTAAGATTAAAGGTGATAATCCGAAGTTTAAATTTGAGCAAATTCATTTTCGCGGTCTTGAACAACTTAATGAAGACCAACAAGAGCGATTTTTTCAGAAATTACAGCAACGTTTAAGGTATGATTTTCGCCAAAATAGAAATCACCTTTATTTCTATAAGTTACAAACGCCAGATAATGCTATCCTTGATTCCGTAGAAGTCCGCAATCCAAAATCAGCGAATCAAGACATAAGTAAACGGCGGTTCATTATTACAGCAATGCCTAGAAGTAATAATTTTGTAGATTGGCTTAAACTTTATCAAATTTATGCTAGAGAATTAAATGTCACTGTGATTGCTTTTAATTATCGCGGCATAGGTTTAAGTAAAGGAATTATAAAAAGCGAGCAAGATCTTTATGATGATGCACTTGCTCAGGCCCAACGTTTAATTAAATTAGGCGCGAATGCCCAAAATATTGCTTTTATGGGTGAGTGCTTAGGCGGAAATGTTGCTGCACATACCGCGGGTATATTAAATGCAGAAGATAAATTACCCGTTAAATTATATGATGCTCGATCGTTTCGCTCTATAACTGCTATTATTGAACAGCGTAGTCGCCCTCCTAAAGAAGCAAATCCGCTTCACCCTAAAACTTGGTTAAATTGGCTTATTTATGGTTCTGTTAAATTTATTTTAAATCCTCTTATTATTGTGAGCGGCTGGTCTTTAAATGTAGAAAAACAATTTTCAGCAATTCCTCCCCATAATCGGGACTATGTTGTCGTTCGCTCTAAAAAAGATAAGCAGGGCAAACGTTTTGCAGATGATAAATTAGTGCCTTATAACAAAGCATCAATTTATGCATTAGTAAAAGAAAAAACAAAAGCATTAAAGGCGAAAAAGCAACAAGGTGAGGTACTTTCTCCTATTGAAGAGGAATGGCTACAGGATAATCCTAAATCTCATAAATTTTATGTCTCTGCAGAAAAATATAAAAATGCAGATACAGCAAATGGCCATACTGTTCTCTCACATTTATTAGTACCGACCTGCCCTAATGCATGTAACTCTATACAACCTGACAGTCGGCAATATTCGTTTAATTTTTTTAAGCGGGTTTGGCCTGAAAAAGAAGAGCAAAGTACTCAATTAACGCCACAAATTAGGTAGCTATTTATTACATAATATTTAAAATAATATTAGGCTATTTTTACTTATTTAATTATTAACATTGAGCTATATATTGCTATAGCTCAGTGTTATTCATTTAATCTCCTCTTAGTTAAATTTTAATTATTTATTCTTTATTACTAATTTAAATTCAAGTAGTTATGAAAATATTAAAGATAGTGGTTCTGAAATTAATTTCGCTAACTAAACCTTAAGAAAACTCATAGTCTATAATCATAATTAAGTAGATTAAGTTCTGCTTATTTGTTTTATCTTTTTAGGGGTTTATTATGAATAAAAGAGCAAAGCATAACCAAGGTGAGTCTAAGAAAAGGCTTAATGAATCATTGTCAGAGCAACGTTCGGCATTTAAAGTTCCCTCTAATACTGTCAAAGACGGCGCAGATAAAATACCTACAGTACAAGCGCCTGCATAAGATATGAGCGAGCTATAGTTAAAATTAAACTTGGTTACAGTTGTATAATTCTTACAGGAATAACATATGACTATTAACCAAAAATTATTATACACACTTCCAATGCAACCTTTTATGGGCAAAACCCATATAAAGGTTATGCATTGTTACCTTAGAAAACGAACAAGGAAAAGTTTTTTGGAGCTTATTCTTGCCGCAGAGAAGGGACTTAACGCAAATTTCAATTTGCTTTTAAAAAAGATAAACAGTTTAGATGTTAATAAACATTTCTCTCCTATGCTGTATTTTTATTACTACTCTGTTTTAGAAGCTCTTTATGGCCAAAAGAAGGATGAAGTTGATAATCTCTGTCATTTATTAAATGAATTCAGTATTGATAATTTTTATATACAAGAATTTCTGATTGATAATGATCAAAATAACCCAATTATAGAGAACCAACTAAATTATGTTCGGTCTGTATCTAATAAAATTGAAACATTTGAGCAACTTTCAACTACTGAATATGATTTAGCTAAAAAACAAATAGCTAAAGTATTTAGTGTTATTAAGAAAACAAATAAAAAATTGTATAACGAAATTCAAGAAATACTCGCAGTATTACATATATCGAAAGGAATTTTTTTTGCTACAGCAGCAACGAGTTTAAAGTATTTTGGCATGATTATCCTTCGCTATAAATTGCTTGATTCTGAAGAACAACAATTTTTATATTTTTTTGACAGTATAATCCATGAAACATCTCATGTGTTTCTAAATTTATTGATGACCATAGACCCAATAATTCTAAATTCTACTGAACTATATCATTCTCCAGCACGAAATGTATTACGACCTTTAAAGGGAATTTTTCATGCACATTTTGTCTTTTTTAGATTAATTGTCATGTATAGATTAGCAGAAGATTATTTAATAGATATTAAACATAGTGGCCATCATGAAAATTATTCGAATCGACCCATTCGAGACTTGCCTTATTTTTATCAGGACCGTTTAAATGCATATCATATTAAATTTAAACAGGGTGAAGAAATCCTTTTAAAACATGCTAAATTAACTGAATTTGGCGCGGCGTTTTTACACTCACTTAACTTGGAGAGCAAAAATGTCTTTTCCAAAACTATCAACCCTTGAAAAGAAACTTGTTGAAAGAATAATAAATTTAAAACCAAAAGCTCATTCCTTACTTGAAGTAGGTTGTGGTGATGGCAAAAAATTAATCTATTTAAAAAATAAATATTTTATGAAAGTTTATGGTATTGATCTTTATGAGCCTTATGTAGAGAAATTACGTCAAGCAAATATTAGTGTTGAAATAGGCGATGCCAGACTTTTAACTTATGCGAATGATAATTTTAGTTGGGTTTTAGTCGCTAATTCTCTACATCATATACCTAACCCAGAAGATGCTTTGGCAGAAGCTCTAAGGGTCGCTAAATATGGCGTAATTGTAGTTGACCCTTGGTATGATAAAACTATTTATTCCCAACAACTTAGCGCGTCGTTAGCTGCCTGGTGTAAAAAGCTACATCAGAGCCTAGGTTATTTTCATCGTGAAGGGCTTAGTGCAGGTGAAATCATTAATGCCATCACTCATGAAATTTCTGGCATTGAAGTCTATTATGAGCTTTTTATTAATGAGCTAAATATAGAAGAATTTTTCAAAATACAACAGCAATATATAACTCAATTACAGGAAAATCACTATTTATTATGGGAATTGAAACAAATTAAGCACAGAATAAATAATAACTTTATCAGTGAACCCGGACAAGTTGTTGTTATTATTAGGAAATAATTTATTAATACTTAAGATAAAAATTAAAATGTCTATTACTATATCAGCACCAAATAAATTAATTATATTTGCTATTGCCAATGGATTGATTGCCCAGTTTGCAATGGATATTTATATTCCTTCTATGCCTGCTTTAATCCAATTTTTTAATACTATCAGTGATACTATTCAGCTGAGTTATTTTTATTTTATGTTAGGATTTGGATTTTCTATTTTCTTAAATGGATGGACTAATAGAGGAATAAATTATCGTCATACTTTTTTAATTTGTAATAGTATATTTTTACTATCTACTCTTTTAATTATCTTTTCAACTAATATAACTTATTTTCTAACTTTGAGGTTTTTACAGGGGATAGGTGCGGGGTTTGGTTCTATAGCAATTATCATTGCACTTATTCATCTTCTTCTGCCTTCCAATAAATTAGGAATATTCGTTTCTTATACTGTGTTTTTTTTAACAACTGCTAATGTTATAGCCCCAATTTTAGGTGGATACTTACAGGAGCTTTATGGTTGGCAAAGCAATTTTATATTTTTATTTATATTAGCTTTTTTACTTTTATTATCTAGCTATAGGTTTTTACCAGACATTACTATCGCTCCCAAAAAAGAAAAAAAGGTTTTTTTTAAAAAGATGAAAATTCTACTAAAAAATAAATATTATATGATGCATATGATATATGCCATTATTTGTGTAAGCATTATTGTATGTTATTTGATTATGAGTTCTTTTATCTTACAGCTACAGTTAGGTGTATCTACTAGGCTCTTTGGCTGGATAGGAGCTTTAATAAGTTTATTATTTAGTTTAGGTTCTCTCTTTAATAGTATACTGCTTGTTAAATATTTACCAAAAAACTTGATTTACATTGGCTTAATAATAAGTCTACTGGGTACAGTAAATTTTTTAATTGCCAGCTGGTTTACTGCTAAGTCAATTTTAGCTTTTGTTATACCTATGGCTATTTCTTCTTTAGGATTAGGTGTTTTATACCCTAACTTTATTGCTCGTGGATTTAAAAATTTTAATTTATTTATTATAGATGCAACCTCACTTCTAAGCTTAATGAAGATCATTGTGATTTGCTTAATTACAGTGTTAGTGGCGCTAATTCCAGATACTTTTTTTTCCTGCGCCTTATTAATAGGATTAATGTATAGTTTATTATTAGCATTAATTTTATACTTAAATAGAGAGTATTTAAGTAATTGATAAACTAGACTAGCTCGAAGATATTATAATAAATGCTCTACTCTTAATAAGATTTCTATTTTAATAATTATCTGTAATTAACTGCTGGAGTCCTTCTTGATAGGTTGGGTACTTAAGTTTAATTTTTAATTCATTTTTAATTTTAGCGTTAGCTACTCGACGATTATTGGTGTAAAAATGTCTTTCAAAAGGTGAGAGATTCGCTTCTTCATAATTGATAAGGGGCAAAGGTGATTGCTTTAACAAATTACAAGCATACGCGTCAATAATATGAGATGCAGTTGGCTCATCATCAGCAACATTATAAATTGAATAAGATTTAGGATACTCTAATGACGCTAGTAAGACTGATACAATATCAGAGACATGGATTCTAGAAAAAAATTGCCCACTTTTATAAATACTTAATTTTTTTCCGGCCTTGATACGACTTATGGCATTTCTACCTGGTCCATAAATTCCGGCCAATCTAAAGATATGTAGTGGTAGCTGATATTGCTTTGCAAAAGCCGTCCAGGCTTTCTCAGTATTTAACCTTAAAGTGCTTTGAGTATCTTTCGCTAAGCAGACTGATTCTTCATCTACCCAATCACCTTGATGATCACCGTACACACTGGTTGAGGATAAATAACCTAGCCATTTTAAATGATGCCTATTGTCTTTAATTAAATTATTAAAATCAGACAATACAGGATCACCTACCATTGGAACTGGAGGAATGCTTATCAGAAGATGAGTTGCTTCTTTTAAATAAGCTGAGACTTCATCAAATTGATAATTAATAAGAGAATAGTTTGGCTGTGTATCATAAGTTAAAAATTTTTGCTTATCACGGGTAGTTCCAATGACTTTGAAATTGCGCTTAATTAACTCTTTTGCTAAAAACTTGGCGGTATAGCCGAAACCAAAAATAAAGTAGCAATCACTAGATTCTGAATTTTTCATAAAAATAACTATTATATAACCTTAACTTTGTTTATTTGTTTAAACATAAAAATAAAGGAAAGAATACTTCAATTTAATGGAAAATGCTCAATTAAATTTGGTAATAGCCCAAACTCCACGCCTAGTTTAGAGTTAACTATAAAATAGCTTTCTGTCTACAGGAAATAACAAAAGAAATAGGCTAGTTTGCAAAACAATTTCATCCGCACAAATACTTTTGTCATCTCCGCGTAGGCGAGGATCTATCCATCAATCAGCACTGAAGCTAATTTCTGCATGGATTCCCGCCTACGCGGGAAAGACATTCCTTGTCTATGCAAAAAAGGTTGTGCGTAAAAGCAGGTGAGAATCCATTCTATGTGTTTGAGAAATAAATATAATAAAAGTATGTCTATGTTATCCTCTATAAATTCTTTTACATCTACTACAAACACTTTTGTCATCCCCACGTAGGCGGGGATCTACCCATCAATGAGCACTGAGGCTAATTTCTGCATGGATTCCCGCCTACGCGGGAAAGACATTCCTTATCCATGCAAAAAAGGTTGTGCGTAAAAGCAGGTGAGAATCCATTCTATGTGTTTGAGAAATAAATATAACAAAAGTATGTCTATGTTATCCTCTATAAATTCTTTTACATCTACTACAAACACTTTTGTCATCCCCGCGTAGGCGGGGATCTATCCATCAATGAGCACTGAAGCTAATTTCTGCATGGATTCCCGCCTACGCGGGAAAGACATTCCTTATCCATGCAAAAAAGGTTGTGCGTAAAGGCAGGTGGGAATCCATTCTATGTGTTTGAGAAATAAATATAACAAAAGTATGTCTATGTTATCCTCTATAAATTCTTTTACATCTACTACAAACACTTTTGTCATCCCCGCGTAGGCGGGGATCTATCCATCAATGAGCACTGAAGCTAATTTCTGCATGGATTCCCGCCTACGCGGGAAAGACATTCCTTATCTATGCAAAAAAGGTTGTGCGTAAAGGCAGGTGGTAATTTATCTTGCTAATTGAATCAAAGTTAATTAATTGGGAAAGAGTTATTCTCTACATTTCTGTAGTCAGGGAAAGAGGCATGCATGTGTGCTATTTTCCAAATACCTTCATCTTGCTCAATAATTAAAGTACCTCGTAAATGTTCAAATAAATAATTCTTATTAGCAACTATAATTCGGGCATTACAAACTGCCGCAGCCCACAAAGCATTATCAGGTGTCGGTACAAAACGTACGACTTCTATTTTAGAGCTCTCCGACTGGCTCCAATCTCTCGTTAATTGTTCTTCAATTTCCTTTGATCCTACTCGATATTCGTCAAGACCTGATCCCCAAACATTAGCTTCTTTTGTAAAAAGGCTAAGTGTAAAAGATAAATCACGCATGGCATAACCTTCGCAAAATTGTTCAAATAGATGTTGGGCAGGTTTAGCTAATTTCATCAAACTCTCCAAAATTAATTTTACTTTTTGCAGAGTTTAATAGATATAATTATTTTGTCTGTCCGTTATAAATACCTACATCTAGCAAATCTTCTAAACAGCAGAACAAGAATATAACATACGTTCTATTTCAGACCAGGAGGAAAATTCTGTCCTTTGTTTAATCCTCACTAAATAAGTCTCAACGGTTCGATGTGACAGATCGAGACACCTGGCAATCTGTTTATGTGTTGCTCCTTGTAACCATAACCTTAAGCAAGTTAATTCTTGGGTAGTGATATAGGTCGATTTAGTTTTTCCTTCTACTGTAATTCGATCTTGATGCAAGCAAATATCTTTGTAATTCACATCGCGATAAGCGGTAGGAAGGCTTAAAGGATTTTTATTCAATAACGTTATTAATTCTTTATTTTGTAATTCAAAATCAAAAATAAATTGTTCTATGGCTTTTAATTTATTGAGGTAAAATGCACCCGGATTTGGGTGCTCATAAGGAAGCGTTACAGCAATCATGTCGTAATAATTTTTGTTACGCCTCACCAACGTAATCCCATTATGGAAATTATATTTTTCTCGAGCAATCTCCACCGGCATACTTGGTAGCTCTTCATCCCAGAAAAACCAATATGAATGAGATTTTATATGTTCATTACCAAAAGATGAAAAAACAACAGGCTCATTTTCAATTTTCTGAAAATATTCAAATAAGTTTGTATCTGTAACGAGGCAATTTATAGAACCATCAGCAAAACAACGTAAATACTGAAAATAATTAAAACCAAATATATTTAAAAAATTTTTACTAACTTCGCAGACTCTATTCTTTAGTAAAAAGATTGGATGGTTTAAATCAATTTTTAAGGACATTGATAAAGATTTTATTACAGCTTAAACAAATAATAACAAGCTTAAATTATGTATTCAAGTTGTAACCTTTTAGCCAAATATTTTGCCTTAATTAATTTTGGATTAAAAAGGAATAACTTCCTTGTTTTATTCTTATCTTTAAAGTGCAGTCTTTATTGTTTTTATTAGTTTTTCTTCTTTTCGTTTAAAGAGTCAATAAATAGGGATATAAATTTAACCTATTTAGAACATCCATATTTTATTTTTTTTAATTTTTCTTTAATCTTTATTATTTTTATTGATTAAATAAGCAACCTTAAATCCATAAAATCATATTTTAGTAAATAACATCCCTATCTCTTTTTCTTATTGTTTTATTCTTATTACTTATTTTTATTGTTTTATTTTTATTAAAAATTTCCTTTTCGATTTTACTAACCATTTTTATTTTTATAAGTAACCCTTGAGACAATAATTGTTATTATTGTTGTTTTATTCTTATTATTTCTTGCTTTAATTTTTATTAATTTTATTACTATAAATGCTCTTTGTTACTAACAGGAAGAGTAACAATTTGTTATTAACGAAAAATTTCTATACCCCTAAATTTATTTATATCCTTAAAAAATTGTTAATAGATAACATAATTAAAGAATTACGGGCTAAGTAGTTGTATAAATATTGAATATTATATTTATTTAATGTAATATATTTAATCAATATAATTAATTTGATTTTAATTATTTTATTTAAAAATGCATATCAACTTAGAAAATGAACCTTTGCGCCTACTTAATTACACTAATTTTGTAAAAAACACATGCGCCGTATTATTTAAAGCGATAGGAATTAATCATTTTAGTTACATTGAAGCGGATGAAACAGGTAATTATTTTTGGTTAGACAGTCATGATGAATACTTACATCAATGTATTTTACAGGGCATTATTAAGAATAAACCTCTAAATATTTTAAAATCTTATCCTAAAAAAGGGTTCTATCTTTTAGATACTTATCCGCAAAATGAGCAGGAAACTTATAAGGATGCCGGTAAATTGTTGCAAGATTTTAATTTCGGCCATTCATTTCGCATACTTGAGATTCTTAATAGTAAGGATAAAGTATTAAAATTCTACTGCTTTGATGCGCCCTTAGATAAGCCAGATATAAATCATATTTATTTAAACAACCTTGATATGTTGTCTAAATTTAATAACTATTTTGATAGTCAATTAGCTTCAATCCGCCCTCTTTTGCCTAAACTTTCAATTGCAAATCAACTTGAGTTTATGCAACTCATGAGTACAGCCTTTATTAAAGAATCGATTACTCTTGCCATTCCTTTTAATAAAAAAAGCTTTCATCACAACACTCATTTAACGCTAAGAGAAAAAGAAGTATTATGGTGGCATATACGGGGAAAAACTTCGGATGAGACCGCATCTCTCCTTGGAATTTCAAGACGTACCGTAGAAAGACACTTTGAAAACTTACGGGAAAAATATGATTGTAAATCAAAAAACCAGCTTATTCTTAAATTAGCTTCTGGTTATTGATTGAAAATTTCCCTAACACGTTATTTCATTGTAGGCTTGTAGCACACTCTAATATACGCCTATTAAATTTTTTACAGACATCTTATCGCAAAGCTCTTTGAAAAATTTCATTCGTTTATTTAGCAAACTACCTGCTTTATATACTAGATAAACTGTGTATCGAGGCGGATTTTTAGGAAAATGCATTTGAATAACTGATTGATTGTCGATATAAGACTGGACATATGTTTTTGGCAAACAAGCCACTCCATAACCACGCGCAACTAGATCAATCAACACATTAAAATCAGTAAAAGTAAGATAGGGTTCAATAAATTGTACTGTATCTAAAATAGAATCTATATACTTTTTGATGAATGGCAAATCGTTATTATAAGCAAGCCAGCGTAATGAATGAAGGCTAGAAACAAATGAAGCCACATTTGTTTGATCTAAGTAATTTTTCCAACGCTCAGTTCCAACAAAAATTAATTCATCATCAAATAATTTAATAAATTTGAGATTAGGATAATCAAATTTAACTGACGTAATTCCAAAATCTATTAAATTATCTTGCAATGCATCAATTACTTCTTGATTGTTATTAATATAATTTACTCTAAGTTTAATTTCATGCTCAAGGCAGATACCTATTTTAGGGGTTAAAATCTTTTGAGCAAATTCATTGATGCAACCTATTTTTATTATACCTTCTCGTGTATTGGTATATTTGGAAAAGCTATCGATAGCGCCCCTTAATTTATAAAAAGGTTCAGAAACTAAAACAGCTAATTTTTTAGCAGCAAACGTAGGCTTAATATATTTACCTTCACGTATAAAAAGTGTCTTACCTAAATAAATTTCCAAATTTTTTATTTGAGTTGACACAGCCGCTTGTGTAATATTTAATTTTTTACCCGCTTTGGAGAATGACCCGAGCTCATAAGCGAATAAGAATGACTCAAGATTATTATAAAACTTCATCGCTAATACCTTGAAAACCTCACAACTGGTTTATTTTCAATCAAGTCGCGATTTTAAATAATCTTAGCCAAAATTAATATGGGTAATTTTACCCATATTTATTAAATATAAAAAATTTTATCGAAGAAAAAGCTTAAAATTGAGTTTAGTAAAACGATATAGATAACACCTATTAGGTTAATTTCTCTAATAACCTGATTGCCAATACCTCAGGATTGAATAATAAAAATTAACTCTTACTCGTTGATATTTATTCAAAACTAAGTGTATTTTAAATATTTTCTCATTATGTAAGTTGTATAGCTTTTAAAATTTCTTGGTAGCGTAGCTACGATACGATAGCCTAATTTTTCATAAAAAGGTTTTGCTTGAAATTGAGCAGTATCAAGTTGGATAAATTCACAGTCATAATTGTGAGCAACTTCTTCTAATTTTTTAAATAATTTTTGACCTAAACCTTTATGCCGCTCCTTTTCAGTAACCCATGCCATTTGTACCATACAAACTTGTTCAAATATTTCACCTTTAATACCTGCACTAATATTGTCTTTTTCATCGGCAAGGTAAAGAGTAAAGGGCTTAAATTCAAAAGGTCCTATCTTAGATTCATTAAATTTTCTTAAATTCTCACCAATTTCCTTAGCGGTCTGATTTACTTCTTGCTCATCAAAAGTTATTTTTATTTTTTGCATTTTATAGAATTTTAAAAGTTCAATTTTTAAAGGCCTAACTCAATTTTTTAGAATGGGCTTAATATAAGAAGGCGAAAATTTTAAATTTTTCCTTATAATAGAGCTAGTTATTTAAATTTAGGGCTGAAGGGTACCGCCCTGGCTTGGTTCTTCTTGTAAATGATGCTCCTTTTTAATCTGAGCTAAATCAGATTTAAAAAGCTCACTATTTGTTTTAAATAAATTAAAGAGTGATTTACCAGTTAAAGCATAGACGATACCCATGACAGCAAGGCCTGGGATAATGCCAGTCGCTAAAGTAGCTACAATAATTGCAACCCCAGAAATAAAGCGTTTTGTCGGTATATCTTTATTATTTTGAATAATCTCAATATTGGTAAATTGTTTGCCTGGCTCTTTTGCATTAAGCAGCTCAAAATACCTTTTTATAGTATTTTGATTTTTTTCTGAATTATCTAAGGTGCTAAGAAGCTTTGCAATTATTGCATGAATTTCTCGGTTTTTTAGCGATAAACTTGCTTGATATTTTTTGGTGGCCTCTGCAAGTTGATTAATGATTAACCCAAACTCTTCTTGGTTATCAGAATTTTCCACCCCAGCATTTATCTCTTCATCTAAGTCTTGTTCTGTAGCCTTCGTATTTATATCATTAAGGTTAGGAACCTGAATATTTATCTGAGGAAAAGGCAAATCTTTTTCTTCTCGTTTTTCTTCCTTAGACGTTAAGCCATCCGAACTCTGTACCTCAAGATTGAGCTCAGTCGTTGTAGGGAGATCATTCTTTTGGTGTTCTGTATTTTGTTTATTTGCATGATCTCTATTATAAACCACGCTATTTTTATCAGTACTAAGTGTCTGATTCTGGTAAACTTCTGACGTAAGCTCACATTGTTTTCTAAACTCCTCACCTATATTTTCCGCGACATAAATTGAGGCTTCGGAACCACCATGACCATCATAAACACCAAGAAGCAAAGCCGGTGTATTGGATGTAATTGTTTGGATAGCAACAGTAATATTATCGGTAGAGCCAGCTTCTTTTGCTTTAGTCACTAAAGCTTTAGCTATTTCTGTTTCAGGTAACTTATCATTTGCTTCTGAAATTTCTTTCAAAGCCTCGAGTAGAAACTCCTCATGTCCTTTTTTTGTTTGAACATTTGCACCATCGGTAAAACCATCACAGGTATTAATAATTTGTACTTTTCTTATTGCATTTGGACTAACTTGAAAAGTTTTTGCAAGTGTATTGATACTAGTAATATCAATTGTTGCCTCAGAGCAAACACCAATTTCTTTAAAGTATTTATCACCAATGCCTCTTGAAACAGCCAGTTGGCCACCCACTCGATCAAAATAAACTCTGCCGCCAGCATCTTCAATACGTTTTTTTTCAATAGGGACCTTTGCCTTATGTATTACTGAGTTTAATCTAACAACCCCTAAAAGTTGATTATTATTGTCATAAACCGCTGCAAAAGATGCTGCGTCTGCTAATAGTGCGGTAATTAAGTTCCCTTTTCCATCATAAATAGTCGTTGCTGCTGTTGTGCCATCACCACAA
Organism: Legionella busanensis; assembly: GCF_900461525.1. NCBI lineage: Bacteria > Pseudomonadati > Pseudomonadota > Gammaproteobacteria > Legionellales > Legionellaceae > Legionella > Legionella busanensis. The sequence continues at coordinate 270,662 of NZ_UGOD01000001.1, read as the reverse complement.
TCATTCTGTAAAAATTGTTCATCTAAATTGCGATAAGTTGTCCATAGCCTCTTACCAATTTCTTCTGGTGTTAATGTATCTACAGCATTCTCTAACGTTTCCCAAGCCAAAGCATCTTCTTGTTCGCCACGATACCTTGAATTTTGAATTTCAAAATAACCAAACGGTTGCTCATTATCCTGATAGAAAACGTTTTCCGCTTGAGAGCGATCATATTTTTTTATGTGAGAAGTAATTTTTGGCATACGTTTTTCTTAGTAAAAACTTTTAGCCAAACTTATCACATAGCTAATACATAATAAACATTAAAATCACAATTTGATCATCTAATTTAACCATTAAAAGAAATGCGATAGGATGATGCTTGAACAAAGAATTGATTGCTATAAATAACGCCATAATAATTAAACAAAGAGCTAATAGATGCGCTATTTGGAAAAAAGTCACGAGCAGGTTTATTTTGATTGCTTAAATAATATTATTCTTCTTTTAGCCGATACTTTTTGAACTCTAGATTTGCTTTAGCCAGGGGCTTTAGTTTAATACGTGCGAGACCTAGCTTTTTAAGCAAAAGAATATAAATCCATCCTATATCCACTTCATTAGAATAAAATGAAAACTTAGCCGAAGCGGGATACTGATGATGATTGTTATGCAACTCTTCACCAGCAATTAATAACCCAAAACTGGTAATATTATGTGACTTATCTTTAGTTTCAAAGTTACGATAACCTAAGTAGTGGCCTAGGCCATTAATAATACTGGCTTGAAACATAATTTGTAGAATCATTTGTAGTGTCCACAAAGGAATAGCCCATATACCAACTAGGAGTATTTCAATCACTAATAAAATGATTGGCCCTATTATTGAATATTTACTATACCAATGTTTCTCTAAATAATCATTATCGCTAATAATTCCATACTTCTCGACTACTTGCTCAGATTTGGCTTTATGATAAAGTTCAAATCCTGATGTAAATAACGTTTTTAAGCCATAGATAGCCGGGCTATGTGGATCTTTGTCGGTATCTGGCGCCTGATGATGCGCTCGATGTACAGCAACCCATTCACTGCGGTTGGTACCCGTTGCAAGCCAAAGCCAAAACCTAAAAATATGGCGTATAATAAGATGAAATCTTACTGCACGATGAGTTTCGCTTCTATGTAAATAGATAGAGACAACAATCATTGTAAAATGACAAGCTAAGACTAGATAAAGTAAGGACCACCATACATTAATACCAAGCATCCCTTGCGTTACTGAAGGATAAAAAAGCGCTAAAATCCAAAATCCAATCATAATCGTAATTGTTAATAGACTATATTTAAAATGAGCAAAATTGGTTTTTTTTATTGCCTCTATTAGCCTATCTAACAAGAGCATACTGGTAAGGTTGTCGTAACACTTATCTGGACCTAATCCTAACTTTAAGTTATTGATCTTTTCCTCTTCAAAAATAGGGTCTACCTTACCTTTGGTCAATCGATCCCAAATAGTAAGAACAGTTGCAAAATTTTTAGCATTTGGATCTTCAAGGTGATGAAGTACATGATATCTGGGCGTAACAATAAATAAGCTTAGATAGCGCTCTACTGTCTTATTAATTTTAAGATTCGAATGTGCCCATAACATAATTACGGCCTGAATAACATCACAGAAAAAGATAATTATAAAGTACGGTCCGAATATAAAAATTGCACTAATTTTAATAAAATTAACAGCAAGATATTCAAGAGGGTGAAAACGTATAGCCGTTGTAGTATTTAATGATTTATCTGAATGATGAACTTTATGAAAATACCAAAAAAATCGATGAGCATGAGCTAACCTATGGTAAGAATAATAAACTAAGTCATTAATTAAAAACCATAAGATGAAACCTAGCCATAGGGGAACTGTAAAATAATGAAAAAGGCCAAAATTATATTGTTCACAGAATAAAGCGGCAGAAAGGGTGCTAAGAGGAATAGCAATCACAGCACTTAGCATACCCACCCCCCAGTTTAATAGGCGTCGTTTTTGTCCTCCTTCTTTTCCCAAACTATGCAATGGAATAAAAACTTCTAATATAATAAATAACCCAATCATCATGAAAAAAAATAACATCCTTATTATGCTATAAAAGTCAGCATCATAAAGATCCACAAACAGCCTCCAAAACACATCAGTATTTTTAAGTATAGATTAATAGCTCGATAAATAAACAAATTAATTCATTTTTGTACTTTAAAAAGCCAAAAATTAGTAGATTCATTAGCTTGAAGATAACAAAGGAGATGTAAATTATATAAATAATTGGCTATAAACAAATCGTTTAATACTAATAGAATGAATTATAGGGTAACCTTAGTAGGTATTAGTAAACCTTAATTACGCTCTGCTACATCAAGGCTACTTAAGAATATAGCAATAAGAGTTTTACCTTAATTTTTAAGAATTAAAGTATTGATTAATAAATAGATAGTTGATTTATTAAAGCTTAATAATATTATTTAACCTCTTGAAATTCTTTTAGTTCTTGCTGAAGCTCAGCAATTTTTTTCTCCCGACAGGCGCTAACTTGCGTAACTTCGATACTTACACCATCGACTTTTTTCCCCAAAAGTAAAGGTTTCATGCAATCTTGCCAGAATTTTTTATCTTTATTTTTGAAATTAGCAGCTCTGCATGCCTTAGCAATTGCATCACAAGCAACATATTTTGTGTCATTTGCAAAGGATATAGGAGAAAAGAGAAACATTACTGTAATAATTAGACTAAGTTTTTTCATATACTCTCATCCTTAAGCTCATAAATATTTATTAATATTAAGATATAAATTTCACTTAATCAAAACCAGATCCACTAGGTACAAATTTTTGATCATGTAAAAATGTATAAAGTATTATTAAATGGATAGTCTTCTTTTCTTCATTTGACGCTTTCAAGGCCCTAAAACGGAATATTAAAGCTCTTTTGATTTTATTTTAAGGTTAAATCAGTACCAAATGGTCGATTTGTATTTTCTTTAGTTAAAATACAGTTGATAAAATCATTACTAAGCCCAATTTAACCATTAGACATATTCTTGCCAGTACTAATTACATCATTAGTAATATAAATAAAGGATTCTGTTGGATAGCTTGGAAAAAAGACGGAATTGAAACCTAAATGAAGAAATTGATATTTTGAGTTTCTTTTCTTTCTATTCCTACTGCGGTTAAACCGCAGTAGGAATAGAAAATCTTTACTTCATTACATAATATATTGTACACCAATTGCAAATATGTAGTTTTTATTATCTAGACCAGCTGAATTAGGAATATATGAACGCCTTCCCGAACTATTATTCTTAATTTCTGTATCTGCTTTAGTATTGCCATAATTGGCATAAGAGGCTTCAGCAAAAACCTTAGCATTCTTAGTAAAATAATAACCTGCATTTAAGGTAAGTGAGTGATATTTGGCCTTAGTTCCCCACTCTTTAAAGGTTAAATCACGCGAATAATGCTCATCTCTATCTTCGGATTTTACCCAATTACTTAACTTCATTAATAAATTTAATTCAAAATTGTTTATTGCATATTTTCCTGCTAATCCTACATAAGGCGTCTTAAATTTTTGTCGGTAACCTATTCCAGGCTCATTATCTTCAAAACAACCAATTTGGCGAGCATTGTCATATATAAAACAGCCACCTTTCGCTCTCAAGCTAAATGAGGTTTTTTCATAACCACCAAGTAGGCCTAGTTTGTAGCTCGGCTTATTAAGCAACCAAGTTTGTAAACTAACATCAATGCCATTAGCATTATTAAGATGCGTATTGTCATGATAAGACCAATGCGTCCAATTCGATTGATAATTATTTAACCAATCATAATCATCCATAAAGCCACTACCTTTGGCCAATGTTGCCCAACCTTTGCCATTAATGCTAAGCCAAGGCTTTACGTCATAATTTAACTCACCTTTCGCTATTAATGCGCTATCTATTCGCCAATCTAACTGGCTTATCTTTTTATTTTTGTTTGCCTCATACACATATTCATGCGCTTCGCCAGATAAATGCCCTAATGCTGCATTGAATGATAAGCCATCAAATTTATACGCGGTATCACTATCAGAAGCGCTTGCTGTTATAGGCAATAGGCTTACTAGTGACATAATCGCTAAAATGCTTGGTTTTTTTCTCATAGCTACTCCTAATTTTATTATTAATGGAACTATTTGAATCCCTTGCATTTGAGGTTGGCGTTTAGAGAGGCGAATTTTTTGCTGAAAGCTACCTTAACGGAGAAAACTTAAGGTTTTCTTAAGAAGATGATGTTTTTAGTCTGCATTTAATTAATTATTTTTAGTTTATTACTTCCTAGTCATTGTAGATATAAAGTTTACTACTCTAATTAAAAACTTTATAAACAATTAAAAAAAATTGGATTAAATATATAGAGTGAATTATATGTTCAATTATTGTATAATTAATAAAAATGTAGGTTAATTAGCATTAAAGTAAATCAGAGCCTATTATGGCATATCCCGTAATTAAGTTTATATTAGGTATAGATAACACTAAATCATTGCAAGAAGCTATTATTCAAGCGTGGCGCAAAGGCCATGACAAACTCCGTATTGAATTTTATAGTAAACTGGGTAAAAAAGTTGATAGCGTAGTTGTTGATGTCTCTTTTCAAAATGAGAAACTTGAAGATTGTATAAACTTTACTTCTACTCCTGAAGCTATTGATAAAATTAGGGAAGACCATAGAAAAATAATTACTGCTAAACTTCAATCAATTTTAAAAATTGTAAGAGAAACCAGACAGGATTCAGAAAGAACATTAAAAGAAGAAGCAGAAAAAAAACTAACTCATTACATGAAAAATTTTCCAAAAAATACATATAATATTAACTTTGAAGTTCTAGAAAAACTTCTAAAATTGGAAATTATTAGAAAAAAAATTACTTGTTTAGGAAATCTAGCTACTTACCTTTACAGGCAAAGTGAACAAGCCCTGTACCAAGAGCTTCTTACAATTCTTAGCCGTAATATTGAGCTATTAAATGTAAGTACAGAAGTTAATCCTAAACAGGATTATACAAAAAAAAATCTACAATATTTAGTATTTCACCGATCTTCTATGCAAAATTGCAAATTTACTCAAGCTAATCTTAGTCATGCAATACTTGTAGATTGTTCTCTCTCCTTTACTAACTTTGAAGGTGCAAATTTAACAAATACTTATTTACAGGGCTCTGATTTAAGTAACGCAAATCTAATAGGCGCTGATCTTAGCGGGGCAGATTTTACTGATGCTAATTTAAACAAGGTGAATTGGGGCCACGCTAAATTTTCAGATACTACCATAATCGACTACAATAAATATGGCCCAGATATTATCTTTAGCCAATTAGATGCTATTGGTGAAGCACATGACTTAAATTTAGCTCAGAAAAAAGCACATGCACGAGAGTGTCTAAATAAAATCATACCTAAAATTAGTTCGAATAAAACTCTATTAAAATTGATAACTCTTATTAATGAAAAAAATGGAAAATATGCTTATCTTAGAGAAGAGCAAGCCTGGTGGCGATTTAACAATTATGGTAATACTAAAACATGGTCAACCATTATGAGCCTATTAAAAAAACAGTTTGACGCTAATGTTTTAGGAGAAACCACTTTAAATAGAGAAGATAGAGATAGTTATTCACAAGAAGAATTACATACTTTTCTTAAAGTTTTGGCTGAGCATCATGGGCGAGGCTTCGGTACTGTCAGCCATACTCAAGTGCCTTACTACCTTAAAATTAAAGATAGATTAGATAATTTAAATCACCTAAATTCTTTATTTATTAATTATAAAAAGGATCTTGAAAATAAAATTATTCGTCTTGCAGCTGCTATGCCTTCAGATGTGAAAATTTCATATTATAAGGAAGAGACAAGAGAAATTGATTTAGCTAAAATTATTAAGCAAAGTGGAACTGGTCATTCTCTTTATTGGCATTCAGGTACCCTTAGAGATAAATACCGTTGGAAAGCTCATTCATCGGAATTACATCCAGAGCTTTCTGCCGCAATTAGCTGGCTCAATGTTAGTGAACAAATGTTACAAAAATTAAAAGAAACTCAATTATTTGATAGTAAGCTCATTATAGATATTCGTACTATCATTGAGGATAAAGAAGGAGAGTTAGGGATAAACGATAGTGCTTCTTTAATTGAAATCAAAGATTTATTATTAAAGTATAATAATTTGGGTGAGCTTCAGTATGCAACATCGAACAACACATCATCTAATACTTCCTCTTATACTTTTTAGACTAGGTATAAAAACACTACCCCTATCGTTTATCTGAAATACATACCTACATCCCTCAAAATATAATCTAAATTCTAAATTAACTAAAAGCTCAAGATCTTTATACTATTTGCTCTATTTTATCCCTAAAATTGCTCTTTAGAGATATATTGTTATAATAAGCCAGATTTTTTTAATTATTAAAATAATTTATTTGATATTTATTTAATTTTAGAACGGAATAGAAGCCGATAAAATTTTCTTTATTGTAGCGAAATAACTGATGTATTCACACAATTTTTTTTCAGTCAAAATACGCCCTGTTCAAGCTAATATTGCAAAAATTAGGTTAAATGCAAACTTAAGCCTTGCTGATAATGAAGATACATTATTAGCTAAAAATGCTTATAAAGGCTGGTTTAGTCAAACACGAGCTATTTTAACTGAGCTTGAGAAGGCAGAAACTGAGTTAACAATTTTTGAGTTATTAGGATTTCAACAAAGAATAAAAGTGCACTTACAAAAGATAGGTCATAAAAAGAGTAAGATGCACGCAGATAAATGTAAAGTCCTTCATACTATACTAGATCAATTGAATACCTTAATTGATTTTAAGAAAAAAGAATTATTTCAAACTCTAGCTAATTTAGAAATTATATTTTTAGCTCATAGAGATCGTTTTTCTGATGAAGAAATTAAAGAGTTTCACAAACAAATTCGGCAAATACAAAGTCTTTTAAACCCACGTTTCAGCCACCTGCGAATTTATTTAAATAAAGTCAAGCTGGCTATAGAACAATTTATTACTTTTACTCGAGAAAAAATAACACGCTTTCTACCCGAAAAAGAAAAAAATATTAATTCTGCGCTCAACAAATTAATAGTTATTTTAGAAGATAAACTTCAAACAGATTGTATGCATCTGTTAACTAAAATAAAAGACACCATTAATGCCAATCGTGATAATAAACTCTTTGGCGATTTGATAAAAAATCATAAACAATTATTTGTTGTTTCCTCTAGTAATCCCCTAGACAGCCATCAGCTTTTTTTATTAATAAAAGCCTTTATAGAAGATTTAAAAAAACAGATGGAGAATACATCTAACCTAGAATCTCGAGCAATTATTGAGGGATACTATCAACAATTCGTGAAAAAATTTCAAAAAATACAAGCAAATAATCATTATTATGTTAATTATCAACAATTTAATCATATCAAATATAAGCGCTTGACGGTACCAGAAATTAAACGTGCTCATGCGCCAGCCCGATCAGAAAATCAAGTTATCCATTTTTTAAATGCTTATGAAGATATGTCTGTACCTAAAGAGCAACTTAAAGGTGCTTTCCCGGCTATTGTTAGAAGTATTCAAAATGCAAAATATGTAATTTGTATAGAAGGATGGGAAATCAATCTGCACCTTGACTATTTACAACCAAAGCTTAAAACAATAGCAGAGCATGAATCCTCACCCTTTACTTTAGGAAAAATATTAATTCAGAAAGCGATTGACAATCCTAACTTAGTTATTGCTATTAAAGTATGGGCCCAATTTTGGGATAACAAATTAACTTACCATCATGATTCTATTGCCTATTTAGATGCGCTAGCAAGAGTGAAGGGCCTTAAAAATGGGTTAGCTGATCTTCCTAATTTACAATTTCGAGCAGTTAATCATACTTATAACTTCAATACTCATCATTCAAAAGCAGTCATTACCGATGCAGAATTTACACATAAAAATGGTAGCAAAAAAAGAAAACTAACAGCCTTTTATGGCGGTTTAGACCTTGCGCGTGATCGCATGGATGATGCCAAGCATACAACGCAAAGGACACCTAATGCTTATGGCTGGCGGGATGTCCATCAACAGGTCATTGGGCCTGTGGTTGCAGATATATTTAACGATTTTGTTTCAGCTTGGCAAAATGCCAATAATGGCAGATTAAAGTTTTGGAATAAAAGAACAAAAGATAAACATCATTATCACAGCTTAGAGCGTTTCTGTCGCAATCTAGGCCATACTCAACTACTCAATTACACAGAGCTTCGCAAACCTGAAGCGTTATGGCATTCACAGCTTTTACGCTCTACTATGGCAACTTCTCATGGTAATTTTTGGACAGCGCCTAAACCTTATGAGCGAAGTATTGCTTTAGGTTATAAAAACGCTATTGCCGAGGCAAAACACTCTATTGAACTAGAAACACAATACTTAATAGGCGGGCCCGGAATCCACGCAAAACCAGAACATGCCACTTTTAATCCTATTCCTCAAGCATTAGTAGATAAAATCTTGGAACGATTTAAAGCAAACACGCCATTTCATGTTTTTGTCACTTTACCCATGCTGCCTAACGTCACGACTAGTGCCCCAGGTAAATTAGATGTAGATTCTATAAGAACACTACAATGGCTAACTATAAAATGGATGATGAATGAAATTGAAAAACGAACAGATAAGCCTTGGTGGCATTTTATCTCTTTTAATTTTTTAGCCCAATGGTATGGCCCAACAGAAGAGTATAATCAATTGGCATCTAAGATGGGTGTACCAAGAAGTGAACTCATAGATGCAGCCCAACGCAGTCCGATTTATGTGCATTCTAAATTTTTAACTGTCGATAATCATTTAATGATTTGTGGTAGTGCCAATGCTAATGAGCGGAGTATGCGTGGCCAAGGTGGCGATAGTGAAATCGCGGTTATTAACCGGCCTGAGCAAGGATATGAGGTAGCATGTCAAGAACAAATAATTGCACAACGGGCCCATAACTACCGGGTAACGCTTGGAGAAGACTTTGTTAAAAATAATCCGCAATGCGTCATTTATCCTGAGCTATATGCAGAACAAAGGCGGCAACAAGCATTAGCAAACTTTAAAGCGTTTACTTCAACTGAGGTGCATTTAAATAATAATCCTGCTCCAAGTAAACTAATGACTTGGCCTTTAGTTTACTCTGCTGAAACAGGCCATGTCGGAGAATATCAACCAGGGAATTCACATTTAATAGATACGCCTAAAGGTGAAGAGAACCAAGATTATTATCATTGGCATCCCGAACATTTCCCCAAAGCATTACATACTTTAGCAAAATTTGATATAAGGCTACCTTATTGAAGCTTCTATATAGCCAATAGGTTTCACATCGTTTAATTAAATATCTTACTAAATCCACTTTAAATTAATGGCCTAATTACCTTTAATCGCATTTAAATAATTCATAGCTATCCCTAGCCAGACTACCTGAAAAGCTATTTCTATAAGATTAATTTACAAAATAAAACAAATCGAAGAAAATTTCTCTAAGGATAAATTGGATGAAGTATTAGAGGATTTAAGTACTTTACAGCTGACATCCAAAATAATGGGAGATAAAAAATTAACCATATAAATGGATGTTATTCAAGAGAAATTTGATGTGCAACAAAAAGACATATCAAAGATTCCACTAATAGAAATTGAAGCACTTGAAAAAAGTAATATAGATCAAAGAAGGTCTCAGGCGATGTAATTTCGATACAGCCGTAATTAAAGTTTAGTAATATAGAGGCTAGAAAAATAGAGAGTTACCGTTTGATAAGTTTTGCTTTGTTTAAGTAAGGTTTTGTATATAAACGCTTATAAATAAACGCCTTAATTTACAGGGTTAACTATTTTTTTTGTAATATAGTTTTTTATAACCATTAACTATAAACGATTATTGGTTATATCATAATAACGGTCATAAATAACAAACTATAAGGATACAAATGGCGAGAATTAGAATTCTGAGTTACGCTGCTTTGGCAACCGCCTTTAATGTTTCATTTGCTGGAACAATGGGAGAAATAAAACCTTGCCCTGATTTATCTTGCATGCCCTGGTTCTTAGAATTTGGATCAGGTGTCAGTTGGTCTAATACCTCTAACATTGTTACGGATCCAAATCATTGGAACCCATCGCCAGATGGCTACGATAGTTCTTTAGGTACTGTGCCTATCTATACAGCAGGGATTGGTTATATGATTAACCCTTTAGTCTCTGTTGATATTAGTTATTCCTTTCGTGGAATTTATACTTATAGAAAACATCAGAGATTCCAATCATCAAATAATCCCAATCCCTTTGGTGATAGAACAAGGTATTTTGACTTAAATAGTAATTCCATCATGTTTAATGGTACCCTTTATGGACAAGAGTGGTCTGACATACTTGCTTATGAAATAGGAAATTTTGGCCTGATTCAACCTGTAATTGGTGGCGGAATCGGCGTTTCATATAACACAATAAGTAATTTTCATACTGTTTTAGATACTAACTCAGGCGTGACTTCTGTAATGCAAGATAAAACCCGCGCATCTTTTGCTTGGCAATTAAATGCGGGGCTTGAGTTCAAAAAAAATAGATTCAGTTTTGATATTGGATACCGTTACTTTAATGCAGGAACTTTTGTATCTAATGATAATTTAATTACCCGATTGAGCGCATCTACAGGTGCACCGATTATGACCGAAACCATTCCCAATTGGTCAGGTTCTTTATCAGCAAATGAACTCTATTTAACAGTTAAAGTTGCTGTATAAAGAGCAATTTAAACCCAGAAATGCCTAAATTACTTAAAGCAATATTCTTGCAATGAAGATTTAGGCTGCGCGTTTTTGAGGGCTTTTATATAGGAGCCGTTTGATTTAATAGAGGATAAAAACAAGACAATACTATAGAAAGCAGAAAGATGAAGTGATGTCTTGATAAATTTAAACTTATATTGATTATTAATAGCAAATGTCACTTTAATAAAAGATTTATTTGTATTATAAATCAATTAATTATGGTGGAGGCGGCGGGAATTGAACCCGCTACCACTGTCTTTACCTTACTCATGAAATACAATCAAATACCATGAAAAACCACCCCAATTCTAGGCTAATGCATTTTCTTTAAGTACATCAAGTTGTCTTTCATGGTCTGAAATTGTCTGCAAATGGTGCCGATTTGGTGCCGCTAAATTTTAAATTAAATTTAACTTATTTTCAGGGGAAATTATTACTTCAGAAATACTTATTCATTAAATACTGTATCTATAAAATTTATCTCATCGATAACAAAATTTTTATAATTATTTTTAGCCCCTAAGGTTACACTCCACCTAACATCAAAAATTGATTTGCCATTGGAAATAATTTTTTTGCTTGGTAAATTGCCACTAAATAAACCTGTTTGATTTAAAATTTTAATGTTTTTATCAATTGAAAACAAACTATTAGATAAGTCCTTAAGCCTATCAAATTTATTACTATTTTCTAATAAGCCTAACTTTTCAGATAAATACTCATAAAGCTCAAATTCTACCTCGATACGTGAAACCCAACTTAATCGTGTCCTTTCTTTCTGAATAAATTGAGGAGTAGAAATGAGCCAAATTTTATTTTGTCGCTGTATATTTAATCCTTCAGGGCATTTATTTAGTTCAGAACTAAATTCATTTTCAATTTTATTTTGTATTTTTTCAGAGAAATATTTGCCCTCTTTTTTTTCCTGATTAAAAAAATAAGCAGCTGCTAAATCTTGATACCTCTTTATCGTATCTTCATCAATTTCAGAAGCTAAAGTATTTATTAATCCCTCAATTTCTTCAACGCTTGACAACACAATTATATTTTTATTACCAGTTAATTGGTTTTCTATATACTGTTTTAATTCAGTATCATTAGTAAAAAAAACCAATTTACATGATGTAGAAGATTTAGGTGAGTTGTTAACCAACTGGAAAAAAGATTCGGCAATCATGGCATCTCGAAAGCCTTTCTCTTCTTTACCTTTTGAAAAAGGTAAACGCCGAAAACAAGCATTTTCAATAATTGTTTTAAGATTAATTATGGAATGATCTAATTCAATTACTTGAATTTTACTATCTTTAAGCTGTTTAACGATAGTTTCTTCCACTCGGTGTGCTAATATATCACTAGTTATATTTAACTTATGTCCAAGTAGAATTTCAATTTTATCAAGCGAAGGAAGCAAATCATCTGCAACTTTTTGCATTTGATACTGCCTTTCTTGGATTACGACTCTTGGAAAAAACCAAGTTAAACTTATATCTGTTCTATTTGATTCCCTTTGTATTAATTCAAAAATTGCTTTATTAAAAAGATCATGGGCTACTTTGGTATGTAGGCCACTAGTGTCGAATACAATTTTAATTTCATATTTTTTGACCATTATTATTACCCAACATCATGTTCAAATTTTATAATTCAAATGTCATAGGTTAAGCAGCTTCTAATTAAATATGAACCCGTTGACTTATAGTGGCTGCAATATTTACCACTGTATCTAATGAAAACCGAGAGTTCCACCCACCTAGCATATCACTTAAATAAAGCTGTATAATTTCGCAATACCGGGTCACTTCGATTTGCTTCCAATTATTTTTTAATACACGCTACAATTTGACGTATCAACTCAGCTTTCACTTGTATATTAATTGCTTACCCAGCTGTATCAGTAATTTTATCTCCAATACTACCGTAGCTTTCTGCTTTATTCATATCTAATTTTCCCTCATCAATTTAGAAAAAGATCAAAGCAATGTTTTCCAGCCAGCTGCAATCTTTAGCTATTAAAGTAATAACTCAAACTAATGAACCACTTCACTTAGGCGTAAACAGTATATTTGGATTACCCTAATTGTGGTGTTTTAATTCTTATTATTGTTGATGATTCAATTTTAGAGACAACATTTTATGTAAAGACAGTTTAGAACTAAATAAAATATTTACAAATCTCATGTTTAGTATTAAAATTATACATAGATGAATATGTACGGGGCTATTTCTATTAGAAATGGTGTTCATCAATCGCCGACTTGTCGGTCTCAGCCGTGCTGAGATAACCAAGAATACCCGAGAGAAGAACCCCTTAATTGGGGTTTTTCTTTTTTATCTTCGCACCGGTGGTTTGCGTATGGACTCGTTTCTAAGCTTCTTAGAAAATAATGTTTTAGCCTTAACTTTTTCTTGCCTTGCAAAATGCTTAGGCTTCCTAATCAAGCCCTCTTCTGTTCGAATATAAGCGCTTTCAACGTAAAGGCGTAAAAACCTTCCAGTTTCTCGATGCAGTCTGAAAAATATTTCATAATCTGACTTTAAGCCATTTTCATCAATGATTTCTATTAAAAGCCAATTATCATGCCCTGTGAAATAAAAGACTTTAGTTAAAATATTATTAAAGATTTCTGGTAACTGCTGAGAAAGGTTATAGCGGTGTTTACAAAATGACCGAGGGTTGTTTCGATGATCAAAGAGATGAGCTGTTATACTCTCTTCATTATGCTTTTGACCATAACTTACACAGTGGCTGCTATATTGCACCAGGAGATCAAATGATAGTTCCGAATAACCAGGTTGACTTTCAATAAGAAAATTATATTTTTTATCTCTTAAATGGATCAAAGAAAAGCATTCACCATCAACTTCTATTTGCCCTATTTCTTTAAGCTCCTCCCAAATCATATTAAGAGTTTCCTAATCTTAGATACTGGTAAAGAGTTTCTCTACTGATACCTAGTTCCCGAGCAAGCGCTACTTTTTTCTCCCCTGCTTTTATCCTTTCTCTAAGGCTAAGGGCTTGGTCAGCCGTAAGCACTTTTTTTCGTCCAGCGTAAGCACCACGCTTTTTAGCCAGTTCAATGCCCTCACGCTGCCTTTCCTTAATCAATGCCCTTTCAAACTCTGCAAAAGCACCCATAACAGAAAGTAACAAAATAGCCATTGGAGAATTATCGCTACTAAAGGTTAATTTTTCCTTGATAAATTCAACCTTAACTTCACTCTTTGTAAATTGATTCACTAGCTTTCTTAAATCAATAAGATTTCTAGCAAGTCTATCCATGCTATGGACATAAACTGTATCACCATCACGAGCATAAGCGATAAGCGCTTCAAGTTGCGGACGATTGGTATCTTTGCCTGAAGCCTTGTCTATAAATAATTTATCTAACTGTAAGCCTTCTAATTGCCGCTCAGGGTTTTGATCAAAACTACTAACACGAACATAACCTAATTTTTTTCCAAGCATATTAATCCAATTAATTTGTCAGGTTGAATTCCATGACTTTCTACTAAAAATGTCAGTAAATAGTGAAACCATATTTTTCTGACAGTGATTTGCTTATTATTCTGATGTCCAATTAAGGTATACCTTATTTAGACACTGATAAATCTAGATTAATGATCTATTCAAATTGACTACTGTACCTAATATCCTACATGGGATCTCTTCTGTTATTTGTATTGTTGCCCAATGCATATTAATTGCTAATAACTCAAATCTGCTTAAAGATTTAAAGGTTGTTAATTGCTTAAAACGCCGGATAAAAATTTCTTCACCATCAAGTTGAGCCACAACGAAATTACCTGGTTTCGGTTCTACATCTGGGTCCACAATCAAAATATCTCCAATCTTTAACTCTGGTTCCATGCTTTCATCAAACACCTGCAATGCAAAAGCATACTTTCCTACCGTTTCAGCTAATTTGTTACTAATTGGAATAAATTCTTGATCAACCTGCCCTTCTTGATCTTTTAAATCATCAATATACCTTTTAACTTGAGAAATCTTTTCTTTCTTTAATAAAGGAATTAAAGCACCAACATGTGTTTTAGGTATCTGTATATGCTTAATATCTGTTAAGCACATAAGATATGCAGGCTCAACTTCAAGTACCTTGGCTAATTGCCTAATTTCCTCCGGCCCCGGGGTTCTTGCCCCATGCTCCCAATTATTAATACGTGACTGCTTAAGATCATCTGTGAGTTCAGCTAAAGCTTTTCTAGTTAAGCCTTTAGCTTTCCGCTCTTCCATAATTCTCTGGCCAATTTTTTCTTTTATATTCATTTTTATTATTTTCTCTCATTATGGAAAAATAAATTGACTATATTTCTATATGTGTTAAATTCAATATTATTTTGCACGTATTGTGTTAAAACGACAAGAATATTAAAAAAGATATCACAATATTAGAAATTTGGCGAATTAAAAAACGGATGTGCAATGGATTATTTAACAATTAACAATAAGGAATTATCAGCATTGAATGGGCTGCCTTTTCTACAACGTTTAGTCTACTTGCAGGGATTGCGTCCTTATGTGGATTATGAAACTGGTATCGTAGGGGTAAAACGAGGAGTCAGTTACCAATCTATCTCTGAAATTCTTTATATTGAACCTCATCCTGGCATTCAAAGTGGTAGCCCTAGTAAAGATCAATTACGACGCGCACTTAGAGGACTAGTAAAAGCAGGTCTTTTAGAATCACTTTGCACTGAGAAAAATCTTATTTTTAAATGCATGTTGGTGGAAGTGTATAAGTCTGTTCAAAATAAACTAGCCATTAAACCGCCACACCAAACCGCCACCCCAATTAATGGAGATAGCGCAGAAGAAATAAGGGTTTTCGACAACAATTCGATTCATTCCGCCACACCAAAAACCGCAAAAGCCGCCATACCTCAATATAATAATTATTATATTTTTTTATTTAAGCAATTCTCACGTTTTTGGGAACTTTATCCTATCAAAAAATCCCAACAATATGCTTGGAAAGTTTTTCAAGAGATTAACCCTTCGGATGAGTTGATTGAGCAGATCCTTTCAGCACTACAAGCACAAATTAATTTTATCCAACAACAAAAAGCACAAGGCCTTTGGGTACCAAATTGGAAAAACCCAGCAAATTGGCTGGCACAGCAATGCTGGGCTGATGAGTTAACACACTATTCTCAGGACATTAAAAATGCAAATTATGAAACAAGTCATACACAACCTACCGCTTACGACCCGCTCTGGAGCAGCTGCGGTTCCGGCAGTGAAGATGAATCTGGAAAAAACGGCGAAGATGAAGCCAGCAATGTCATCAGCTTCGCAAGGCGTGCCAATGAACGCGAAACGTATTAATAGGTTATTTTTACAGTTCGGCGCTTTTTATGGGCAACTCTGGCGCAACCAATTAAAAGAGGAAAATTTTATTAAATTTATGAAGCAACAGTGGCAAGAAGCACTCTGCGAAATTGATGACAGGACTTTTGAGCTTGCAATTAAAGAGTGTCGTACTAATCGCGAATTCCCACCCACTTTACCCCAGTTTGTTGATATGTGCCGTGATATTAAACGCAGACATAACTTTATTAGGCGGGTAGAAAAAGAGCGTCCACGTAATTTAGAGGTGGCGGCATTTAATCTCGCGAAAATAAAACAACAGTTAAACATGAAACTATAGGAGAAAGCACATGATCGTTTTAACCCGTCGCGTTGGCGAGCAAATTTTAATTAATAAAGGTCAAATCAAAATCAAAATTTTGTTTGAGCATGAAGGCAGCATCGTAGTAGGTATTCAAGCTCCCCCTCATGTTGATGTCGATGGCAAACAAATTTTTATGCGCAAATTAGCGAGTGCACGTTTGGCCAATCTCAAACTCGCTAACGATAAAAACTTCAATTGTTCTGCGGCTCAAGATTAAAGAGAAATCAGGCCTTGTGCCCATTTATAACAAAAGGAGAAACAGCATGTTGATTTTAACAAGAAAAGTCGGAGAGTCAGTTGTGATTAGTGAAGATGTCTACTGTACGGTGGTTGGATATCGTAACGGTGAGGTTAGACTCGCTTTTGATGCACCTCAGTCAATTCCAGTTCACCGTGATGAAATTCAAAGGCGGATTTATCGGGAGCGGCAGAAGGATAATTGGTTCAATGATCACCCTTCAAATAAAGAAAGCATTGTTGAGCGTTTAATCAGTAAATTCAAACACGGCAGAGCGGCTGAAAGCCATCAGTGATTAGCTATAAGATTTAGGAAATAAGCCTATGAAAGCATCAGAAGAACAAGGAATAACAGTTAAAGACAGAGCTCGTGAAAAGCTAAGGCGCGATTTAGGAAATGTGATTGAACAAGCATTAAATGATCCCAAAACTGTTGAAATCATGCTGAATGCTGATGGTAGGCTTTGGCAGGAACGACTTGGCGAGACGATGCGCTGCATAGGTAGTGTTAGTGAAGCTCGTGCAGAATCCATCATCAAAACAATTGCAGGTTTTCATGGTAAAGAAGTAACACGTTTTAATCCGATTTTGGAAGGAGAGCTACCTCTGGATGGCTCTCGGTTTGCAGGACAATTACCACCAGTGGTTTCAAAACCGACTTTTGCGATTCGTAAAAAGGCCATAGCGGTTTTCAGCCTAGATGACTATGTACAATCGGCAATTATGACAAAAGCGCAACATGCATTACTTAAGGAAGCAGTCGTTGCACATCAAAACATCTTAATCGTTGGAGGCACTGGTTCAGGTAAAACTACATTAGTAAACGCCATTATCAATGAAATGGTTATTAATTTTCCTAATGAACGCGTTTTTATTATTGAGGATACAGGCGAGATCCAATGTAGGGCTAAGAATTTTGTTCAATACCACACTACTTTGAATGTCAGTATGACCCAACTTTTGAAAACCACACTTAGAATGCGGCCAGATCGAATTCTCGTTGGTGAAGTTCGAGGTAGTGAAGCGCTTGATTTACTTGATGCATGGAATACTGGCCATGAAGGTGGCGCTGCTACCTTGCATGCTAATAGCGCGCTTTCCGGACTTTATCGCTTGAAATCTCTTATCACTCGAAATCCTGCGGCTCCTGCTGAAATCGAACCTTTAATTGCTGAAGCGGTTCATTGTGTAGTGTATATCGCCAGGACCCCCATAGGACGCCGAGTAGAAGAAATCATATCCATAAATGGCTACAAAAATGGTCATTACAATATTGAAAAACTTGTTTAAGGAGAATGAATGAATCACGTAATTAACTTCAATTCTAAGAGCTTATGGTTGCTAGGAACAGTGTTTTTATTGCTACTGTTAATGACTCATCCTGCATGCGCAACCAATGCAGGTGGCGGCCTTCCCTTCGACTCATGGCTAACCAAAATACAAAAATCAGTGACAGGCCCTTTTGCTTTTTCCGCTGCGATTATTGGGTTGGTCGCTGCTGGCGCCACACTTATTTTTGGTGGTGAGATGAATGGCTTTATGCGCTCCTTAGTTTTTTTTGTGTTGGTGCTTTCATTCTTAGTTGCCGCAGAAAACACGCTAACAGCCATTACTGGCAAAGGGGCAGAAATTTCAAAGCCTTCTGCTGAGAAGATTGTAACGGAATCGAGAGTATGACTCTTCGTACTATCCCTATACATAGATGCGGTAACCGTCCCAGCTTGTTTATGGGCGGAGACCGTGAGTTGGTTATGTTCTCAGGATTATTATCCGCCATTTTGGTCTTTGCGGCCCAAGACTGGCTAGCAGCGGTCGCGGGTATTTTACTGTGGTTTGCATCATTGAAGGGCTTAAGAATCATGGCTAAATCTGATGCATATATGAGAGCAATTTATTTAAGACAAAGACGTTATCAGGCCTATTATCCTGCTCGTTCAACCCCTTTTAGAAACAATAAACGAGGTTATGCATGATTGAATTAATTACTTTTTTAATCAGCATCGGGGGACTTGTCCTGTTAGGTACTTTGTTTTGGGAAGTTCGTAGGAAAAGCCGTAAATCCTCTATCAAACAGTATCGAAGCCATGCAGCGGGACTGGTTGATTTACTTAACTATGCCTCAGTTGTCGATGATGGCGTCATTATCGGTAAAAACGGCTCATTTATGGCGGCCTGGCTTTATCAAGGTGAGGATATTGCCAATATAACGGATAAGGCACGTGAAATGATGGCCTTTCGCATCAACCAAGCGTTGTCTGTCATGGGCAATGGCTGGATGATTCATGTGGATGCAATCAGACGTGCTGCTCCTGGTTACAGTGAGCGTGGCTATTCTTACTTTCCCGATACCATATCAATGGCAGTTGATGAAGAAAGAAGGCAACTATTTGAAGGTGTAGGGACCTTATATGAAGGCTATTTTGTTATCACGTTAACATGGTATCCGCCGGTACTGGCACAAAAGCGTTTTGTTGAGTTGATGTTTGATGATTCAGGCGAGCATTTAAGTCAGAAAGCAAAAACGAATCAGCTCATTGAAGAGTTTAAGCAGGCCTGCCGAAATTTTGAATCACGCATGAGTTCAGCCCTTCATTTGGAAAGACTTAAGGCTGAAAAGTTTGTTGATAATGAAGGTAACGTTGTCGTGCACGACCATTTTTTAAGATATTTACAATTCTGCATTACGGGACTAAATCATCCCGTTAATTTATCTAAAAATCCTATCTATCTCGATGCCATGATAGGAGGGCAAGAATTAATTACAGGCATTATCCCAAAGCTTGGTCGAAAATTTATTCAATGCGTGGCCATTGAAGGTTTTCCTATGGAGTCTTATCCGGGTATTTTAACAGCGCTAACCCAACTTCCTGTTGAATATCGCTGGAATTCTCGCTTTATCTTTATGGATACGCATGAGGCAATAGCGCACTACACTAAATTTCGCAAAAAATGGAAACAAAAAGTTAGAGGCTTTTTCGATCAGCTCTTTAATACCAATTCAGGCATTATTGATGAAGATGCGATGGACATGGTGAAAGATGCGCAAGCAGCCATTGCTGAAACTAATTCAGGGCTGGTGGGCCAAGGATATTACACCTCAGTGGTTGTATTAATGGATGAGGATCGGGCAAAAGTTGAAAGAGCGGCGCTCTTTATTGAGAAAAACATTAATGCGCTGGGCTTTACAGCACGAACAGAAACCATTAATACCATGGATGCCTTTATAGGCAGCCTACCTGGCCATGGTGTCGAAAATATCAGGCGGCCTTTGATTAACACCATGAATTTAGCAGATTTATTGCCAACTTCTAGCATATGGACAGGTGAAAATAGTGCGCCCTGCCCCCTTTTTCCACCCTCATCACCACCTTTAATGCATTGCCTCACCGGCGGTAATGCGCCATTTCGCCTAAATCTTCATGTTAGAGACTTAGGCCATGGCATTATGTTTGGCCCCACCCGCTCTGGCAAATCCACTCACCTTGGCTTAATTGCATTATCCTGGCGTCGTTACAAAGATGCTCGTATTTATTCTTTTGATAAGGGTCTGTCTATGTATCCAACCTGCAAAGCGACGGGCGGCGAGCATTACACGATTGCTGATAAAGATTCACGCCTTTCCTTTGCTCCTTTACAGTTTTTAGATACCCAGGCAGACAGAGCTTGGGCTATGGAGTGGATTGATACAATTTTGACATTAAATGGTTTAGATACCACACCTATTCAGCGCAATGAAATCGCTCACGCCATTATCAGCATGCATCAAAGTGGCTCTAAAACGTTATCAGAATTTGTTATGACCATTCAGGATGAATCCATTCGAGAGGCCCTGAAGCAGTATACGATTGATGGCTTGATGGGTCATTTATTAGATGCTGAACGTGATGGCTTGAGCTTGTCTTCATTTATGACTTTCGAGATTGAGCACTTAATGAGTTTGGGCGAAAAATTCGCCCTTCCTGTGTTGCTTTATTTGTTTCGGCGTATTGAAACGTCACTCGATGGGCGTCCAACACTCATCTTACTGGATGAGGCATGGCTGATGCTCGCGCACCCTGTCTTTAAAAACAAGATTGCTGAGTGGCTTGATTCCATGGCTAAGAAAAATTGTGTGGTTTTTATGGCAACACAACATTTATCACATGCAGCGAGTTCTGGCATTTTAGATATTATTGTTGAATCAACAGCTACCAAAATCTTTCTACCCAATTTGTATGCAAGCGATCCTGAAACGCGTGTGATTTATGAACGTATGGGCTTAAATCCACGTCAAATTGACATTATTGCATCGGCTCAACCTAAACGTGATTACTATTATGTCAGCGAAAAAGGACAACGGCTTTATCAACTTGCTTTAGGCCCTATGGCACTCGCTTTTGTAGGGGCGACTGATCCTGACTCTATTGAACGTATGAAGCAGCTCGAATCGAAATATGGTGACGAATGGGTATCCCACTGGCTCTCAGAAAAGGGAGTCCAGATGAAACAGTACGGAGAAGCAGCATGAAAAAAATAAAACAACTGACTAATACTCCAAAACCTCAAGGGAAGAACGAAGCGTTAACTGATAATCCCTATCTCAACGCTAAAAGAGCATGGAACGTTCATACGGCAGGCTTGATGAAATCGCTACAGGTTTGGCAACTAGTGGGTTTAAGTAGCCTTTTAGTGGCGCTAGCTGCTGTTGGCGGACTGATATCCATTGGTAGCCAATCTAAATTTATTCCCTTAGTTTTTCAACAAGATGCTAATGGCAATACCTTGTCAGTCACGCGTGCGGATAGGGTTGGGCCAGTCAGTATAGATGACTATCGAGCAGCAGCGGCCCACTTCATTGAAAGTATTCGCATGGTTAGCGTTGATAGCGAACTACAAAAGAAAGCCATCTTTCAAGTTTATTCCTATTTAAATTCTAATGATGCAGCACTCGCCAAAGTTCAGGATTTTTATAACGATAAACAACAATCTAATCCGTTTGAAAGAGCAAGGCATGAGCTTGTCAGTATTGAAATTCGCTCAGTGCTTAAGGAGTCTGATGAAACTTGGCAGGTTGATTGGGTTGAAACGGTGAGAAATCGCGACGGAACGCTTAAAGAAAAGCCTTACAAGATGAAAGCCATGCTCACGATGTATCAAGATAACGAACTGAATGATGTTTCTAATGCGTCTATTTTGAAGAACCCTCACTTAATTTATGTTCGCGATTTTAACTGGTCATATGAATTAAAGCATGGAGAAAACACATGAAAAAAAGAATGCTCTCATTTTGTCTACTGATGCCCTTGGCCAGTTTTGCTCTAGATAATAAGGAACTTGCGAATCGTTATTTTTCTGATAGCGATCCCAAGCTCACACACCAAGAAAAACAGGCTTTAGACATTGCAGCGCGTTGGCAAAAGGGAGATAAAACCAGTAAACCCTTCGCTTCTTCCGATGGCTCGGTAAGTTTTATTTATGGCTCAGGACAAATCAGAGTGGTCTGTGCCCCTTTGCAGGTTTGTGATATTGCTCTGCAATCAGGCGAGCAGTTGAATGATATTAATGTGGGCGATCCACGCTTTATCATCGAGCCATCTATTACCGGCGCAGGCGCCACTCAACAAATCCATCTACTCATTAAGCCTAAAGATGTTGATCTTGATTCTTCATTAGTCGTGACCACAGACAGAAGAACCTATCATTTTAGATTAAAGTCAGATCGCTCTGAATTTATGCCTTACGTCTCTTTTATTTATCCTGACGATGCAAAAGCGAAATGGCGTTTAATTCAGCAAATTCAGGCAGAAAGACGCAAAGAGAATACCTTGCCAGAAATCAATGAGTACTTCGGCAGTCTTAACTTTAACTACCGAATTGATGGCAAGGCACGATTTAAGCCAGTTCGAGTTTATAACAATGGCGTAAAAACCATTATTGAGATGCCTCGCGCTATCGCTCAAAGCGAAGCGCCTGCGTTATTGGTTTTAAGGAGCCGTGGCTTATTCCAAAAATCAGAAACCGTCATGGTGAATTATCGTCTGCAAGGTTGCCGCTACATCGTTGATAGCGTTTTTGATAAGGCCATCCTAGTTGTTGGAAGTGGACGAGCACAAGAAAAAATTACCATTACGAGGTGCGCATGATGAGGCAATTATGTATTTTATGGCTTGCTGTGATGCTTTCAAGTTGTACTGGCATACGTTATGGGAATTTTACACCCGTTTCTCAAAGTCGAGATGCTTATCTGGCGCAAGACGCGGTAGCTCAATTAAGACAGGTCTATCCGCCTGCTCAACATACGTTTTGTATTAATCAAAAGGTAAAGGACGCCTTCGGCATGAACCTAATGTACGAACTGCGAAAGAAAGGGTATGGCGTGATTGAAACGAATTGTCCAAAGCAGAAAGCCAATTTGTTCTATGTGGTTGATGAAATTGAGCCACGCAACCTTTATCGAACCAGCCTTTATATCGGCTCACAGACGCTCAGTAAGGTTTATGCTCAAACAAACAAAAAACTTCTCCCTGTCAGCGCATGGTCTCATAAGGAGTAAAACAGATGGACCAAGATACTCAATTGCTATCAAAGGACTACTCACCGCAAAAGCTTAAGCCAATCGGTGTAAAGCGCGTCAATAATGTGCCACTGCTTATTGCTGTGGGTATTTTGACTGTTTTTGTCATATTAATAGCGCTCGTTGCCAATAAAAGAGCCATGGCACAAGAACATCCAGTTCAGATGGCCAAGGTTAAAAATCTTAGAAAAAGCACCATGACTTTGGCTTATGATGTGATAGGAAATCACCAAGTTGCTGTGATACCGCCACAAGATGACGTAACAACCAATCAAGAGGTTTATCTGCCCGTACCTGGACAAGAAAACTTACCTCGAAAGCAAGAGATCGTTAATCAAGATATCCCTGATGCTGAAATAGAGCGTATTCGCCAGGAAAAAACACAAGCCTTTGAAGAAGCAGTCAAAGCGAAAACAATGATTATGGTGGATAACCAACGGCTTAATAACCGGGAAACTATAAAAACATCCCTAAGCACTCCTGATGTCACCTTCGAGTCGGATAAATCACTTGCATTTAAAGAGCAACTTCTGTTGTTACAAGGCAGAAACACTAAACCGATGCCACACACATTAGGTGGGAAAGAAGATGAAGCGCGCTGGCATTTAAATTCAAAGCTTGAAAACCCAAATAGCCGATATGAACTGAGAGCAGGTAGCGTCATCCCAGGCGTCATGATGAGTGGTATTACCTCTGAACTGCCAGGGCAAATTATCGGCCAGGTTTCCCAAAACGTTTATGACACCGCTTCAGGTAAATATCTTTTAATTCCTCAAGGAACAAAGATAGTGGGTATTTATTCCAATGAGGTGAGTTTTGGCCAAAATTCAGTATTAGTGGCTTGGCAACGATTGGTGTTTCCTGACGGCAAAGCATTCGATATCGGCTCTATGCCGGGCGCCGACAGTGCAGGACTTGCCGGATTTCGTGATCAAGTTAATCATCATTATGCAAGAATTTATGGCTCAGCGCTTCTGATGTCCGGCATTGTTGCGGGTATCACTTACAGCCAGAATCTAAATCAGCCTAATCAGTTTGGCTACAGCCAACCAACTGCAGGCAGCGTTTTAAGCCAGGCATTAGGACAGCAGTTAGGTGAAGTGACATCGCAATTGGTTTCTAAAAATCTGAATATCTCGCCCACGATTAACGTTCGCCCGGGTTACCGTTTTAATATCATTGTTGTGAAAGATTTAACCTTCAAACAACCCTATAGGCCATTTGCTTATTAATAAAGAGGAATAGGATGAAATTTAGAATCATGCTTGTTTATCTCTGGTCGTCAACTATCATGGCAGGTGGTGCGCCTGTGTTTGACATCGCGAACTGGATTCAAAATGGGAAAATGATTGTGAATCAGATTAGAGAGTATAAAACTCAAATTGATCAATATAAAAATCAGCTTCAGCAATATCATAATATGTTGGAGAACACCAAATCATTAACGTCGTTTCAATGGGATAATGCTAATGCTGTCATTAACAACCTGCTTGAAGCAACGAATACAATTGACTATTACAAGCAGGAGGCAGGCAGTCTGCAAGGCTATTTGGATCGTTTTCAAAGCCAAGAATATTACCAAAAAACGTCTTGCTTTAATGGTCATGGTCAGTGTTCACCTGAAGAACTTAAGAAAATTAATCAAAGTAGACTAAGTGCCTCTGTTGCCGAGAAGCGTGCCAATGATGCCATGCTCAAAGGTATTGATAAGCAACAACAGAGCTTAAAAACGGATTCAGCAAAACTACGTATTTTACAATCTCAAGCACAAAGTGCCGTTGGCCAGAAACAAACACTCCAGGCAGCTTCTCAATTAGCCAGCAACCAATCTCATCAATTACTTCAAATAAGAGGCCTACTATTGGCGCAACAAAATGCGCAGGCAGTAAAAGATGCCGCTAGCACAAATAAAGAAGCTATACAGGCTGCAGGGGATACGCAATTTAGGGCGGGTACTTACCATAAAAGTTCAGGTAAAAAATGGTAACTCACTATAACCTTAAGGACAAAAAATGAAAATTTTAAGCATACCTCTTTTGATATTAATTTGTTTACTTTCAGGCTGTGACACGGCTGATACTAAATCAAGAAGTAAGGTAGAGAATCTAGCCTCATTAACCTGTGATAGCAGCAGAGAAGACCGTACAAAAGAAGAGCTCCAAGCAATCGGAGATGCGTGTTTCAGAGGTGGAAATTATTCTAAAAGCTCAGGAAAGAAGTGGTAATACCATGTATAGAAAGACAACCCTTTATTTAATTCTATTCTGTTTAGTCGCCTTCTCAGCATGCAGCCATGCAGAAAGCCGTATGGATAGTAGAGATTTGCTGGATAACATTTTATATCGTTTTGCTAATACATCTTCTATGTGGAGCCAAACTATTTTGAGCTATGCCCGTTATCTTTTTTGGTCGCTGGCCTTAATTAGTATGGTATGGACTTATGGTCTTATGGCGTTGCGTAAAGCAGATATTCAAGAATTTATGGCAGAAACCATACGTTTTTTTATGGTAATCGGATTTTTCTATTGGATTTTAGATAATGGGCCTGCACTTGCAACAGCTATCATCGATTCCATGCGCCAGCTTGCGGCAAAAGCCTCTGGTATGAATGAACATGTCTCGCCTTCTGATATTGTGGATGTGGGTTTTGATATTGTCTCAAAAGCCATTGACAGCTCATCAATCTGGTCTCCAGCCGCTACTACTGTGGGATTGATTGTTGCGGGACTTATTTTGATTATATTGGCATTAGTCAGTATTAATATGCTCATTATTCTAATTACGGCCTGGATTTTAACGTATGGCGGCATCATTTTATTAGGTTTTGGCGGCGGACGTTGGACGCAAGGCATTGCGATTAACTACTACAAAACAGTATTAGGTATTGCATTACAGGCATTTGCCATGATTTTGATTATTGGCATCGGAAAGTCCTTTGTAGATCAATACTATGCGGCAATGTCATCCAATATCATGCTGAAAGAAATGTTTGTCATGCTGGTGGTTGCCGTACTTCTGCTGGTTCTCATTAATAAAATTCCACCGGCTCTATCAGGCATTATATTAGGTGGTGGCTCGGGTGGCAGCGGTATTGGTATTGGAGGCGCAATGGGCGCTGCTAGTATTGCTGGCGCTGCTATGACAGGAGCAACAAGTGCTGCCATGATGCAAAGTGCTGGTGGATTGTCTGCGCTTCATGCCGCTTTTAAGGCTGCGGGTCA
The DNA here is from genome assembly GCF_900461525.1 of Legionella busanensis. NCBI lineage: Bacteria > Pseudomonadati > Pseudomonadota > Gammaproteobacteria > Legionellales > Legionellaceae > Legionella > Legionella busanensis. Next base: position 244,080 of record NZ_UGOD01000001.1, on the reverse strand, counting down.
AACGCTTAGCTCAAGCGATACAGGCTCTGTTGCCAGTGTTAATTCAAGTTCAAAAACTGGCGGCTTAGCAGCGGCTCTGGGCCAAGCATCCAAATTTGCTGGCTCTTTTAGCTCACATTTAGCATCTGGTGCTATGGATGTTGCCCGTGAGAAAAGTGGCAGCATAAAAGCGTCATTTACAAATAGAATCGCTGATACGGCTGGCGGAAAGATAGCTGATGCAATCCAAAGTAAGGCTGGCAAATTAGCATCTGAATCTCAAGAGACAGACTCGCAAACTGTCGTATCGATGGGTGCTCCAGAAGGAAGCTTTAGCCGAGGTGATGAAACCTTGGACGAAGTTAGCCAGTTTGTTAATCGAAAGGCATCGGGAGGGACACAATGAGTCCAAGCCAGCCCAATAAAGCCATTGGCCCTCAAGTAGGAAAAAAAAATCATAGCAGAACAAACAGCCCTCTTGCCTCCTTAGTGCTGGGCTCACTTTTAATTAGCATGCAAATAGGTACTCAATTTATAGCGCATCAGTTTCATTATGCTAATGGCCTGGGTTTTTCATTGTCTCACATTTATATGCCTTGGCAGGTGTTTTGGTGGGATAGGAAGTTTCATCAATATTATCCTAATTATTTTAATGCAGCCTCTGGCATGATGGTTATGAGTGGCTGTGTATTGTTAATGATCGTTGTGTTAGTTAGTAAGTATTTTAAAAAGGAGAGTGTTAGCGAGTACCTACATGGCTCAGCTAGATGGGCCAACATAGAGGATTTAAAAAATGCCAGCCTAATTGGACATGATGAAGGCGTCTATGTTGGGGCTTTTGAAGATGAGCGGGGAGAAATTCATTATTTGCGCCATAATGGGCCTGAGCATGTTTTAACGTATGCACCGACACGTTCAGGTAAAGGGGTAGGACTTGTTATTCCCACGCTTTTATCCTGGAAACAGTCTTGCGTCATTACAGACTTAAAAGGTGAACTTTGGGCAATGACCGCTGGCTGGCGACAAAAGCATGCCTTTAATAAAGTCATTCGTTTTGAACCCGCAACACTAAAAGGTGGCGCTCGTTGGAATCCACTTGATGAAATCAGAGTTGGCACGGAATCCGAAGTGGGTGATGTACAAAATCTTGCAACACTTGTGATTGATCCTGACGGTAAAGGCCTTTTAACTCATTGGCAGAAAACCTCGCAAGCGCTTTTAGTTGGTTTTATTCTGCATGCAATTTACAAATTGAAAAGTCAGGGCGAACCCGCTACATTTCCTAATATTGATAAGATGCTGGTTGATCCTAATATTAATATTGCTGATTTGCTAATTGAAATGACACAATATCCGCATATTGAGGGTAAAACGCATCCTGTCATCAGTGCTTCTGCCCGCGATATGATAGACCGGCCTGAAGAAGAGGCTGGCTCCGTTTTATCAACTTTGAAATCTTATCTGGCTTTATACCGTGATCCTGTGGTGGCTTATAATGTATCGGCCTCGGATTTTTGCATTAGAGATCTAATGAATCATGAAAGTCCAGTAAGTCTTTATATTGTAACTCAGCCTAATGACAAGGTAAGACTACAGCCGCTGGTTCGAGTAATGATCAACATGGTGGTACGGCTTCTGGCTGATAAAATGGAATTTGAGCGCGTGCCTGATAATAATGGGTTTTCTTATATTAGAGCTAAAAAAAATTATAAGCATCGGCTGCTTTGTATGATTGATGAATTTCCAAGTCTTGGAAAGCTCGATATTCTTCAGGAATCCTTGGCTTTTGTTGCTGGTTATGGCTTAAAGTTCTATCTAATTTGCCAGGATATTAATCAGCTTAAAAGCCGTGAGAATGGCTATGGACCTGATGAAACAATTACATCTAACTGTCATATTCAAAATGCTTATCCTCCTAACAGGGTAGAAACAGCAGAGCACCTCTCCAAATTAACTGGCCAAACGACTATTGTTAAAGAACATATCACTACCAGCGGCAAACGATTTTCAACATTTTTAACACAAATGTCCAAAACTGTTCAGGAGGTATCTCGACCCCTTTTAACAGTTGATGAGTGTCTGCGCATGCCCGGGCCTAAGAAGGACGCCAATGGATTTATTGTTGAAGCTGGTGATATGGTCATTTATGCAGCGGGCTTTCCTGCTATTTATGGCAAACAGCCCCTTTATTTCAAAGATCCTACCTTTATAGTACGAGCCTCCATCGAAGCGCCAAAACACTCGGATCTTTTGCGCCTTCGTTTAAGTGAGGAGGAGATAATCAAACTATGAAAAAGCTGTCGGTCATTATTGCTATTTTCCTGATGAGTTTTATTTTTATAGGGTTTCTTTTGGCAGCTATGGGACTTCGAGTAAACCTTACTGGATCTATCCCTATCGGTCTGTATCGCATTACAAACGCTGAAAACATTAAAAATGCTTATGTGATTTTTTGTCCTGATGACAGGAAAGCTTTTAATTTGGCAATGAATAGAGGTTATATAGATCAGGGGCTTTATTGTGGTGGCTATGGATATTTAATGAAAAAAGTAGTGGGCATATCTAATGATATAATCTCAGTTACTTCTGAAGGAGTTTTTGTAAATCAAACACTTATTCCTTTTTCACAACCAAAGTTAAACGATGGTATGAATCGGACGCTGCCCCAATGGCGTCCTATAAATTATCACCTAAAAGAAAATGAAGTGATGACTATGACCAGCCAAAATGAATGGTCTTTTGACGGTCGATACTACGGACCTATTCACAGAGGGCAAATCAAGGGAGTGATCACACCTATATGGGTAAAATCTAATATGGAGAAAAAGCATGTATAAACAAACTGAATTAATAGATGTGGTTACTGAAAAGCTGGGTAAGTATAGTAAGTTCTCTGCCATGTTGTCTCTCTAGAATTGAAAATTAATTTTAACAGCTATTTTTAGAAAACCAAAAGTCTAACCTCATGTTTATTTTGCGCTAAAAGGTTAGAATAGGCATCTTTTAAATCTGAATTTAAAATTCAAATTTAGATTTAATCTGAGAAAACGCTTACACTTATAAAATATAGCTATTGATAGGACTTTAGCTTCACTTACCACAGAAGATACAGTTAATATTTTGAGAGCAATCAGTGGCCAAATTGTTATCTTTTTTAGTCATAGATTCATCTTTATCTGCACGTGTTATCATGCGTTGGCATTTTACTGCTTTGGATTATCATTTAGACATGGCCTGGAATCTTGAATCAGCACAAGACCGAGTCAGCATGAAACACTATGACTTTATTTTAATGGACATCGATTTAAAGGAAGTCTACTTAATTGATGAGTTTAAGAAGAGCTCGCCTCTTAACAAGGAATCCCAGGTTATTTATTTAGCTTCTTCTCAAGCAAAAACAGTGATTAAACCTGGTGAGAAAAAAGTGTTAGTTCTTCCTAAGCCGTTGACAAAAAACGACACCCTGAAAATGATTGATTATTTAAAAACAGTTAATGAGTCAAGGAAATAGCCTTTTATATTTCGTAGATAGGGTCTATTTTTAAAAAGACTTTAATTTAAAAATAAACAAGGAGCGTTTATGCTTAAGAAAACACTGATTGCAAGTTCTCTTGCGCTTTCAATGGTTATTCCTACTATTAGCTTGGCTGAAGATAATTGTCCTTGCAAGTCAGGCCCAATGTCACAATGCCAATCCATGATGGATAAAATGATGATGGATAAATTAGGTAAAAAAGACAATCAATATGATAAGCGCTTTATTGATTTAATGATTCCTCATCATGAAGCAGCCATTATGATGGCAAAAGATGCATTAAACAATGCAATACATCCCGAAATTAAAGACATGGCACAAAAAATTATTGACACCCAGCAAAAAGAAATTGAGCAATTAAAGGCATGGCGTTCGCAATGGTATGGCAATGAACAATCAAGCGAGCAATCTAGTGAGCAAGCAAACGATAAGTCTAAAGGACAATCTACTGATAATCATATGTCTCATTAACCCTTAAAGTAAGGAGAATGACATGTCACACCAACAGTATGAAGCATGCATTAAAGCATGTCAGGCTTGCGCATTAGAATGCGAGCATTGTGCAGCTGCGTGCAGCCAAGAAGATAATTGCAAAGAGATGGCTCAGTGCATAGCGCTTGACCACGATTGCGCAGCAATTTGTGCAATGGCTGTAGAAATGATGGCGAGAGGCTCTGGGTTTGCGAAAGAGGTTTGCCGTTTATGCGCTCAAATTTGTCGCGCTTGTGGTGATGAGTGCAGCAAACATGAGCACATGGAACATTGCAAGCGCTGTGCAGAAGCGTGCTATCAATGTGCAGAAGAATGTGAAAGGATGGCTTCTTAATTTAAATGTTAAGCGCCATTGTATTTATGACAATGGCGTTTAGAATTCAGGTTAGATATAAAATATTCATCTAATGTCAGCAAACAAAAGTACAAAAACATTTAGCATTTAAAGCAACCACTTTCATTGTTTTCTTTTATCGCCTGCACTCGTAAGCCATACCTTCTAAACTATGAGTGTCAACTGAATGTGTTTGGGGGTTGCCCGTATACGTTGCTTTGTCCTTAGTAATTAATAACGTATTACCACCTAACTCGGCTGTTTTATTTTTTAGCATATTTACTTCATCTTGATATAAATGCTCATGCGACTGATAAGCTTGACTTACACCATTTACATCTGAAGCCATTATCTTGCCTAAGTTTTTACAATGTTTAATTGCCGCACCTGATTGAGCAACAGTAACTTGTTGTGCTTCAGGCAGTAGCGCTGCATTATTGCTGCAACTAACTAGAGCAAGCAATATAACAGGTAGAGCACCGTAAACGATTCTTTTCATTTAATTAACACTCCTTTTTATTTAAGTTCCCTCGTCTGCTTAGACTACCTTGATAACAAGACTTCATTTAAATGGGAAACTTAGAGGTCTTAGGTAGCTATCCCAGAATACATTTAGTGTTGCATGGTTAAAATAGGCGCCTTAACACCTGCATAACTAACAATAGTCATCATGCCATTTTCTTGATGATAAAGCATATGGCAATGCATCATCCAGTTACCTGGATTATCCGTATCAAATACGACTTTCACACTTGAATTTGGTAATACTAAAACCGTATCATGCAAAAGACCTTCGTTGATTTTTTTACCATCAATTTCGGTTACTTCAAACACATGGCCATGTAAGTGCATGGGATGAGCCATCATAGTTTTATTGTTAAAGATCATTTCCACACGTTTATTTTCATCAACCTTCAATGGTTTAATTTCAGGCCACTTCTGATTATTAATCGTCCAAACATAACGCATCATATCGCCTTCTAGATTGACAGTTAACCTCTGCCCTGGCGTTTTTTGCGCTAAAGGCTTTAGGGCTTTAAACTGAAATTCTTGGTCGTAATTGAGCGCCCCTGCCTGCCTAGATGCTTGTTCTTTAAGTAAGGGAATAGACGCTTTTGGTGTTGCTAAAATAAGCCCTGTTTGCAGGGTTGTCCCCTCCCCTTGTGCAAGAATGGGGTAAGCATTTTCGCCAGCAGGAATAGTGACCATCACATCAAGGCGCTGGCCTACTGCCAGCTGAAACTGATTAGCGTTTACAGGTTTAATCAGCTCGCCATCAAGGGCAATGGCTTTTCCTTTAAGCTGCCCTGTGTTTAAAAAGAAGTTAGTCATGGCAGAGCCTGCAATAAAGCGCAGCCGAATGTTTTCGCCGGGCTTAACTCTAACAACCTCAGGATTTTTTAAGGTTCGATAATTGGTTAAAAAAGCATCATAAGCTACGTCAACTAAATCAGGGGCGGATGGTTTCATAGGCATAGCCATCGCGCCTTGATGATGCATGTGTGTCATTTGCCCCTTTTTTAATTCAGCAAAAATCACTTCAGGTTTTTTATAACTAAAGTCACCTATGAAAAAAATGACCTCTTTGCTGTTTACGGTTTCGGCAGGGTCTTCAATAATTAAAGGGGCTGATAAAAATTGTTGAACTTGTAAGTCATGATGTGAATGCATCCAATAGGTGCCTGATTGCTTAAGTTTAAAACGATAATGGTATTCACCACCAGGCAAAATGGGTTTTTGGGTGACATAAGGCACGCCATCTTGATTATTAGGCACAACTAAACCATGCCAATGTAATACAGTAGGCTTGTCAGTTTGATTTTTAACCACTGCTTCAAACATCTGCCCTTTAATCCCGCGATAACCCCATGTCCCATCAGGTTGTTCAATGCGAAACACATCTGCCGTCTTGCCATTAACATCAAGCGTCTTTTTCTTAATCAGAAGCACAACAGGTGCTTTGGCCTGATTAGGTGAAGCGCTTGGCGCTGCAAACAATGGGTTTAAGGCCGCCGTACTGAGTAGGGTGGCGCTTAAAACAATAAATAATTTCATAATCCATTAATCCTTATCCATTAATCCTTAACGAACATCATCTTTATAAAAGGCACGCAACTGGCTTAAGAGTTTTTGTAATTTAGTCCAATTGGCAACAGTGCCTTCTTTGTCATTAGCATCGCCTGTTTTATCAAGACGAGTCGCTAATTGATTTACGAAACCCAAGGTATCTTGCACCGTTTGTCTTTGCTCTTCTGATAAGCGTTCACTTAAAGGTGGTAAGGCGTGGGTTAAATCACGAATAGCAAAGGCATGGTCATGAATTGAGGTAAGCTTATTGTCTTTTATGGCTTGATTGATTGAAGCGCCATGCGCATCAATAGCCTTCCAAATAGCAGGTATCGTCTTAGGTATTGCTACTTTAGGCGTCTCACTAGTTCCTGCAAAAAGTGCTAAGGAGGGGCCCCAAATAAAAAGGCCAAGAATAAGGCTTACATAGCTAGAAAAATTAGATTTTAATCGATTTCGTTTCATGTTGCTTCTCCTGATGGTGTGGGCTCTAAAGATTTTTTTCGCTCTCGCCTTTTTTCGAGCAGATTATAGACGGTAGGAACAACAACCATATTAAGGAGTGTTGAGCTTAATAAACCACCTAACAACACTTGCGCTAAAGGGCGCTCTAACTCCTTGCCTGCAGGTGAGCCCCACAGTAAGGGAAAGAGCCCTAAGGCGGTGGTTGCTGCTGTCATTAAAACAGGGACAAGTCTATCTAGCGTGCCGTCAATAACCACTTGCTCGCGGGTTTTACCTTGTAGGTGGAGCTGATTGTAGTGACTCACTAAAATAATGCCATTGCGCGCTGCAATCCCAAATAGAGTAATAAAGCCAATCATCGCCGCAATACTCATCTCACCACTGACTAAGTAAAGTGAAATCACCCCCCCGATTAAAGCCAGTGGAAGATTAAACATCACAAGAAGCGCTTCTCTAAAAGTGCCAAATGCTTTATGAAGCAAAATAAGCATAATAAATATCACTAAAATGCTAAAGATTAAAATGACATTAGAGGCGTGTTGCTGACTTTCAAACTGACCGCCGTATTGGATAAAGTAGCCTGCTGGCAGTTTGAGTTGTTGCCCAACTTTACTTTTTACATCTTCTATTACACTGCCTAAATCACGGCCTTGTACATTAAAAGAAACCACCAGCAAACGTCCGGCATTCTCACGGTTAATGGAAAAGGGTTGCGGCTCTAATGTGATATCAGCAACTGCACGCAAAGGAATTTGAGCGCTTCCTCCTTTTGCCTCATCATGAGCATCAATAAGCATGTTTTTGATGTCTTTTATACTGTCGCGACCTGTTTTATCCATCCGCAGAAATAAGTCAAACGTTTGTTGCCCTTCTAAAACGCTTGATACCGTCACCCCATTAAGAAGGACTTGTACGTCTTCTGAAATTTGTCCAACATTAACCCCATAGCGAGCCGCGCGTTCCCGGTCAATTTTAATAACCAATTGTGGCACTTTAATTTGCTGCTCTTTATTGACATCGACCACCCCTGGAATCGTTTTTAACAAGGCTTCAAGGGTTTGGCCCAACTCGTTTAAAGTCGTTAAATTATCGCCAAACACTTTGACCGCCACTTGCGCGCGCACACCCGACAAGACCTCATCCATGCGATGGGCAATAAATTGCCCAACGTTAAACACGGCTCCCGGAAGATTGGCTAAATCGGCACGAATTTTCCCTAATAATTCATCAGGAAGCATGGTGCGGTCTTTATCAAAATCAAGTCGCACATCAAATTCACTGACATTAGGCGGCAGCGCATCTTCATCAAGCTCACTGCGCCCTGCGCGTTGAGCAATGGAAATCACTTGCGGATAGCGCAATAACATAGTTTGCACTTGCCGACCTAGGCGCATGGACTCCTCAAGCGTGGTACCAGGCAAGGTACTCATGGTCACAATAAAATTACCTTCATGAAACTCAGGCAAAAAGGACGTACCAAAAAAAGGCAGCAAAGACAACGTAAAGAGAAATGCTGCCAAAGCTAGCATGATTACGGTTTTACTATGGGCCAAAGACCAATGCAAAATGGTTAAGAAATGACTTTTTAGCCATAGGACAAAGCGAGTTTCCGACTCAACTGATTGCGTATTTGATTGCTCTAAGGTAGCCGAAGACCTATGCTCGGATAGGGCATGTAGGTTAAGTGCTTTATCATTTATTTTTTCTTGATGGCGAACCAATAAGAGATAACAAAGTGCAGGTACCATGGTAATAGACACGACAAGAGAGCCTAAGACGGATGCAATGTAGGCAATAGCAAGTGGGCTAAAAATACGCTCTGCAATCCCTGATAAAAAGAAAATAGGTAAAAAGACCAAACAAACAATAATTGTGGCATAAACAACAGAGCTTCTAATTTCAAGTACGGCTTCAAAAACCACAGCCATAGCAGGTTGAGGATAAAATGCCTCACGATTAACTCTTAAGCGGTGTACGACGTTTTCCACCGTGATAATTGCATCATCAACCACCTCCCCAATGGCAATGGCCATGCCGCCTAAGGTCATGGTATTAATGCCAATACCGAAATAGTGCAAAACCAATAAACCAATGATAAAAGACAGGGGCATCGATAAAAACGTAATGAAAGAGGCCCGCCAGTTCATCAAGAAAACAAAAAGGACAACGATGACAATAAGTGCGCCTTCAAGAAGGGCTCGCGTTAAATTATAAATTGCCGATTCAATAAAATTCGCTTGCCGAAAGACGGCTGTTTTTAATTCAACACCAGGCGGAAGCGCCTTTCTAATACTCTCTAGTGTCTGCTCCACTTTAGCCGTTGTCGTGACCGTGTCTGCACCATAGGCTTTGGAAACTGTGCCAATCACGGCAGATTTGGTATTAAAAGCACCATCACCACGCTTTATCTCACCACCAAAGGTGACATTGGCAACATTGCCTACCGTAATAGGTATGCCCTTTCGGGTCGTAATGAGCGTTTTTTTAATGTCTTCAAGGGATTGTATGCGTCCACGTGTTGCCACCACAAATTCAGTGCCTGCTTGATGGACAAAGGCGCCGGGGACATTTTGATTGGCTGTGGTTAACGCTTGGCGGACATCCTCAATGGTAATGCGATATGCAAGAAGTCGCTCAGGAAGTAATCGTACTTGATATTGTTTAACTTCACCACCGATGGAAACCACTGATGCCACGCCACCTAAAGCAAGGAGTCGTGGTCTAATTGTCCAATCTGAAAGCGTGCGCAATGCTTCAGGGCTTAGTGTATCACTGATTAAGGCATATTTCACAAGCCACCCTACAGCGGAAATAACAGGAAGCATGACAGGTGGATTAATGCCGGGTGGAAGCCTGCTGCTGACTTGTTGTATACGCTCATTGACTAACTGTCGATTCCTAAAAATATCCGTTTTATCATCAAACACGACCGTAATGGTGGACAAACCGACAGACGTTCTAGAGCGCACAGCAGCCACCCCGGGGGTGCCATTAATAGCACTTTCTAAAGGATAGGTAATTAACGTTTCTACATCCTGAGTGGCCATGCCAGGTGCTTCGGTTTGCACAACCACCTGGGGTGGCGCAAACTCAGGAAAAACATCAAGCGGCATCTGTTTTAAGTTATACCCCCCTAATAAGCAAAGGACAAGGGTTAAAGCGAGCACTAAAAAGCGATTATGAAGTGACCAAGCGATTAAGTGGGTAAACATTAATGGGACTCCTCATGACCAGATTTAGGCTTCCCACCGCCACTGATGGATAATGTGTATAATTGGCGAGCCCCTTGTATCACCACTTCATCACCCGGCACTAAACCTGCTTTAATTTCGGTGTATTTATCATCGCTTGCGCCTAGGCTAACCTGAGTTCGCTCATAGTGCGTACCTGACTTTACAAAAACAAACGTTTCATTTTCTGCTTCAAGTAACGCGTTATTAGGAACAACTAGCGCAGCTTTTGTAAAACGCAACACGACCTTGGCACGCACAAACATGCCTGGTTTTAATAAATCGTTCTTATTTGTTAGGCTAATTCGGACATTAATACTGCGAGTGATGGGATCTAAATTAGGCTCAATAAGGATAACTTTGCCAAGGAAAGTCTCTTTTGGGTAGCTTAATGCATGTATTTGAACAGCCTGACCTACTTTGACTTGTCCTAAGTCTTCCTCATAGACTTGAGCTACTATCAATAGCTGTTCGCGGTTGCTGATATGAAAGAGCACGGTATTTGGCTCTACCGCTTGGCCAAGATTCACATTACGTGCATCAATAATACCTGTCATCGGGGCTTTAACAGCAACACTGGGTGGTGGGTCTCCTATTAAGCGGGATTGCACGGTAGCTAACGTTTGCCCTTTGGTTACTTTATCCCCTAAATTAACCACAATATCGGTGACAGCGCCGCTAATTCGCACACTTACATCGGCCTGAAGATTAGGTAGCACCTGAACTTGACCATTTAGCGTCAAAAATTCTGCCATAGGACGCTGGCTTACTTCAGCCACGCGAATGCCAAGCAGGGTTGATTGTTTAGAGGTCAACGTGACCGATTGAGCAGGCCCTGCGGTATCGACCTCAATTTCTTCACCATGCGCTAAAAGAAGAGCGGTATAAAAAAAAGCGCCTGTAAAAAGGATAAGGCTAAAATATCGCAAAACCACGTGTCCATTTATCATTTTGTACATTCCTTTGCAGAAGCTAAGTAAGCGCAAAAATCACTACCACTACTTACGCCAATTGCCGTACATAACGCCACATACGATTGAAAGTATTTTTCTACCGTTGTTAAATAAGCCGTTTGTAAATCGTTTTGTTGGCGTTGAACTTGTAACACATTAAGCAGTGACATTTGACCCTTTTGGTAGGCGTCCCGAGCAAGTTTCACATTAGCAAGCCCTAAGCGAAGTGAAGTCGCCTTGGTGTGCAAAAGACTACTTTTAAGCACGTTCACTTGACTAAAACTGCTGACAACTTCTGTTTCAATCGCAAGGTTAAGCGCATTCATTGCCATGAGTGCTTGTGTTTTTGTTGCACCCGCTTCCAAAACCCGTCCTTGATTACCATTAAAAAGGGGGAGCGGCACAGATAAAGAAACCGTTAATGCCTTATCTGCTTCCTGCGGTGGTGCGCCCTCAACTACAATTTTATCTTTTTCTACCCCAACCCCTAGTGTCCAATCGGCAAAACGCTCCGCAAGCGCTAAATTTCTTTGAGCTTCTGCAAGCTTGACTGCCAAGAGAAGACTCTGTCTATCTGGGCGGTATCGAAGCGCTTTATTAATCAAGTCAGCTAACTTAGGTTGTGCCGTTGGCAGTAGAATGGCTTTTTTTATCCGTAAAGGCGAGGTCGGTTTTCTACCAATAAGCTGATTTAAGGTCGCATATTGGCTAACTAATTGGCTTTTTAAAAGGGCTTGGTCTTGCTCAATTCGCGCATACTCCATGCGCGCTGCATTATCATCAAGCTCTGAAATTTCCGCCGCATGATAACGATTATGGCTCACACGCACTAGCACTTGATTCAGGCGGCGCAAATAATTTAATTGCTGCATGCGGTTTTCAGCCACAACCAACGCATAGAAAGCTGTGGCTACTTTTGCGCTAACCTGCCTTGCTGTTTCGCGAAGCTCAGCTTGCGCACGTGCTAGCTCAATGCAAGCAAGGGCTTTTTGCCTGGCAAGGCGACCTGAAACAGGTAGTGGCTGATTGATGAGTACACTGCGAGTATACTCCCCCTCATCTTTAAAAAATCGGTCATCCGTATTGGTTAGCTCCAAGCTTGGGTTAGGCCAAAGCCCTGCTTGAATGAGGCGACCCTTGGCCATCGCAATGGTAAAACGCGCCGCTCGTAAGTCTTTATTTTGCGAAAGCGCTAATCGATTTAGCTCAGTTAAGCCTAGAGGTGGCTCTGCATAAGCCATTGCTGAACAAAGAGTTAATCCCCAAGCCATAAGAAGCAATCTTAACTTAAACCTGCGACTCGTTTTAAACATTCATTCATCCCTGTTAAACTCAAAATGAGAAATTTTAAGCCTCTGTTACCTCTTATTTACGTTAAGTGTTTGCGAAGACGAAGTGCATTAATAATCACAGACACTGAACTTAACGCCATGGCAGCCCCTGCAAGCATGGGATTTAGGAGTAAACCTAGGACAGGATAGAGCACCCCTGCAGCTATGGGCACGCCAAGCGCATTATAAATAAAGGCAAAGAAAAGATTTTGATGGATATTTTTGACCGTTTGTTGCGATAACTCATAAGCCACTACAAGCTGACTTAAGTCACCTGTAAGGAGCGTCATGCCAGCACTTTCAATTGCCACGTCACTTCCGGTGCCCATGGCAAGTCCAATATCGGCTTTTGCCAACGCTATTGCATCATTAACCCCATCGCCTGCCATAGCGACTATCTTCCCCTCTTGCTGTAACTGGCCAATCAGTTTACTTTTTTCATCCGGAAGCACTTCGGCAATCACGTTTTGAATGCCGACTTGTTTAGCCACCGCGTTCGCTGTTATCTCGTTATCACCTGTAAGCATAATCACCTCAATGCCTTTCTTCCTGAGTGATGCGACTGCCTTGCAACTTGTGTCTTTGACAGGGTCAGTGACAATAAACACGCCTGCCAATTGCTTGTCTACGGCTAAATATAAAAGTGTTGCACCTTCTTTTTGTGCGTTTAAAGCCTCTTTAGGCACATCATCTAGCTTAACCGATAACCAGTGTCGATTGCCAATGGCAACCGTCTGCCCCTTGATTTGCGCCTGAGCGCCTTTGCCGGTGACGGCCATAAAGTCAGTGGCGTCAATAAAAGACAGTTTTCGTGCCCGGGCTTCACTTCGAATGGCTTTTGCTAACGGATGTTCGCTATGGTGCTCTAAGGATGCGGCAAGCCTTAACAAGGTTTCTTCTTGCCAAGTCCCAATGGGGATAATCTTTGTTAAGACAGGGTGACCTTTGGTCAAGGTGCCTGTTTTATCCACCACAAGTGTTGTCATTTGTCGCAAGCGCTCAAGGGAGGCGGCGTCTTTAATTAAAATGCCACGTCTTGCGCCTTCGCCAATACCAACCATAATGGACATCGGTGTGGCGAGCCCTAATGCACAGGGACAGGCAATAATCAGCACGGAGATTGCCGCCATCAGTGCAAAACCTAAAGTAGGCTGTGGGCCTACAAAAAGCCAGACAATAAACGCGATAACCGCGATAAGGAGAACAACCGGCACAAACCAAGCGGATACCTTATCAGCTAATCGTTGAATGGGGGCCTGACTGCGTTGGGCATCACTGACTTGCATAATAATGCGAGCCAGTAACGTGTCTTTACCAATGAGAGCAGCCCTCATGATAAAACTTCCCTCTTGATTTAATGTACCCCCAATGACTTTTTGACCCGGCTCTTTAATAACGGGCATAGGCTCACCGGTTAGCATGGATTCATCCACATGGCTCTGCCCACTCATGACCTCACCGTCCACTGGAATTTTTTCACCAGGGCGTACCCTTAATTTATCACCAACGTTAACAGCCTCAAGTGAAATCTCTTCTTCCTGCCGATGTTCATTTAATCGGCGCGCCGTGGTGGGTTTAAGATGAAGCAGTGCCCTAATAGCATCCCCCGTGCGCTCTCGCGCTTTGAGTTCCAACACTTGGCCTAGAAGAACCAAGGTTGTAATCACAGCCGCTGCCTCAAAATAGACAGGCAGCATACCTTCTTTAAAGGCTGCGGGAAGCAATTGGGGAAATAAACTAACCCCGACACTGTAAACCCAGGCAACCCCTGTCCCTATGGCAATTAAGGTAAACATATTTAAATGACGCGTTCGAATCGACTGCCACCCTCGCACGAAAAAAGGCCAACCGCAAACCCAAACCACAAAGGTAGCAAGGAGTGCTTGCGTCCAAAGAGAAACGTAGTAGGGTATATAAGACGTTAGCCAATGCTCACCCATCGCGAGCACCACCACAGGAATACTAGCAAGGCAGGCAAGAATAAAGCGCCAAAACATATCATAGTATTCATGATTTTTTTGTGCCTCTAATGTTATTTCTTCAGGCTCAAGCGCCATACCACAAATAGGACATGTGCCTGGCTTCTCTTGCCGTATTTGAGGATGCATGGGGCAGGTATAAATAACATTTGAGGAAGCAGGTCGAAAGTCAACCTCTTTTTCAGGTTGCGCACAGCAACTGTGCGCTTTTGTGTCATGTTGCACATTGTGTTTAGCAGTCATAACTCACCTCAATCATATTTTTTAAGAAGAGTCATAATTTCATCCATTTTTTCTTGTCTTGACTCTTGACTGCCATGGCAAGCAGCCTCGTTTAAGCAATTTAAAACATGGCGCTCAAGCACACTAAGCTCAATTGTTTTTAATGCATTACGGCTAGCGCGCAGTTGCGATAGGATATCGACACAATAACGATTTTCCTCAATCATGCGTTTAATCCCTTCAAGTTGGCCAATGGCACGATTTAAGCGTGATAATTCATTATAGTGGTCTGGATGTTTTGCCATGCGATTTCTCCAATATACCCCTATAGGTATATACCCCATAGGGTATTTTGTCAAATTACCGCACGCTTTACTTGGTCAAAGAAAGCTTAATTTTGTTAAAAAAGTAATATCATCATAATTTAGAGCTACCGTTAACTGCTTTAAAAGAAACTAGTTGCGGTCGCATTTATCAGGAAAAAATTTCTGATGCAAAAAAAATATAGCTCTGAATTAGAACGATTTATTAACCAGTTACGCCCTAACGATATAATGATTGTTTGGAAATTAAATCGATTAGTCAAATCAACCCACCATTTATTTGAATTAGTACTTTTGGGACTTTTTCTTTATTCTAAAAACCTTCCATCGCACATTGTTATCAGGTTGGAGTCTTTGCCGCTCCAGCTTATCATGTGCATTACCCTGCAGTAGCACTTTACTTCTTCTGGCGAGCTGAACCATATTGAGTTCGGACAGGTCTCGCAAGCTGTTTTGACCTTCGGCTGGCGGGCCTTGTCTAAGGCTGATAACGTTGGGCTTCGCTCTAAAATTTTGCTGTCTTCTTTCTCTATGGGCTGCTCTAATAATCTCATTGCTTCTTGAAGTTCCTCTTCCATCATTAAATCGTTGTGATCGTTCATCGTTTATCTCCTGTTTTGAAGTCATTCTTATACGCTGAGTTTCCATATCTGGGTCAGCAAACGTGATTGAGATATTATGTTTGACAGTAATCTCAAGAATAACTTTTTTAAAAAGGGGTGAGCCATTCACTTGGATACAGTTATCATATTTCTGTTTTGCCATTTCAATAGCTTTTTTTAAGGTGGGGACAGAAGCACCTTTATAAATTTTGATTTCTTTTCCACTATCTCTGATGACACCCTTATCTGTCTTATAAATCTGGGTTCCTTCTTTGGTAACAGAGTCAATTTGCTCAATATTGGCAGAGGAAAAAACAGTTCCATTTCCTGATAACGTATAGTCATTTTTATTTTTTCGATTACGATAACGTAAGGCTGTTAAGGCATCTTGATCGCCTTCCTGTGCTTTTTGGCGTAGCCAATCAGCCCAGGTTTTATTTTGATGCTTATCTATTAAGTGGCTACGTGCTTTTGCGTAATTTTCCTGTAGTTGAGTAATATCCTTAATAAGGGTTTTGCTAATTTTTTGATAAAGATATCTTTTGTTTATCCTGGAAATCTTCATTAATTTAAAAGCCGCTCGCTTCATTCGTCCTCGTTTTTTGGCTTTTGCAATGAGCAGGATTTTAGCTTCGCGTAGCTGTTTAAGCTGTTTTGTAAGAAAGATTTTATTGCGTGCTTTTTCATGCTGATATCGTGTATAAAGTTCAGAACCAAGCACATTTTTATTTAATGGTTCATAACGATATACATTAGATGTAGGGGCGGTATTTTCTAAGGGCGATGAGGCAAACGCGCCAAGTTTGGTCTCAAGATTTTTTTTAGAAAAATTTCTGGAAATTGAGCTGGCTTTAACAGTAAGTCCTTGATGGTTGCAAAAAACAAATCCATTTGCTCTGACCTGCATTGCCAAGCCGTGTTCTGCCAGTATGTTGTGGATTTCTATCCAGCTATTAGCCGCAGCAATTTTTTCTTTGCAATGCTGCTTCATCCAGTTAATCAGGCTTTCAATGCCTGAATGTTGTTCCATATCATCGGCAAGGTTTTCTGAGCGACTTTTGCGAGTCTGATGATTAGTTTTTTTAAGCCCAAATTCAATTTCTAACTTAGTCCCAATCTCAGCAAATGTCTTATATGCTCTAAAAGGTTCAACCATATTAAAAGTAATAGGATTGATTTTATTGATGGCAACATGGATATGGAGATTATCCGTGTCGTGATGAACGACGCTAATTCTTTGATGTTCTTTAAATCCTATCGCTGCTACTACTCGTTCTTCTATGCCCTGTAAAGCGGCATTTGAAAGAATTTCACCTGGCGCAAAGGATATCAACATATGATAAGTTTTATCATTTTTAGCTCGCTGGTTTTTAGCTTGTGTTGCTAATACTTCTTGAACAGCCCAAATGGGTTCATCACTATTACAGTTTGATATACTTATCCTACCCACACGCACCATTTTGTTTTGTTCATCACAAAGGTATTGGACAAGGCTAGAAAAACTACTCAGTCTTGCTGCCTTCATCGGGATGTGTCGAATAATCATAGCTTCTTAACCACTTCCAACAGTACTTTCTGAGTCATTTGGATGCGGTTTAACAAAGTTCTTATTTTTTGACGATCAAAATGTGCAACGCGTTTGTCATGACTAAGCCATAATTTTAGCAAGCCCCCAAGTCTTCCTAGATCGGCATTAATTTTAGACAACTCCAACACATAATCTTTATCAATCGCACTATAGATTTGATAGCCTAAGCTAACTCGTCTTAAGTATTCAGCAATAGAAAGGCCTGCAGTATCTGCATTAGATTTAATTTGAATTTCTTCGTTGGGAAGGACTGGAACACGAAGATGACGGCCATTTTTTCTGGTAGGTGTTTTAAACTTATTGTCCATAAGGATGCTGACCTCTTAACAAAGTGGTTATGCAATCCTTTGGGTATCAAATTTTTAGCTCAAAGCGCAGGACTTCCGTTGAGCACCGAAGGTGCGAATAAGGCTTGTGGGAGTTTGATGACCAGCTTGCTGGTTAGCTAACTTCACCTATCTTGCCCTGCTTTTCAAGTTCACTTGGCTTCATACTATCAGGTAATTTTATGTAATTTCAAGGTTATTTTGTGAAAATCCTTATTAATTACGTTTAATTACCAATAATTACGGTAAACTGAATATTTATCCGTTTAACGAGAAGTTTAATTACGCTAAAATGAAAAAAATTAACATAATATATTGTAGAGTAACGCAATATTTCATAACATCAGAAAGAATAATAATAAATTGACGGTATGACATGGGAAACTCCCTCAGCGAACGAATCGCAGCAAAGCAGATGGAAAAGAAAGTCTCTGATAAATCTGTAAATAAAGCCGCTTTTCTTGCCCTAAAAAAAGATATAGCTTCAGCGCTGGCTGACGGCTGGTCAATAAAGCTTGTCTGGGAAACCTTAGTTGAGGAAGGTAAAATCTCATTTTCATATAAAACATTTTGTGGCTATGTAGCACGTTTGATTGCTGCAGAAAAAAAGTCGTCTATGCAGGAAAAAACCAAGGAAGATGAAAAGGCTAAAAGTAAAGCAAAAACTGAAATTCGCGGCTTTACTTTTAATCCAAAACCCAACTTGGAGGAACTCTTGTAATGGCAAAAATACATATCACTCTGCAGGGCAAAGGGGGTGTCGGCAAATCGTTTATTTCAGCAACAACGGCGCAATATAAACACCATAAAGGCCAAGCCCCACTGTGTATTGATACCGACCCTATCAATTCAACCTTTTATGGCTTTAAGGCACTTAACGTCGATCATATTCAAGTTATGAGCGGTGATGAAATCAACCCTCGTCTTTTTGATGCTCTCATCGAAAAAATTGCCTCAACAACTCATGATGTAGTTATTGACAACGGTGCCAGTTTTTTTGTACCACTATCTCATTACCTCATCAACAACCAGGTTCCAGCTTTATTAAAGGAATTAGGTCATGAAATGGTGATGCATACTGTCATTACCGGCGGCCAAGCCTTATTCGATACTATTAATGGCTTTGCGCAGCTAGTTAATCAGTTCTCTAATGAAGCGCAGTTTGTTGTCTGGCTTAATCCCTATTGGGGAGCCATAGAGCATGAAGGAAAAACATTTGAACAACTAAAAGCCTACCGTGATAACAAAGACAAAATATCAGCCTTAATTCAAATTCCTGATCTGAAAAAAGAAACTTACGGTCGAGATCTAACTGAAATGCTGCAACAAAAATTAACTTTTGATGAAGTCTTGGATACGCCAGAAAAAAGTATCATGACTCGCCAACGCTTAAAAATTGTTCGCGACCAGCTATTCAACCAGTTAGATACTGCCATGGTGATCTGATGTCAGATAAATTTGATGAAGCTATTCAAGAGATTGCCCTTAAGCACGGTGTGGTCTTAAGCAAGGATGATCCTATACTCGTCCTTCAGACCATGAACGAAAGATTGATTGAAGAAAATCGACAGGCACAAGTGGCGATGTTGGCAAAGTTCAGAGAAGAAATAGAAGATATTGCCTCTCAATGGAAGGATGACGCTAAGGATAAAGCTGAAAAAGTTCTTAATTCAGCATTAGAAGGTAGTAAAGAAGTCATGGCTAGATTACTACAAGAAACTAATAGCCACTTTGCTCAGACTATAAAGATAACATTATCCGAAACTCTAATGGAAACTCATACTTTAGCGAAACAGGCTCGAAAATATAACCTGTCTGTATTGTTATATTCCACAACCATTTTGATTGGAGGTTGTTTGTTTATATTATTTTATTTTTAATCATAAGAACTAAGTGGAATCAGTGTCAAGGCCGCACGGAGTGCGCCGAAGGTTTAGCCTTGACACTGATGGAGCGGCCCAAGCCTGAGCTTAAAGGGTGGTTTTAAGCACAGCGTAAACCATCCGGCAAATAACTGAAAGGCATAGAACTTACAGATACGAAAACAATTTAATTACCTGTTTGATTAAATCAAATATTTTCGTGTTATATAAACATTTTTCCGTTATGTGATATAGGCTAAGTAAAATGACAAAAACACATCTTGATGAGACTGAAGTAACCTTATTGAAATCTTGTTTACATAATCCTAATTTATCTTGGCAAGCCAAAGGACTTTATGCTTATATTCTTAGCACGAAAGACTGTAATATAAGGATTTCGCATTTAGTTAAACAGTCAAAAAACGGCCGTGATTCAACAAGAAGAGTTATGAATGAATTAAAAAATAATGGGTACATTTTAACTGGCTCGCTTCGCGATCCAGATAGCGGCCAATTTAGCGGCTATGCCTATATTACTCATAGTATCCCTGAGCTGATAGATGATAACTCAATATAACATATAAATGCTTGATTAATTTAAGTTTATTAAATTATATCAATGATGCTCAAATTTTATTGCCTAAGTAAAATAATAAACCTATAATCAACTCCTGTTATAGATCACTTTCGAAAGGAAATATTATGAAAGAGTTTTACATTGATAGAGTTGATAGTAATGAAGATAAAGACGAATATATGCCTTGGTAATTCAAGGAATATAAAACTCTTTGAAAGTTTACCATCTATATGAACTTAGTTTTAAACAATGAAGTTTTTGCTGTAATTGATGACTTTTTGGCCCCACCTGATTTTGAAAAAACTTGGAATTTTATTCAAACTGAAAAATTTAAGTTTGTTCACTCCTCTAAATGGGTAAATGCCTTTAGTCTCGAGGACGGAGCCCCTTTATGGGGCAATATTACTATTTCTCACCCTAGACCTGAACCTTGCACCACAGAGCAAATATACCCTACTAACACAACCATCGATTTATTTATTGCGGAACTCCTTGCAAATTCTGCAGAATTTTCTCATTTAATAGGTGTTAAAGGCAGCGATTGGGACTTTTTCTATGCTAGGCCATATCTTTATCCTCGAGGTGCCGGACTTTCCTGGCATACTGATGGAAAATATAGAATATCTGGCGCTTACGTCTATTACTGTCATCCTGTTTGGGATATGCATTGGGGAGCAGAATTATTAATAAATCCTATACCCCAGCAAGATTTTGAATATCCTGAAGTTACCTTAATGGATGATAAGAAGAAAAAAGTAGGATTTCACCTAAGCAGTAACAAGTTGAATAACTATATAGGAGATGGGATAGGTTACTATATTGTACCTAAGCCTAATAGGCTAGTTATCTTTAGAAATAATATATTGCATTGTATAAAGAAAGTAGAAAACGCTGCAGGGAATCATGTAAGAGCCTCCGTAACAGGATTTTTTATGAGCAATGACAAAATTCATCAAACTAAAGTAGCTGAAAAAATTGTTTCGAGTTAAGAAATGAATTTATTGCACGAAATATTACCTTTAAAGGCTCAAGAGAAAGTAAATTTTATTATTTTAGTACCAAATACTAATGAAGTTACTTTATCTAACTTTATTCTTAGGCAAGAAGATGCTCCTTATAATGAACAACCTAGTCGATATCAATTTAAAAAATGGTCTATTTGGTGTTCTGCTCATTTCTGCTCTTATTATTTCTTCATTAAATATAAAGATACTCTCTTAAGATGCAAACAATTCTTGTACGATTTCGGGCCCCTATCGACATTAGACCATGCTGCTTTATATGACCATTGGGTTTGGGAAATGAAACCTTATGTGCTCGATAAGGAAAGGGTTTGTTGGCTTGGTTATGATTACTCAAAATCTAAAACATTAAGTTTCTATTCTTATGGAACTAATATTGAACTGCGCCTACTTAAAGGTGATTTGCAGGATAGAGAGTTCTTAGAACTTTGTAAATTATTTACTCCTGTTTCCCTAACAAATGAAATCTTAAAGAAGAATTTTTTTGAACTATCTTATTGGTCACGATACAGCAATTGCCTGGAAAATGCTTGCATTAATAGAAATGAATATAGACCTCCTTCAAGCATATGGAATATAAGATGGCCAATGCATAATATCCTTAAAGGTAGTAAGTCAGAGATCAATCTCAGTTATTTAAACCATTTAAATTATTTTAACTTAGACTTTGTTGTTGATAGTCAAATTATTTATGGTAATGAAAGTCAAATTGAAGAAACTCAATTTATTATGTTCCCGAAAAATGGAAAGAGAAATCAAATTGCATGGTTTCGTATTTTTAATAAAGACTCCCTTCCCATAAAGAAACCAGCCAGTTCAAGATTACCTAATATGAATACATTTAGCGGATATAGTAATTTTAATTTAACTGTTCTTTATCCCAAAAGTAATATGATTTCGAGCAATATATATATTGCAAGCTTTAATAGTGATTATGGGCCGCATGATGCTCTTTGGTGGGATGAAGAAAATGCTTATCTACTACAGATAAGTACTGGTGTAAATAATTCTATAGAGTATTTTAAAGGGATCTTTAACTACATATAGGCCTAGTAAATTGGCTTATGACTCATAATAAATTATGAGCTAAAGCTCAGTAACCTACCAACTTTAATGATTGATCCACATTATCCTGTTTTTTTAGAAATAGACTTAATAAACTTAAGCTAATTAACCCTAAAATTACCAAAATCAAACTAGGTAAGTAAGGATTATAATTTCCTAATTTAAATGCAATTAGGGGGGTTATTCCTCCTCCGAAACAAGCCGCTATTGAATAGATTAAGTTAGTTACGGAACATCTTACTGATAATGGAAATATTTCGGCAATTAATACAGGAGTGACTGCAAAAATACTCGCGCAGGGAATGGCAATGAGAGTATCTATCAATAAGATTTGAGAAAAAGTACCTAATGATAGAAGCTTAAAATAAGGAATACTAAGCAGTACAAGCGTCGCAGTGCCTATCAGTAGAATCTTTATACGTCCAAATGTATCGGACATAGCCCCAAAGACAGGAACTAGACATGTTAACAAGACTAAACTTATTGAATTTATTATAAAGGATTGGGTATTGTGTAGGCTATTAAACGTTATCATATGTATTGGAGCATAAACAAAAAGTAGGATAGTCGCAGATACACCAAAACATACTATAAAAAAAACAATTATCGTCTCGAAAAAATGTGTCCTTAAAACAGATACAGATTCTTGGATTATTTCGTAAAAGGTTCTTCTTTCATTTCTAGCATTTTTCATCACAAATTCAAGACTTTCAGGAAGTGAGTTTCTTATCCAAAAGCCAATTAACATCGTTATAAAAGCAATGCAAAATGCTATTCGCCATCCCCAATTAGGAAGAATGCCAATATCCATTAAATACAGTAAAAGTGTTCCTAGTAGCGAAGAAATAAGCATGCCTGCGTTAACACCAAAAGCAGCCCATGAGCCGAAATACCCCTTTCTTTTCTTATCACAACTTTCAATCAATAAAGAAATAGAGCTAATATATTCACTACTCACTGTAAAAACCTGAATTAATCGAATAAGTAACAGAAGGAACACAGAGATAACGCCAATTTCTTGGTAAGAAGGTAGAATGCTAATTAAACCGGTACAAATTCCCATTAAGACAATACTTAACGTTAGCATCTTTTTTCTTCCTATCTGATCAGCAAGAATTCCTCCTAACAATCCTCCAATGGGACGTAAAACATAAGTAATTAAGAATAGAAAAAAGATATCTGATAATTTAGATTGAGGAGGTAGAAATTCTTTTGATAAATAGACAGAGAATAATCCCCAGATAACGTAATCATACGTTTCTAAGGCATTTCCAATAGCACCACCAATAATTGTTTTCTTTGAAAT
This sequence comes from Legionella busanensis, assembly GCF_900461525.1. NCBI lineage: Bacteria > Pseudomonadati > Pseudomonadota > Gammaproteobacteria > Legionellales > Legionellaceae > Legionella > Legionella busanensis. The sequence goes on along the minus strand of NZ_UGOD01000001.1, from coordinate 220,822 downwards.
AGCAAACATGTAATTATTGTCTTTTTAAGCAGGCAAAGCGCCACATTGAATTAATTCTTGGCGAAAACCTAAGGAATTATGATTAGTTACCCTATCTAAAAAAATTATTCCATTTAAATGATCAAGTTCATGCTGTAGTACGCGAGCATGGAGATCAGAGACTTCTCGCTCAATTAGCTTGCCATGAGCGTCATAACCTCTATAACCAATATGTTTATAGCGAGGCACTTTACCACGCAACTGACCTACACTTATGCATCCTTCATAAGCTTCTTCCATTACATCTGATAAAGGCTCAAAGGATGGGTTAAATATAACTGTAAAAGGAATGGCTGGAAGTTGTGTATAGACAGGATGCTTATCCATCCCGAATACTAGCGCTCTTTTAGTGATTCCTAATTGGGGCGCGGCTAACCCTAAGCCATTTTCACGTTTTAAGGCATTAAAGAGAACATCTTCTAAATTTTTTAATTCTTCTGAGCCAAACATAGAGTCTTCAATCGCTTCTGAAGTAGTTCTTAGAAGTGGATTACCTAATTGTATTACTTCATATTCTTTCATAATTTATCTATTGATTTAAGTATTATTTATAACCAGCTTAAGCAATTTCTGCCTACTGATTGCTTTATTATTAAGGGCACCTAATTCCGGTAGCTTATGTGTTTTATTATACCCTGTATATATAAATGAGATCGAATTGTAAAAATAGTCGCCAATATTAATTAAATTAAAAATATTAGCTGAATAGTAATTATGCAGATCTTTTTCCAATGATTTGGTTGCATAAGAGTATAAAAAATAAAAATCGCCTACTTGACGGCAAAGAGTCATTCCTAAGTTAAAATGATTATTTTGTAGCTTTATCTTTTCTATTTTACTTTTAATGGAATCATCCTGACTAATCTCATTCCACCAAAAAAGTTGGTTATTGTTAAGCTGTAGGGGAGAAAAACATGAATCAAATTTCCATAAATCTTGTTGAATAAGGTTGTATTCAATATTGGGTGTTGCTGATAAAATTATCATTTCATTAGAAGGGTCGACAATTGATAAGCTAAAATGGCTAATGTCGTAAAATCCATTTATCTGCAGGAAGACATTTCTTATCTGGCGACGGTGTTCAAATAAAATATTTAATATGTCGGGGTGGAGCATTACTTCAGTTTCATTAGTATCAACTGCATTAACTAACTTTAACTTTTCTCTCATTTTTAATTCCATTAAAACGTAAAGCGGAATTTATAGAAATATCTATAATTTTTAAAATTTCTTTTTTATCAGCCTCAATACGGATAGCATCGTTAATAATGTCCATAATAAATTGGACTAACTCTTCTTTATCTTTCGCTACATCAAACAGTATGGTGCTTTTTCTTAGAATATATTCTAATAAGTCAGGTTCAATTTGAATTAAGTCTTTTTGATTTAGATTATTCGGAATCTCCGTTTCCTCGCCAAATAAAAGCCAGCCAGGTGAAACATTAAGCCATTTAGCTATTTTATAAGTGATATCTATATCAGGAAGGGCTTCGCCAAGAACGTAACGTCTAGCCATTTGATGTGAGCACCCGCTAACTTCTGCAAGCTTACTAATTTTCACACCTGCTTTAGCGGTTGAAGAAATTAAATTAGCCTGCTTCATGAGATTCGTTAATCTTCTCGCAAAGCCAGCAACAAAATAATCTCTTTCCAAGGCCTTCTCCCATGGGTTAGGTACGCCAGTATACATTTAAAGTTTTTTGTCTTCAAGATAACCAAAATCCTACAAATAAATCTATAATTTTAACTTTGAGTTGCATTATTTTAACTTTTAGTTACAATTTAACAACTTAAAGTTACATTTATGTGTCTTCAAGTTGTATAAAAAAATTAAAAGGATAAGGATTATGTATAACAAGAACTGTAAAATACAAATTTATAAAGGAATAATCCAATTCTTATTGGATTCAACTACCTATAGTTTAAAAGATATTGCTGATATAGCTGAAACTTCAATAAAAAATATTCGCTTGATCTACCTGGATGAAATTCTACCTTCTAGTTTTACCTCGGAATTAAAGCTCATAAAGATTTATCAAATTATTCTTGAGTTTAATCTCAAATTAAATCGTAAGAGAAACTTTTAAAACCAAATAATCAATATTTACAGCCACAGGAGTGTCTAAAAGTGAAGTGGGTAAAACTAAAGAAATATTGTCAAGAAACAGGGGATTCTGCTAATGCCGTACATTCTAAGCGCAAACGTGGAATGTGGCTTGACGGTCTACATTGCAAAGTTGGGCCAGACGGTAATTTATGGGTAAATTTGATGGAGGTAGAAAGATGGGTGGAAAACGGCAACAAAGCAAGCATCCAAACCCTCCGAATGGAGTAACCATTAGAAAATGGACTTCAGGTAAAACGACCATACGTATTAGCTTTTATTATCGTGGAGTCCGTTGTTTTGAAACCTTAAAACTTGAAGCCACATCTGCAAATCTTAAATATGCTGAGCGATTAAGAGGAGAAATTTTAAATTCAATTGAGAAAGGTAGTTTTAATTATCTAGACTATTTCCCTGATTCTAAACGTGCGCAGATTTTTGGCTGCACTAAAACCCGAGTATCTATTAAAGAATTACTTGATGAGTTTTTAGAGCAATCTAAATCGACGACTGAAGTAAGTACTTATAAAGGTTATAAAAAGATTTGTGATGCTCATCTCTACCCTGCTTTTTCAAAAATTGCTATTCAAGACTTAACGCCTGCGCTATTAAGAAAGTGGTTAAGAGGCTTAAATTGTACAGCCAAAACAGCATCTAACATCTTAACGCCTCTAAGAGCAATTATTGAGCAATCACTAGTTGATCAATATATAAAAGAAAATCCGTTAAACAATATAGTAGTAAGTAAGCTTCTAGATAAAAATACAAAAAAAAGTGACTATAAACCTGATCCATTCGATAAAAATGAAATTTATGCCATTTTAAATTCAAGTGAAGGGCAACTGCGTAATTTATTTCAATTTGCATTTTTTACTGGCTTAAGGGTTTCAGAATTAATAGGATTGCGCTGGAAGGACGTCGATTGGGTCAATGAATTAGTTAGAGTTGAAGAGACTATCGTTGGAAAAAACACTAAAGGCCCTAAAACAGAAGCAGGTATAAGAGATGTACTTTTGTTAGCTCCAGCAAAAGAAGCATTGCAAAATCAAAAGCAGTTTACGGAGTGTAATAATGACAGGGTATTTTATAACCCAAGAACCAGTCAGCCATGGGAAACCTCTCAGCAAGTCAGACGCACAGCATGGACGCATATACTTAAAAGAGCAAATGTACGTTATAGAAATCCATATCAAACTCGGCATACCTATGCATCTATGATGCTCTCGCAAGGAGAAAATATTATGTGGGTTTCTAAACAACTAGGTCATGTCGATGTTGAAATGGTAATCAAAACTTATGGACGATGGATACCAGACACGAAAACTTATTCAGGATATAAACCAGTTTACAACTGGAGTACGCATTTAGAATAATTTGGATCCGCTATGGAGCCGCAAGGGGAGTTTAAATGGAAAAATATATAATAATCAATAAGTTAATTGGTGGAGGCGGCGGGAATTGAACCCGCGTCCGCAAATCCTCTGCCCTTAGATCTACATGCTTAGCCTTGTCTTTTAGTATTCACTATGTTCTCTCCGACAGGCAGGATTTAACACAGCTAGTCTCTAAATTTCGCTTCCATATTCGAGACAAACAGAGAAGCTAGCTTATCTTCTATGACCGTTGATTCGATACCGATAAGCAAGCTCGGTCAACGGGGCGCTGGTTTTTTGGCAGCGCACGGTGCGGTTACACTATCAAAGCTTACGCAGCGATAGCTTCACCTGCAAAGTTTTCATCGTTTGCATTTATATTTAAGTGAGATTGATTTACGAGAGTTCTCTCAAGTTCTCGGCATGCACCTTAGGTTTCGCAACCCGCGTCGAAGCCAAGTCGCCCCCCATTTAGGAACACTATAAGTATACCATATTTTTTAAATATTGCAGGCTTTAAATGAACATTTAATCTAGAGAATTCACCTTTCCCCTACCTCCTATGGCATGTCCACAGGAAGTAGGTAGCAATAGCAATGATCAACAGTCCGTAGGATACAGTTTCTTAATTAACCTGCCCATTAAATTTTTAACAACTTAGGCTAATTTATACCATTATGACGCAGTAAAGCATCAATTGTAGCAGGTCGGCCTCTAAAACTTATAAAGGCATCTTTCGCTTTTTTTGATCCTCCCACTTCTAAAATTGAATGGAGAAAATCACGGCCAGTTTTAGGGTTAAATACGCCCTCTTCCTCAAAACGTGCGAATGCATCACTTGAGAGAACTTCAGCCCATTTATAACTATAATAACCAGCTGCATAACCACCAGCAAAAATATGAGAAAAGCTATGTTGAAAACGATTATAGTCAACAATAGGGACAACCGTGGTTTGTTCCCTAACCTGATTTAAAACTGCCTGTACAAATTCTTTTTGCTCCGCATTAAATTCTTGATGAATACGAAAATCAAATAAAGAAAATTCTAATTGGCGCATCATAGCCATTGCCGATTGAAAATTCTTAGCAGCAATCAATTTTTGATATAAGCTCTCTGGTAACGGTTCGTCTGTTTCAACATGACCTGCCAATAATTCAAGCGCACTTTTCTCCCAGCACCAATTTTCAAAGAACTGACTTGGTAATTCAACAGCATCCCACTCAACGCCGTGAATGCCTGAAACATCTAAATAATCGACTTGGGTCAAAACATGGTGTAGACAATGACCAAGCTCATGAAACAAGGTAGAAAGCTCATCATGCGACAATGTTGCCACTTTATTAGTACCTGGTTTAGCAAAATTACAAGTTAACGTAGCTATTGGCAGTTGAATACTTTTGCCATTTACTCGTCGTCTACTTTGTAATGAATCCATCCAAGCACCGCCACGTTTATTTTGCCTGGCAAATAAATCCATATAAATGAACCCGCGTTCAATATTATGCTCATCAATTAAACGATAACACGTGATATCTTGATGCCAAGTATCAACGTTAGGTACCACTTCTAGTCGAATGCCATATAAACGTTCAATAATTGTAAATAACCCAGTCATAACTTTAGCTAATGGAAAATAAGGACGTAAATCTTCCTGAGATAAATCATAATACTTGTGGCGCATTTTCTCAGATAAATAGGCAATATCCCATGGTTCAACTTGCTCTAACTGATAATCGTTTTTGGCAAATTGCTTTAATTTTTCTATATCCTTTTTAGCTTGAGAATGAGCGCGCTCTGCTAAATCAAGAAGAAAATGACTAACTTCATTAGTTGATGAAGCCATTTTAGTTGCTAAAGATAATTCGGCATAATTAGCAAAACCTAATAGTTGCGATTTTTCATGGCGTAAAGAAAGTATTTCGTCAATGACAGCACTATTATCAAATTGGCCAGCATAAGGACCTTTATCAGAGGCTCGTGTAACATAAGCTTGATAAAACGCTTCTCGTAAACTTCGATCGTCAGCATAGGTAATAATTGCTAAATAACTTGGGAATTCTAAATTTAAAACCCAACCATCTAAACCCTTTTCAACAGCTAACTCTTTAGCTGTTTGTAAAGCATGCGGTGGTAAACCTTTTAATCTAGTCGCATCGGTAATATGTAGGCTGAAAGCTTGCGTTGCATCAAGTACATGATTTTCGAACTGATTTGATAATTCAGAAAGCCTGGTTTGAATAGCCTCAAAACGCGCTTTATTTTCTTTAGATAATGCCACGCCCGAAAGCTCAAAATCTCTCAGTGTATCTGCTACTATTTTTTGCTCAATAACATTTAAATCTTCTGCATCAATAGAGCCGATCGCTTTATATAAGGTTTCATTATGTCCTATAGCAGCTTCATAAGCAGATAATTTAGGCAGACAAGCCTGATAACAATCACGTAGTGCTTTAGAATTAACAACTGCATGTAAATGAGACATAGGAGACCAGAAGCGCTCCAGGGCATCTTCCATATCCTCAAGTGGCTGCATTAAATTATTCCATGTAAAGGATTTTTGTTGTTGCAGCAATTCCGTAATTTTTTGTAAATTTTTCTGTAATAAAGCATCAAGCTGCTCAACAAAAGCAGCTGGCTTAAATTGACTAAATGTAGGCAGCGTAGTCTGTGGCATAATTTTCTCGGCAAAAAGAAAAATTGTAGCATTAACTTAAGAATCACTCTACGCTTACATTTGATTCAATTCTAATGATGAATTTAATGGCTCTATATCTACTTCGATAGATTTTTTTATGCCTTGCTTAGATGCAAAAAAACTATTCGCGGTTAAAGGCGATGGTAAACTTAAGTGTTTCTCAACTTTCTCAGATGGCCTTTTCTTTTCAATATTTTGCCAAATCAGATAGCCCGCAACTGTTATCGATACTAAAAGTAAGGCGCTAATAAAAGGAACAATGGGTGAAGCAACAAAGATTGGTATTGTTATGGAAGCAGCAAGCAACAATGCAGTTGTATTACATACACCAAATAGTAATCTTTTATATTCATAATTTAATTGAGCATCTAAATGTTGCTGATACTCATAAATTTCAACTAACTCCTGATTATCACCTTGGTCTTTCAAGCTATTTGCTAAATTATTATATTCTTCTTTCAAAGCATGTAGGTGTTTAATTTCCAGCATCGCTCTTATGCTTGCTAAAAGAACATCATAACCAAAAAGACCAACGTTAACATAAACACTAAAGGGAGCTAACGGTCCAAGTAGAATAAAACAATTTAAAATGCCACCGGTCATCCAAGCAATATCATTACCAATTTCAGGCCAGCGGCGCTGTAATTGAGCATGAAAACGGGTAGTCCAACCTATGCTTTTCTCTTTCTCATCCATCCAAAATCCAGGAATTAAGTGCTTAAATAATAAAAACAAGTTAGTTGATAAGCGTGGAATAAAAAATACCCATCCTAAATAAGCGACTACAGGGTTAGCATATTTATCTACTGTGGCAACAAAAAGACAAAATTTCTCTAAATCTTTAGCCAGGGGTACACAGGTGTTTAATACTCGCTTACTACGAACTAAAAAGAGGCGTAGCCAATTAACTTGAGCAATTTTACCGCGAATCTTTTGCGTAAAATTATGGGAAGGTTCGATATTGAAAAGATTAGTTGATGGAAATTTAATACCTGCATCGATTAGTAAATGTCGATATACCTCTTGTTCTTTCTGCAAGCGCATAACTTCACGCGGGACTACAAGATAATGTTGATATAAATAGGCTAATAGTTCAGCCATCATAAGCGCTGTTATAAGCTCTGCTTTTAATTGCTCAGGATCATAATTTTTACGGGTATAATTATGTACCAATTGCGTACACAGCACATTATATTCAAGGTTAAGTAAGTTATGCTGTTTAATTAAAGGCAGAAAAAACTCTATTTTTTTATGATTTAGTTGTTCACTGAATTGCCACAACTGCTTATCTTTTAAAGGGCTCATTGGTATTATCTTTTGCAGATGGCGCATTACAGCAGTCATATTTTATCCTAAAGTTGCTCTTATTTCGCTTTGATGCCAAATTGTTACTAATTTTGTTAATAAAATCAACAACAGCCGATTAATTGAGCAATTTCAATCATTTTTAATAAATAACTAAGGCCCTAATAGTTAAATAAAATTCAATCCAGAGCTTTTTACAGGCAGTTCGACTATAATATTTACTGTTGTATTAACTTGCTGAATCACAACTTCTGAGCGACAATAGCCCTCTCTGTGATAAGCTAAGAAAATAAATGAGCTCTACAAACGAATTAGCAAACGCAATTCGCGTTTTAAGTATTGATGCTGTTGAACAAGCCCAATCAGGCCATCCAGGTATGCCTTTAGGTATGGCAGATATTGCTACTGTTCTTTGGCAAAAATTTCTAAAACACAGTCCGAGTAATCCTCATTGGTTTAACCGCGATCGATTTATCTTGTCAAATGGCCATGGCTCAATGATCCTTTACTCTTTACTGCATTTAACTGGGTATAAGTTATCTATTGATGATTTGAAACATTTTAGGCAATTGCACTCTAAAACGCCTGGCCACCCTGAGTATGCAGAGACGCCTGGTGTTGAAACAACGACTGGCCCGCTTGCGCAAGGTTTAGCTAATGCAGTAGGTATGGCCATTGCTGAAAAAACATTAGCTCATCAATTTAATTTACCTAATTTAGACATTGTTAATCATTTTACTTATGTTTTTGTAGGTGATGGCTGTTTAATGGAAGGTTTATCACATGAAGTTTGCTCACTCGCAGGGACTTTGAAATTAGGAAAATTAATTGTTTTTTATGATGATAATGGCATTTCTATTGATGGTAAAGTTGATGCCTGGTTTACTGATGATACAGCTACTCGATTTAAGGCTTATCAATGGCATGTTGTTGAAGAGGTTGATGGCCATAATCCAGAGGCAATTGAAGAGGCTATTTTACAAGCCCGTGCTGAAACAAATAAACCTAGTTTAATTATTTGTAAAACGATTATTGGTTTTGGTTCCCCTGTTGCCGGTAGTGAAAAATGTCATGGTTCACCTCTTGGTAACACTAATATTGAGCAAGTAAGAGCAAAACTAGGCTGGTCCCATGAACCATTTACTATTCCTGATTCTATTTATAATCAGTGGAATAAGGTTGAACAAGGTAAAAGAGATGAAAATGCTTGGTTGCAATTATGCCATCAATATCAGCAAGAAAATAAAGCACAATATTATGAGTTTTTACGACGTATTAACGGTGATTTACCGGATAACTGGCATGATTTAGCCAAAGAATTTATTAATAATGAATGTCGTACACAAACTAAAGCTATAGCAACACGTAAAAGCTCTCAAGCTTGTATTGAACATTATGCAAAAATATTGCCGGAAATGTTAGGAGGCTCTGCGGATTTAACTAGCTCAAATAATACAAATTGGTCAGGTAGTAAAGCGCTTACAGCAAAAGATTGCTCTGGAAATTACATTTATTATGGTGTGCGAGAATTTGGTATGGCTGCGATCATGAATGGTTTAGCCTTACACGGTGGCTTTATTCCATATGGGGGAACATTTTTAGTCTTTGCAGATTATGCGCGCAATGCTATTCGCTTAAGTGCTCTGATGAAGCAGCGGGTTATTTACGTTTTTACCCATGACTCCATTGGTCTTGGGGAAGATGGTCCAACTCATCAGCCCATTGAACATGCGGCTATGTTAAGAATGACACCTAATATGCATGTTTGGCGACCTGCTGACTCAACAGAAACCGCTGTTGCCTGGTATCAGGCTCTAACTCATCATATCGGGCCTTCTGCTTTATTATTATCACGGCAAAATTTACCTGCTCTAACTCATCAAGAGAACGCTTTAGAAGCGATTAGCCGTGGTGGATACACTATTGTCGATTGCGAACAGGAACCGGAGATTATTCTTATAGCAACTGGCTCTGAACTGCATCTAGCAATCACTGCAGCAAAACAATTAAATGAGGAACAAAACAAACAAATTCGTGTCGTTTCTATGCCATGTTGTGAACAGTTCATTGCTCAAGACAAAGCGTATCAGGAATCTGTTTTACCTAACAAAATACGCAAGCGCATTGCGATTGAAGCAGCTGCAACAAATTATTGGTATCGTTTTGTTGGTTTAGATGGCGCTGTAATTGGCTTAGATCGCTTTGGTGTATCCGCACCAGCCGATGAAGCTTATGCTTATTTAAAAATTACAGTAGAACATTTAATTGATGTTATTAATAACTTTTAATTGATTCATAATGAATCTTTCATTTTGGAGAAAAGTATGGCGCTGAGAGTTGCAATTAATGGCTATGGGCGGATCGGTCGTTGTATCTTACGGGCAATTTACGAATATAATCGACAAGATGAATTTGAAATTGTTGCTATCAATGATTTATCAAGCCTTGAAGCGAATGCTCATTTAACGCGTTATGACACTACCCATGGCCGTTTTGGTTATGAAGTCACTGTTAAAGAAGATAGTTTGGTTATTAACGGTCATGCGATTCGTGTTTTCGCTGAACGTGATCCTAAAGCTTTACCTTGGAAAGATTTAGACGTTGATGTGGTTTTAGAATGCACTGGTTTATTTACTAATCGTGATAAGGCAATGCAGCATATTGATGCAGGTGCCAAAAAAGTATTAATTTCAGCACCGGCTAAAGATGTTGATGCAACAGTTGTTTACGGTGTAAATCATCAAAATTTACGTGCAAGTGATATTATTGTTTCTAATGCATCTTGCACTACAAACTGCTTAGCGCCTATTGTTAAGGCTTTGCATGAAACAGTAGGTATTGAACAGGGTTTAGTGAATACTGTACACGCTTACACCAATGATCAAATGTTACTTGATGGTAGTCATAGTGATTTAAGGCGCGCCAGAGCTGCTGCACACTCTATTATCCCTACTAAAACAGGGGCAGCTTCAGCTGTTGGTCTTGTGCTACCTGAATTAAATGGTAAGTTAGATGGCTTTGCAATGCGTGTACCAACATTAAATGTTTCTGTTATTGATTTAACATTTACTGCTTCACGTGAAACAAGCGCCTTAGAAATTAATGATATTATGCGTCGGGCAAAGAGTAGTATTTTATATATTAATGAAGATCCTTTAGTTTCTTGTGATTTTAATCATTGCCCTGCATCTTCTATTTTTGATACTAACGAAACCAAAGTTTTAGGCAATTTAGTTAAAGTGGTTGCCTGGTATGATAATGAATGGGGTTTCTCTAATCGTATGCTCGATACTGCTAGTTGTATGATGAGTCGTTAAGGGATTTTAATCATGAATTTGCTTAAAATGAGTGAATTAGATTTACGTGATAAGTGTGTCTTAATTCGCGAAGATTTAAATGTACCTATTAAAGATGGAATAATTACCAGCGATCAACGATTACAAGCAGCTATACCCACTTTACAGCGAGCACTTGAAGCAGGTGCTGCAGTTATTGTTCTATCGCATCTAGGCCGTCCTGAAGAAGGTAAATTTGAAAGACGTTTTTCACTTGAACCTGTCGCTAGTTATTTAGCTAGCCAATTAAGTTATCCAGTGCACTTTGCAGCAAATTATTTAGAAGGTGTATCTGCTAAGCCCGGGGAAGTGGTCATTTGTGAAAATGTACGGTTTAACCCTGGTGAAAAAAACAATGATGAGCAGCTAGCTAAAAAATTAGCCTCATTATGTGACATTTTTATTATGGACGCATTTGGTACAGCCCATCGTGCTCAAGCCTCCACCTATGGTGTTGCAAAATTCGCTCCAATTGCAGCAGCAGGCCCTTTACTAATACGCGAACTAGAAGCAGTAGAAACGGTAATGAAAGCGCCGGAAAAACCTATTGTTGCTATTGTAGGTGGCGCCAAAGTGTCTTCTAAATTATCGTTGCTTAACCACTTAGTTAAGATGGTTGATTACCTTATACCTGGCGGTGGTATTGCCAATACTTTCTTAAGAGCAAAAGGGTTTGAAATAGGTCTATCACTTTGTGAGGATGACTTACTTGATGAAGCACGAGCAATTTTAGAAACAGCTACTCAACATAATTGTCAAGTTCTCCTACCTTCTGATGTCGTAGTTGGTAAATCATTTAATGAAAACTGCCCTGCTTTTAATAAATCACTTATGAATGTAGCTAGCGATGACATGATTATGGATATTGGCCCAGATACTGTGGGTAGATATCTAGATATTGTTGATAGGGCTAAAACGATTATTTGGAATGGCCCTGTTGGCGTTTTTGAATTTGCCCAATTTTCCTATGGAACTAGAGCAATAGCCATTGCTATTGCAGACAGTGATGCCTTTTCAATTGCTGGTGGCGGAGATACGTTAGCAGCTATTGATCAATATAATTTAACTGAACAAATCTCATATATTTCTACAGGCGGTGGTGCATTCCTTGAATGTCTAGAAGGAAAAACCTTGCCGGCCGTAGCTATCTTGGAAGAACGTGCACATGCTACATCGAAGAACTAAAATTGTTGCCACCCTTGGCCCCGCTTGCAGCTCGCCAGAAACTTTAAAAGCTATTTTAGCTGCTGGTGTTGATGTTTTACGAGTTAACTTCTCGCATGCAGATCAATCTGTACTTAAAACAATTGCAACAGCTCGGATGATTGCTCAAGAATTAAATCAACCACTTGCAGTCATGGCTGATTTGCAAGGACCAAAATTACGAATTGGCAAATTTCAAGAAGGTCAAATTACTCTTACTCCTAATCAGGAATTTATTCTTGATTGTGCCACTAAAGAATTAGGGAATAGCACTTTTGTAGGTGTAACTTATGCAGCCTTATGTCAGGAAGTATTACCTGGCGATACGTTATTATTAAATGATGGCCTTATTGAATTAACTGTGACTAAAGTTGAAAAGTCACGTATTTTTTGTAGAGTTGTTGAAGGAGGCATTTTAAAAAATAACAAAGGTTTGAATCGGAAAGGTGGCGGATTAGCTGCACGTGCCTTAACTGAAAAAGACAAGGATGATATGCGTACAGCCGTTGAAATTTCGGTTGACTACTTAACACTGTCCTTTGTGCAAGATGGCCAAGATATTGTAGAGGCGCGTCAGCTGCTAGCTAACTTAAACGCACCTGATATACCTATTATTGCAAAAATAGAGCGAACAGAAGCGCTAGAGAATTTAGCAGAAATTATTAATGTTGCTGATGCTGTCATGGTAGCTCGTGGTGATTTAGGTGTTGAAATAGGTGAGGCAGAAGTTCCTGCTATTCAAAAGAAAATTATTGAGCAGGCAAGACGACTGGATAAAGTTGTTATTACTGCAACGCAAATGATGGAATCAATGATTTATCAACCACAGCCAACTCGGGCTGAAGTATCTGATGTAGCAAATGCTATTCTTGATGGTACCGATGCTGTTATGTTGTCTGCTGAAACTGCAACAGGCCAATATCCTGTTAAAGTTATTGAAATGGTTAATAAAATTTGTTTAAGTGCTGAAAAACATGCTTCTTTCTCATATAACAAACCTGAGAAAGACACCTGTCATTATGACCGTGCCGACCAAGCTATTGCAATGGCAACCATGTATACAGCCAATCACTTTCCTATTAAAGCCATTGTTGCATTGACAGAGTCAGGCGCGAGTGCCATTTGGATGTCGCGACATCAAAGTAAAGTACCTATTTATGCGATTAGTGCGAACCCTAGAACGGTGAATAAACTCAGTTTAGTAAATAATATTTTTCCTATTTTATATGATTTTCACCCTTTACAAGTAGAACTTATAAAAAAGGCCATTATTAACCATCTAACTAACTTAAAGTTATTGGAAGTTGACTCTCTAGCTTTATTAACTCGTGGTCAAATTATAGGTGAACCTGGCGGAACAAATTGTATGGAAATCATTAAAGTTGTTGCTGAATAGCTGTAATTTAGCTATTCAGTCCAGCTTCTAAAAATTATTGTAATAGATTAAGTAATGGCGCCAATTTAAGCATTTTGTCATTCCGCGAAGGCGGAAATCTATTTTCATACTTGCATTAAGCCTACATAGAAATGGATTCCCGCCTATGCGGGAAGGACAGCGTTGTTCTTAAGTTGCCGCCATTAGGTAAGCTATTACAAATTATTCAACTAAATTCAAATGCTTCCGTAGTTAAGGTATATATAATTCTGAATCAAGTATACTTTCTGTTACCATTGATAACGTAAGAGATAAAATACCTCATCAAGATTTTATAAACTCATTTAAATATTTTTTCTTAAGACACCACTAATAGAATCCTAGAAAGTTAAAGCCTACTGAATAACTTAAATAGGATGTATTAAATGTCTCTATTAAGCTTCTTCTTCACTTTTACGGGCTATACCTAATCTTTCCTTTAGACGAGCTACTGCACCTGGATCATACTGACGCGAAGGTTTACGTTTTACAATTACTGTAGGCTTAGAAAGAGTATTAGTATTATCGACTGTACTAAAAAGCGGTGGTTTTTCAATATAGTGGGCATCAGAAGAGTGATGGCTAGATAGATTAAAATTGCTAGCTTGATGATTGGTATTTGGTTGGTTTATAAAAATACTTGCTGTTGGCTTATTAACCATCATAGTACTGCGAGTATTTCGTATATTTTTTTCAATGCGTTTCTTAATTTTTAATGCCGCGCGTTCAGCTTCTTCTGTCGTAACAGGCTCAACTGGATTACCCTCTAAATCAATACGCATCTCTTTTGCTTTTAAGCAAATTAAGTAGTCTAATCGGCGTGTAAACAAGACAACCGCTTCGCGAATCTTACTACGAGAAATTCCTAATGAATGTGCTTTATCCGCATGTTGCAAGATATCACTCATAATACCAGCCTTTAAAGGACGAATACGCATTGTACTGTCAAAAGCTTGTGGAAATGTGGTCGCCAACCATGTTAAAGCATCACTTTTAGCTTTTTTAGATTGATTTTTTTGTGCTTTATTAATTACAGCAGTGTAAGGATGAAGTTCGTACCTTCTCATGCTTAATACCTTAATTGAAAAACTTAAGTACAATGTTTGAAAATATTGCGCGATGTTAAGCGAAACTAGCTCAGAATGCAAAAAAAATTCTTTTTAATTAAAGTAGACAAATCGAGATTCGCCTATTAATGCGTAGTTAAGGTACAATACTTGTTGTTTCAATGCAATGACTTAACTAAAACAGGTAGTATTAACCTTTAGTTTTTAAGTAAAGAAATAATATAATTTAAAAAAATTTCAATTAGCGTAATTTTGACATATGAAAGCTGAAGCCTCTTTAGTTCACTAAACTAATATTATGAGGTCTAAATTAAAAGTATTACTAATTAGCAAGTTTTGTGTATAGTAAATTAAATTAATTAAGTAGGTACCTAGAAATGTTAAAGACAATGTTTTGGGCCTTTCTTTCCTTTGCTTTTCCTTGGCTAGTATTATTAATTCATGATAATCCAGGTGGAGCAGTTGTAGCATTATTTATGCAAGCCACTTTATTAGGTTGGCCGCCTGCAACACTATGGGCTATGCGCACAGTTAGAGAAAATCGGAATCTAGGAAAAAAGAAGTTTAGCAAAAAATAAACTTCTTTTGAAACTCTCTACAAAGAGCTAAGTTGCAGGTTGCGTCAGTATATATAGCTGTACATAAAGTATATGACGATTCGAGCACTACCGCCGCGACTTGCACATTGGCCGTTTGCAGTGGAGTGTAAGAAGTCTACTAATTAGATATTGCAAGTGAGGAGATAAATTATGGCGATTGGTGTTATCGTTAATGGTGCGCGTGGTAAGATGGGCACGCTTGCTTGTGAGACCATAACCAATCACCCGGATTTTAAGTTAGTTGGCGCTCTATCCCGACATGATAATTTAAGTGCCGCTATTTTTGATACAAAAGCACAAATAGTGATTGATTTAACACGTGCTGATTGTGTGTATAATAATTGTTTGACTATTATTGATAGTGGTGCCCACCCTGTAATTGGTACTTCAGGCTTAAAACAAGAGCAAATTCAGTATTTAGAGTCATTATGTGAGAACAAGAAATTAGGTGGCATTATTGCGCCTAACTTTTCAATTAGTGCCGTTTTAATGATGCAATTTGCAGCACTTGCAGCACGTTATCTTTCTGAAGTAGAAATTATTGAAGCTCATCATCCCCAAAAATTTGATTCTCCCTCAGGGACGGCCATGAAAACTGCAGAAATGATTGCTGCTATACGAAGTGCATCAGAGATAGAAGATCGAAGTCATGAATTAATTTCAGGCGCTCGTGGTGGTAAATATCAGGGAATTTCTATTCACTCCGTACGTCTACCTGGCATTATGGCACGACAACAAGTTATTTTCGGTAATCAAGGTGAAACATTAACTATTATGCATGATAGTATTGATAGAGCGTCCTTTATGCCAGGCATTATTCTTTGTTGTCAAAAAGTAATACAATTACAGGCGCTCTATTATGGCTTAGAACACCTTTTAGTATAAATGATTAGCCTAATCCTTCATTAAGATATAGACATCTTCGCCGTGAATCTATTATCTCTTAGTCTCTTACTTGTTTGAGTTAAGATACATTTATAAGATTTATTATTCTCCACATGATAGTCCCATAGCCTCTAGGCCTCTTTCTATGTCATCAGGCATAGTTGGCCTAGCTAGTAGATATTCACCTGTATGATCAGTCCATCGCTCTACTGCAAAAGCTAATGCTTCATCCCATTCTTCAGGCACATAATCACCTCTACCTAAATACATTAAAGCCACAAGTGTTGCTTGCTGATCAGGTCTTAAGTTATTAATTGCGCCAACAACTTCTTGATAGACCATATCGTCGGCATAATCAGCTAAAACATAAGATGCATCCATATCATCTGTCATTTCAGGAAAACTTACCTCTTCTTTTGCCTGAAATTGTCGTGCTTTCAAAATGACATCACAAATAATACCTGTATTAACATTTAACATGTTTCCCTCCCTATAATATCTACAAGCTCTCTTTTAAATTAAGCTAGTTTAATAATGCTTGATTTGTCTCTTTTATATTATCTTCAAAAGACTTAGTTTTAGTCTCTTGCAGCTTTTGCAAAACCAAGTCAACTTCAGCTTCGGGATTAATTGATTCATATAAGCTCATTATACTTTTATAGACTACCTTGGTGCCGCCTAACCTTAAGTCAGAGTCTGCAGGCCTATTTAAAACAATGTGATAAATATTAGCGAGCATACGAATTTTAATTTCTAAAGATAAACCCTGCGGTTCAATCACATCATCAAATACTGCCTGGATCTGGCCAATACCTTTGGGTGAGATGGCTGTAGCAAACATACGATATGTTAACTGTTTTTGCCAGTACCCTTTTTCTCCTATTAACAATTTAATTGTTTCTAATATTTTTTCTAAGCTTGCTTCAGAAAGTCGCATTGCTGCTGCAACACAGTGGGCATAACCAGGTTTAATGTAAGATGTAATTCCAGCGATTCGCCTAACTTCATTATTAGTAGCAAGTCTATCATCGATAGCTAACACCTGTTTACCTGCTTTTAATTTAATAGCATCTATTATATCTTTTGGCAGATAATTAGCTGGTGTTTTAATACCTTGAGCACCATCAGCATTTCGGCCTGCATGAACATGTGCATGCCAAGTAACATATAAATCAGATACTATGCGTTCAAAATGTGCTCTTGTTTCTCTATTATCAGAAAAGCTTGGCCAAACACCATAAATTTCATGGTAAATCAGCATTGCATCAGTATGAATTATTTCTAAAGCCTTTCTATCTTTGCCACTTACACAAGAGCCATAACTAAGTCCATCTATAAATAGAATAATTAAATTCTCAAGGGAACTTAACCATAGCTCCCGGCAGCGATAATCGAAGATTGTCGCTGTACCATACCCTGAATTAATTACTTTAGAATACTCACAATAAAGTTGCGCTAAATCGGTTAATCTTTTAGCTAAATTAAATGCTATAGGCTGCTGGTCTTTTAAAGAAATAAAATAGCTTATGCTTTTAATGACGCTATCTTTGTTAAATCCTTTTTCTGGCCATAAGCTAGAACATAAAGTCTCAGGAATATTATTTTCACTAAAAAGCTGCTGAATAAAACGTTCATAAGTAGAAGTACCCATTTTCTCTATAAGTTTGGGATTTTCTGTAAATTGTCTAATTTGATTAAATGCTTTAGGAAAGGAGTAAGATAACGCAATGAGGCTGGCCATATTTGTCGCAAAATCATCAGCAATTTTTAAATTTTTAGCTAGTTCCCTAATATTGTGTATCGATAATTCTTCTTCCTTACTATTTAATACCTCTAAGCAGTCTTTATCATAAGAACTCGTATAGATTAAGTATTTGGCTATATTAAATGGATGGTTGGTAGTATAAATTTTAATTTCTTTGTATTCCGCCCGTAAACGCTCTACTGCATGGCGCCTATGTTTGTCTAAGGCTGGGTCTGGTAGTATTTGACTAGGTAAAGCAATAGGGCTAATTAAAGTCTGAATAAATAACGAGCGTCTTTTACCTAAATAATGATGGATTTGCTGTACATTACGATTACTATGCTCTTGACCCAAAATAGCAGGTTCATCTTTTAAGTCTCTCGAGCTTAAGTGACTAGAACGTAGCCGTTCCTGACCTAATTCTTTTATTTGCCCATCTGGGTATAAAATTATTAATTGGTGCTTGCCAAAGTTTGCTAATAGTGGCAAAGAGCGTAAGCGGCTAGGTAGGTAAGAAACAACATCAGCCACACTATTAGTTTCTGCAAGGATCCTTTTTAAAAATAATTGTTCATAAGCAGGTAGTCTTAAAAACCAGTACGGGAGGTCTCTAATCTCTTTATCTATTGCAAGGTTATCTAACAAATTGAACATCTCTACTAGCTGATTTTCAATATTATTTAAGCCTTCTTTTAAAACCTTTGACGCTAACTCACTAAAAATTTTTTGATGGCCTAAACTTAATCGAGAAAACCAGGAGGGCTTAGGTAATTTGTCTTCCGAGATGATTTCTAAATCTTGAAGTAAATTTGCTTGCTCCATATTATTTCTTACAAATTTCCAGAGCGTTTCTAATGCTTCTAAATCTTTTTTTAAACTTTCCTTATTAAGTGGTTTAGATTCACTTACATGCACAAGAATTTGGAGAATTGGAGGAAGTTGCCTAAACCATTCAGGTGTAACCCAAACACTACTATTCTTAACTGCTTTTAGCTCATTAAGCGTTTCTTCTGTATAGGGTGGTAGGGTTTGATCCCATTGCAAGATTAATTTTGGTTCATTAAAGGTCGTGTCTATACTTAAAGTAGCCACATTGGGACGACCTTCCTTCATAATAAGATATTGCTCTGCTCTATTTAGCATCTCGATAGCAATCTCTTGTGCGTGCTTTTCTTCTAAAAAGGTAAATTCATCCCAATAATCTAACAATCCATTAACGAGTAAAGCGGCGAACTGAGCTAACGTATCCTGATATTCCGAAAGTGTCTTACCAGAAGAAAGAGAACAAGTCTTCACGCACCAAGAAATATATCCTTGTAATTCTTTTTCCTTGTCTTTCGGTGGGATTGATTTAACAATAAATTGAAAGGCTTGATGTAATACTTGAATGCGCTTCGTATAAATATCTTCTAAATTTGGAGTGGTAGAATAAGTTTCTAGTGTTATATCTTGGCCTAGAATATTTTTTAAATTAGCCAATAGTATAGAAGTGAGTTCAATTCCTTCGGCAACACGTAATATTGTTTTTCCCATAGCTAAGTTTCCTTGCTCGCGTTGGTGATTTATTATTGAATAAATCCTTATACTTCACAATTTATTGTCAATAATTTATAACAAGACCTTCAAAGTTTATCGTGCTAAACTAAATTTCTCCAATTAATGAACGGATAGTTAACGGATGATAATATCAAAAACACGTGATTATACAGGCTTTTCGGAAGAAAGCCTTAATGAGGCGATTCTAAATGCGCTTGAAAAAGCCCAAGAACATAGTCATGTTGAAGTCATTGAATCACGCAGCTCTTTATTTACTGATAACATAAGACATTATTATGTCACATTGGCTACATTTTGTGATTAATAAATAGAAGGCTGCTTCTTTCAAAACTACTTGTTGATGCTTAGATGACTTAAATTCGTAGCCAAAGCTTAAGCTGTCTAGCTGACAATAAACATTTTTGAAAGACGTTTACCTAAAAAGGAGTTTAGTGATGGTCTATATTGTTTCTCACTATATTGGTGGCCAAAAGCTGGATAATGATAATAGTGCAAATCAACGTACGCTCTATAATCCTGCTACAGGTGAAAAGATAGGTGCTGTAAATTTAGCCGATAAGCAAATTTGTGAGCTTGCTGTTAAAACAGCTAAAGAAGCGTGGTCTGATTGGGCACATACTGCGCCTGTAAAACGAGCGCGTATTTTATTTAAGTTTCGCGATCTCTTAGAAAAAAATCAGCGTGATTTAGCAAAGCTTGTCACCCAAGAGCATGGTAAAACAATTGATGATGCATTAGGTTCAGTTGCCCGCGCAATAGAAGTTGTTGAACTTCATTGTGGCTTAGTGTCGCAACTGCAAGGTCATTTTACACCTGAAGTGTCTACTGATATTGATTGCTACACATTAAGGCAACCCTTAGGTGTCTGCGCTGGTGTATCACCTTTTAATTTTCCTGTAATGGTACCTGTCTGGATGATGATTCCGGCCATTGCCTGCGGCAATACATTTATACTTAAACCTTCAGAGCAAGACCCTTCAGCCCCAATTCGCCTTTTAGAATTGCTTACAGATGCAGGTTTACCTGCAGGGGTTGCCAATTGTGTTCAGGGCGATAAAGATGCTGTTAATTATCTTTTACAACATCCAGATATCAATGCATTTACTGCTGTTGCTTCAACACCAGTAGCGGAATTTATTTATAAAACAGCAACTACAAATGGTAAGCGTGCCCATACTTTTGGCGGTGCTAAAAACCACTGTGTAGTTATGCCAGATGCAGACCTTGCGCAAGCCGCACAAGCGATTGTAGGGGCTGCTTATGGCTCTGCAGGAGAACGCTGCATGGCTATTTCAGTCGTTGTTACTGTAGGTGATAAAACAGCTGATCAATTATTAGATAAATTATTACCTTTAATTCAAGCAATTCGAGTTGATTCAGGCGATGTACAAGGCTGTGATATGGGTCCATTAGTTAGCAAAGAACATAGAGGGCGCGTTATTCAAGCTATTGATCAAGGTATTGAAGAAGGGGCTAAGTTACTTGTTGATGGGCGTTCTTTCAAGCATCCAATCCACGCAGAGGGATTTTATTTAGGACCAACGCTTTTTGATGAAGTTAAAGAATCCATGACCATTTATCAAAATGAAATCTTCGGCCCTGTTTTAGTAATACTACGAGTTAACGATTTAGATGAGGCTATCTCCTTAGTTAATCGACATCAATATGGGAATGGTACTGCAATCTTTACTAAAGATGGCTATTTTGCACGTGAATATAGCCAACGTGTACAGGTAGGCATGGTTGGTATTAATATTCCAATTCCTGTTCCTGTTGCAAGTCATCCCTTTGGTGGATGGAAACATTCCTCCTTTGGTGATACCAATATGCATGGGACAGAGAGTATTCACTTCTATACTCGAATTAAAACTGTAACTAGCAAATGGCCGGTTCATGAAAATGCCTCTAATGCTTTTATAATGCCGACTCATTAATAAGCTAAAGAGACTTACTTAAGTGAGGATGTTAAACGATCAGTTGGAGAGAAAATGGCTCGCATTGGATTCGTAGGATTAGGACATATGGGCTTGCCAATGGCACTTAATTTAGTTAAGGCAGGTCATCACGTAACAGGTTATGATTTACAGTCAGAGGCTTTAGAATATTTTGCTAGTGCTGGTGGCATTGCTGCTTTAGATTTAAAACAAACGGCGCACCATCAAGACGTTATTATTACTATGCTGCAAACAGGAAAGCAGGTACAACAAGTTTGTCTTAATGATGGACTTTATGCAGCTGCTTCACCCTCTACTTTACATATTGACTGTTCAACAATTGATGTTGCCACTTGTCAGATGCTTTATCAGCAAGCGTTAGAATATCAATTAATGATGATTGATGCCCCTGTATCAGGTGGAGTTAAAGGTGCTACAGCAGCAACGCTAACATTTATGATAGGTGGAGAGACAGAAGCATTTGAGCGGGCCAAACCTCTACTTACAGTAATGGGTAAGAAACTATTTCATACAGGTCCTGCTGGCAGTGGACAAGCCGCAAAAATTTGCAACAACATGATTTTAGCAATCAGCATGATTGCAGTCTCTGAAGCTTTTGTGCTTGCACAAGAATTAGGGCTTGCGCCTGATAAATTATTTGAAGTAGTTAATAACTCTTCTGGCCAATGTTGGACAACCAGTCATTATATACCTGTTCCTGGCCTGCTTCCGGATGTTCCAGCCAATCGAGATTACCAACCAGGTTTTACAGCAGCCATGATGCTTAAAGATTTATTATTAAGCCAAGAAGCGGCTAAACAAGTTAATATTGAAACAACCTTAGGAAAACAAGCGGCTGCAATTTATCAGCAATTTAATGAAAAAGGTTTAGGACAGCTTGATTTCTCAGCAATCATTAAAACTATCAAAAGGTAAATCATGGTTGGGCAAGAACAAAAAGATAGCTTTTGGGCTAATATTGCTAAAGAATATGTAGATTGGATTGCACCCTGGGGTACCCTGTCAAGTGGCGATTTTAATCAAGGTAAAATTCAATGGTTTCTTAATGGTAAATTAAATGTTAGTGCCAATTGTTTAGATAAACACTTGCCGACAAAAGCACATCAAACAGCTATTTTATGGGAAGGTGATAATGAAGATAAACAACAATCATTAACCTTTTCGGAACTTCATCATGAAGTTTGTCTAATGGCAAATGGGCTAAAATCATTAGGTATCAAAAAAGGTGATAGTGTTGCTATTTATCTTCCTATGATTCCTGAAGCGGTTATTGCCATGCTTGCTTGCACCCGCATAGGCGCAATTCACACTGTGGTTTTTGCCGGCTTCTCAGCGATGGCCTTAAAGCAACGCTTAGAAGCGTCACAAAGTAAGTTACTTATTACTAGTGACGGTTATAACCGTGGAGGTAAACTCTTCTCTTTAAAAGAGAATGCCGATGAAGCTAGTAAGAACTTAACTATAAAAACGTTAGTCATTAAACACAGCCAAGAAATGATACCCTTTGATTCAGTAAAAAATTATTGGTGGCATGAGCTAAAAACGACAGTTAATGCAGAATGCCCGCCTGAAATTATGGATGCAGAAGATCCTCTTTTTATTCTTTATACCTCAGGTAGCACAGGTAAACCTAAAGGATTAATACATACAACCGGAGGATACTTAGTTCAAGTTGCTTACAGCTTTCAGCAAGTTTTTGATTGTCGATCAACAGATGTCTTTTGGTGTACAGCAGATATAGGTTGGATAACAGGCCACAGTTATCTAATTTATGGACCACTTTGTAATGGCATAACTACTTTAATATTTGGTGGCGTACCTACCTGGCCTGATCCGTCACGTTGCTGGAAAATAATTGATAAATACAAAGTGAATGTATTTTACACAGCGCCTACTGCTATCCGAGCCCTAATTCGTGAGGGTGAGCAATGGTTAAAAAGCACTAGTCGACAGTCCCTGCGTCTTCTTGGCAGTGTTGGTGAACCTATTAACCCAGAAATTTGGCGATGGTATTATGAGAAAGTAGGTTTAGAACGTTGCCCAATTGTAGATACTTGGTGGCAGACTGAAACAGGCAGTATTATGATTAGTCCACAATATAACAAGACTCAATCATTTAAACCTGGTGCCGCTTGTAAGCCTTTGCCAGGTATTTACCCTGTAATTCTTGATGAAAAATATAATGAGATTGAAGGGCCAAGTGAGGGTATATTAGCCATCAAGTCACCTTGGCCTTCTATAGCAAGAACGATAGCAGGCGATCATGCGCGTTATCAAAATAGTTATTTTCATAATGGCTACTATATTACCGGTGACGGTGCTCGGCGTGATAAAGACGGTGATTATTGGATTAATGGTCGAATTGATGATGTTTTAAATGTTTCTGGCCATCGCTTAGGCACAGCAGAAATTGAAAGTGCATTAGTTGCTCACCCGGAGGTCGCCGAAGCTGCAGTAGTTGGAATACCTCATGAAATCAAAGGTCAAGGTATTTATGCCTTTGTAACTTTAAAAGAAATTTATAAACCTAGTGCTAAATTGGAACAAGAGCTTCTTGAAAATACGAAAGCAGCTATTGGTGCTATTGCCAAGCCTGAAGCTGTTCGTTTCGTTAATGACTTACCTAAAACACGCTCTGGTAAAATCATGCGCCGTGTCTTGCGGTTGATAGCTAGTAAAGAGGTAACATCTATTGACGAGCTAGGTGATTTATCAACACTTGCTAACCCACAAGCAATAGATGATTTATTTCAAAATTAGATTATTAATTCAGTTAATTTAATGTGGAAAATTTTTGACACAACATAATAAATTATAAATTTTTCTGCAATGTATTGTCAGTGATATTATGTATTTTCTCTACTTAGTGCATCTTCAGCTGGCCATTGATACCAAGTATTTAAAACCTTAATTAATTCCTCAATGCCTTCTTTTTTTAATGAAGAGAAAAGTTGAACGGTAATTAATTCGGGTAATAAACGGTAATGATTACGTACCTTTAAAGCTGTGTTTTTAGCTTCACTACGGCTGATTTTATCTGCTTTAGTTAATAAAATATGTACAGGTATTTGTCTACTTACAGCCCACTCTACCATCATTTGATCAAGATCTTTGAGTGGGTGTCGACAATCCATCAATAAAATTAAACCACAAAGACACTCTCTAACCTCTAAGTAATGGGCTAAGTTCTTCTGCCAATCTTGTTTAACTTGTAGAGCAACCTTTGCATAACCATAGCCAGGTAAATCAACTAAACGCCGTTCATCATCCAAAGCAAATAAATTTATTAATTGCGTGCGCCCTGGCGTTTTACTAGTACGTGCTAATTGCTTAACCCCTGTCAAACAGTTTAAAGCACTTGATTTACCAGCATTAGAACGACCTGCAAAAGCAACCTCGTAACCAGTATCAGCTGGCAATTGAGAAACACGCGCTGCACTTTGTAAAAAATAGGCCTTTGAATACGGATTATTTAACATTATTATACATTTTCATTTTGGGATTTTTGCTTAAGCAGTGTACCATTAAATGAAGGATAATTCTGAGGTTAGGATGAAAAAAATAGTCTTTGCTATTACTATTATGTCTACATTCGCTGTACAAGCTGCTGATAAGACGCTAGTGGCGCCTGCCAAAGCAGCAACTTGCGTTGCTTGCCATGGCCCAGAAGGAAATAGCACAAACCCACTTTGGCCTAATATTGCTGGCCAACATGCCTTATATCTAGAAAAACAATTATATGATTATAAAAAGGTAAAGACTCGTAATGTACCTGTTATGACTGCTATTGCAGCAACTTTAACTGATCAAGACATTAAAGAGTTATCTACTTATTATGCTAAATTACCGCTTACTCAAGGCGCTACTCCCCAAAAATATGTTAAACAAGGTGAAGCAATTTATCGTGGTGGCGATTTAAGTAAACATATTACAGCATGTATTGCATGTCACGGTCCTAAAGGAACAGGAAATGCGCAAGCAAACTTCCCTGTTTTATCAGGTCAACATGCTCAATATACCATTTCACAATTGCAGGCATTTAAAGAAGGTAAGCGTAGTAATGATTTAAATGAAATTATGAGAGATATTAGCCATCGTATGAGCCCAGAGGATATGGAAGCAGTTGCTTACTATATTCAAGGTTTACATTAAACTTTAAGTGAGAAATAAGTTATGTTAAAACGTTTATTAGTTCTTGTTTTATTATTTCCTATACTTGCCCAAGCAGAAAACTTTGTTATA
Organism: Legionella busanensis; assembly: GCF_900461525.1. Lineage (NCBI taxonomy): Bacteria > Pseudomonadati > Pseudomonadota > Gammaproteobacteria > Legionellales > Legionellaceae > Legionella > Legionella busanensis. Next base: position 195,304 of record NZ_UGOD01000001.1, on the reverse strand, counting down.
GGGAAAGATTATGAAGTTATAAAATCTGCCCCAACAAAGAATACTAAAGTGACGGTTACTGAGTTTTTTAGTTTTGGCTGTCCTTGGTGCTATCGCATTGAATCAAATTTAGATCAATGGGTTAAACAACAAAATGGTAAAATTCACTTCATTCGCATACCTGTAGTCTTTAATAAAGACTGGTCATATTATGCTAAAGCTTACTACACTGCTGAACTATTAAATCTAAGTGATAAGTTAAATCCTCTTTTATTTAAAGCGATTCAAGTAGATAAAGCTTCTCTGAATAATAATCAAGCAATGATTAATTTCTTTGTTAAGCAAGGGGTAGACAAAGAAACCGCTGAAAGTGCATTTATGCATTCGCCTACTGTCGATATGAAAATTAATAAAGGTAATGCGAAAATGGCAGCTTATCATATTAACGTGGTACCTTCCTTTGTCGTTAATGGCCAATATAAAACAGATTTGCAAATGGCACAAAATGAAGAGAGGCTGGTCAAAATTCTTAATTTTTTAGTTAATCAAACAAATCAAAAAAGCTAATTCTTAAATTACTAAAGCTACTTTAAAGTAGCTTTTTGCCGAATGCTAGCTTATTTAAGACTAAACTAGATAACGTTTATTAAGTTATTTTGTACGCGCTACCTTAAAATCTTTAAGGGCACTTCTATTTACTTCCTCTCCCGCACAAGAAATTCAATTAGTGATGATAAGCTTTTGGGGAGAGGGAATAGATAGAAGTGCCCTTAAAGATTTATTTTTCTATTCGTCTTTTACAGTGATAATAATAGCTCGACCTGCTGTTAGCGTGCGTGAGATATGCCCTGTACCTGTAGTGTCAGTTGCAAATAAGACATCACCTGCTTTAAATATTTTAGTTTCACCACCACTTGCTTCTACTTCAACTTCACCTTCTTGATAAATAATAAATTGTTTAGTTGGGGCTGTATGCATAGGAAAAACTTTTCCAGCCGGATAGGTTCTAAAGCGCATGGTATCAACTTCAATTTTAGATGAATAAGAACCTAAGGGCTCTTCTGTTTCTGGCAGAGCAGATTCTTCTTTAAAATAAGATTTTTGATCACTACCTGTAAACAATAAAAAATATTTCATAGTATTTAAAAATTAGGGAACATTTATAATTAATAGCACGAAAATATGATATTAAATTATTAAACTTAATGGTTTCCGCTAGATTTCCACCTACATAGCAAACGTAGGTTGGGACTAAACGAAGTGTAGCCCAACAAATTATGAATGGGCTACATGCCTTATAATTGAAACTATTGGGCTGCGCTATGCTTAGCCCAACCTACTTATCCTGCGCTTACGCTTATTACTGAGACTTACCTCTTAAATCAATATCCCAACAATCGACTACTAGATCATTTTCACAAATAAAAAATTTATCAAATAGATTAATAGTCGGATCACAGTGTGGCACTATGAGCTCTAATACGTCACCTAGCTTAGGAAGCTTGCCATCTATTGCTGTTATCTTGCCATGCTCATCACCAAAGCCGCCCCAGTCATAACTTAATCCTTTTGGTACTATAATTTTGGGTTGGTGCTTATCGACATAAATAGATTTAGTACCGGCATCCACAGTAACATGTTCTGCTCTGTTAGCACTAATTACAGTAGTTAATAAAGTCATGGCTGGTTGAAAAGTATGGAAGCAATTAGGATCTTTTTTTGAACCAATTACAGTATAATCTACGTCCATCACGGTATAAGAGCCTGGCTGAATTTCTGTAACCTCAGATGCTTCAATGTCTATATCATAAGTACCCGTGCCACTACCGGTTAAAATTTCGCAAGGTAGACCTTTTTGCTTAAATTCTTTAACTAAATTACTTGCCATTTGCATCACTTCTAAGGAGGATTTTCGTCGCTCTTCATAAGATTTGATATGTTGCAAATTACCAGCATAGCATTGTAAGCCTTTTAATTCTAACCCTTGACATGATTGAATATACTTGCCTAATTCAAGCGCTTTTTCAGGTTTTATTCCAGTTCGTCCTATACCCGGATCAATATCTATTAACACATTAATTTTTATTTGCTGAGCTTGAGCTGCTGCATTTAAAGTAGCTACATTATTTTGATTATCAACGACAATCATGGTTTCAGGTGCTTGTTTAACACAATTAAGTAATCTTGTTATTTTGTTAGGTGTTACAACGGGCGATGTAATTAAAATAGAATGAATACCTGCAGCAATTAATACCTCAGCTTCAGCAACTTTGGCAGCACTAACACCAATAGCCCCATATTGCAGCTGAAGTGTAGCTAATTTTGAGCATTTATGTGTTTTTACATGCGGTCTTACTTGAATATTGTGCGCTAAAACATGTTGCTGCATAAGCTGTAAGTTATACAATAACTTATTTTTATCTATTACCAGGCAAGGGGTATCAAGTTCAAATTTTGACAAGCCCACGGGGTTATAATCATCCATTTTTATCTCAAATCAAAATAAATTTTAGTGTACTGACTCTGATCTTTCGTCAGATATTCCTGGGTTCTCTAAGCTTAAAACGCCGGTGTTAAAATCATAAGCGAAGATTTCGCCATAACGTCCCCAATCAATCATAGTACGTAAAACACGCTCAGCTTCTTTTTCAGTAAAGTAATCTTCTAATTTAGTTAGAAAACGCTCTTCTGATACCCGGTGGCCAACTTTTTCATCTAAAACATGGCGAATATAACGCGCTAGAGGAACTTTATCTAATAAACGTTTAGTAAATATTTTCTTACGCGTTTGCAGATCAGCATTTGCATAATCTCTGCCAAGTTCTGTCAGTTGAATATCGCCGTCTGAGACTCTTGCAAAGCCTAAAATTTCTAATGTCTCTAATAAGGGGAATAAATCATCAATATTCATCATTAATTCATCAGCAAGCTCAGGCAAGTCAATGCGCTCGCTAAATGACGTCATTGTTTCGATTAACCCCGATAATTCCGATGGATCTACATCCGGTAAGCGGTAACCTAAACCAATTTGGCGTTCTCGTTGTGCACGTTTGGCTTTTTCACGTAGGCCTGTTGTCATTACCGTATAAATTTTATCAACTAACTCTTGAAATTCAGCAGTCTCAGGGTTACGTGGCTGTGGTAAAGAGACTTTTAATTCTGCTCGAATGTACCCAGGATCACTACCAAAAATTATAATACGATCAGCAAGCGTTGCAGCTTCTTCAATATTATGAGTAACCAATAATATTCCATTAGTATTAGTCTTTTTTTCTTGCCATAAATTAAGTAAATCCGACTTTAAATTTTCTGCTGTTAAAACATCTAGAGCAGAAAAAGGTTCGTCCATTAATAAAACATCTGGATTAATAACTAGCGCTCTAGCAAACCCCACTCTTTGCCGCATACCGCCTGATAACTCTTTAGGAAAAGCTGATTCAAAACCATCTAAACCAATTATATCAATTGCTTCAATTGCACGTCTTCGGCGCTCTTCTCGATTAACGCCTTGTGCTTCTAAGCCTAGCTCTACATTTTCCAACACCGTTAACCAAGGCATTAACGCAAAGGATTGGAAAACCATAGCAATTCCAGCAACAGGTTTAATAACAGGTTGGCCTCGATAAGTAACACGACCTGCTGAAGGAGGGACTAAACCTGCAATAATACGTAATAATGTTGATTTACCTGAACCTGATTTACCAAGTAAGGCAACAATTTCTCCTTCGCGCAATTTAAAATTAACATCTTCAAGGACTAAAAGTTCTTGATTGGATGCTTTTTTAAATGATTTACGGCAATTTTCTAACTCAATAATTACATTTGGCATAAGCCTATTAAAACCTCAGTTAAAATTAAAACGCTCATGTGCTAAACGATATAAAGGGCGCCACAATAAATGATTAAATGCAAGTACATACAAACACATCATACCAGTACCTAAAGCAATTCTAGGAAAATCACCGGCTAAGGTACTTGCTTGAATATATTCGCCAAGGCCAGTCGCTTTTAAAGTAGTATTGCCCCAACTAACTAATTCAGCAACAATACTTGCGTTCCAAGCACCGCCAGCTGCTGTAATGGCACCCGTAATATAAAATGGGAAAATACCTGGTAAAGCTAATCGCTTCCACCAAAGCCAACCAGATAAACCAAAATTATTTGCAGCAAGATAAAGATCGCGAGGAATAGCTGAAGCACCTGCGATTACATTAAATAAAATGTACCATTGAGTACCAAGTATCATTAATGGGGTTACCCAAATTTCTACACTTAAATTAAAACGAACAATAGCAATAACAATTAAAGGATAGAATAAATTAGCAGGAAATGCTGCCACAAATTGAATAATTGGTTGAATTTTTTGGGCAATTCTTGGCCTAAGTCCAATCCATACACCAACAGGAATCCAAATAAGCGAACTTAAAACAATTAAGATAATAACCCTTGTACCTGTCGCAGCGCCTAAAGCAAAAACATATAAAATGTCGCTAAATTTTAATTTAGCTAAAATAAACTCTAATAAAAACCAGCTGCCACTCGCTATCCCTAACAAAACAAAACTATTCCATATCCAATCGAGACGTCTTTGATGATGAAGATCAATTTCTTTACTTACAGGCGGCCCCTGACTAAGCCAACGCGCGTTGACAAATTTTTCTTTTATAATCGAAGCATTGTTTCTTAGACGTTTCATTAATTGGCTACCACGAATTAAATCAATAAGCCAGGATTGATACTCTTCTTCGTCGGGTCTTTGCTCTATTTTAAATTTTTCAGACCAAGCAATAAGGGGCCTAAAAAGAATTTGATCATATAAGAAAATAACAATAATCATGGTTAAAATGGCATAACCAACAGCTGCTAAATTATGTTGTTCAATGGCGACAGCAATATAAGATCCTACGCCGGGTAAGCGAATTTGTTGATGAGCAACGACAATGGCCTCTGATAATACAACGAAAAACCAACTGGCCGACATTGAGATCATCATATTCCAAAGTAAACTTGACATAGAAAACGGAACTTCTACTTTCCAAAATCGCTGCCAAGCAGATAGTTGAAACATTGCTGCTGCTTCTTTTAAATCTTCCGGTAAAGTCTTTAATGATTGATAAAAACTAAAGGTAATATTCCATACTTGCGCTGTAAAAATAGCAAAGATAGACGCACATTCTGGGCCTAATAAACTATTAGGAAATAGATGGATAAAACCTGTTACTGTAATGGATAAAAAACTTAAAACAGGCACAGCTTGTAAAATATCAATAGCAGGAATGATAATTTGCTCAGCTCTTCTATTTTTACTTGCTAAAGTACCTACAATAAAAGTGAATAAAATTGACAAAATTAAAGCAATAAACATACGCAACACTGTTCGCGCAGCATAAAATGGCAATTTAGTAGGGCTTAATGAAATAGATAAAGGATCGCCAAGTTGATAAGGAACAGCCATCTGTTGGCCAGTCCAGCCTAATAAAAATAAAATAGATAAAATTAAAATTAGTAATAATAGATCCCAGCGATTGAGAAAACGGCTAACATTTTCACGGTTAGCAAAATAAAAAGGGTTATTATTGCGTACCAACCTTTTCTCCCTTGTTGATTATTAGACAGAAATTATCTCTAACTTACAGACTTACTGCAAAATTACACAAGTTTAATTATGGTTTTCCTTAAGAAGGATTTTTTGCAAATGTTATTAGATTCAAACAAATTTCATTCTAAGCAGTTATAAAGCTTATAAAAATTCAGAAAGCGATTTTAATGCCATTTATAAAGAATATATAAATATAGTGGCTAATCCTGCAGTAATTTACTAGACTTCTGCGAAAACTGCCATTGACGGCTAATCTTATCACTAATGGTTTTCGCAGAAGTCTATATTTAATTATTATATTCAGACTAATTTGTAATGACCTTTGCTTGCAATTACAAAAAATACTTTTTAAAGTTAATTCCAATTTACCTAGTTATTATACTCTTTATAAAGAATAATAATTTTACTTTCTGCTTATTTTTACGCAGGATACCACAAATAGTTAATTATCAACAAATAACTTGGTGATTATCTATGTATGAGTATGCTGATTAACTGCTCTTATTTAAAGGCAAGGATTAAGTTATGTATCGGTTTCTTAAATTCGTTAAAACTTTATTACTTTTATGCCCTTTAATAACTTATGCAGATAATACGCAACTTGCAGTATGGGCAAATGAAGCTATTGTAGCTACTTATACTTATAGCTTTAATAACTTTATTCAACGCCAGCGTGAAATAGCTCAGTATTTTACAGCACAAGGCTGGACTGCTTACAGTGATGCCCTGAATGCATCTAAACTCCCCGAAACAGTCATGAAAAATAATTTTTTTGTTAGTGCGGTAGCTACTATGCCGCCAGAAGTTAAAGCGCTAAGTACAAACCAGTGGCAAGCAACCATGCCTTTGTTAGTTGTTTATAAAAATCCACAATTTCAACAAAAGCAAACGCTTGAAGTAACTATTTATTTTAATCAAGTTCCTAGTAATCAGGGTGTAAGAGGATTGGCTATTAATGCATTGCAAGCAAAAGTTATAGAGCCACTTTGCGAATGTCAGCCTTCTAAAAAAGCTGACGGGCAATTATCCCCAAATGCACCAAAATAAGGCAAGCTAATAAAACAATAATAAAATTCAGCTTAGTTGGGATTTTTACATCTAAAACTGCTTGTTGTGGGTCAATTGGATTATAAAAAACGTCAATGTCTTCATCTTTTTCAAAAGCCACTGCGGCCCGATACGCTACTCTACGAGAATACTTACTATTAGGATTATTATGAGATGTATCGAGAAAGAAGTACTCACCTAAGAAATCTTTATCATAAACTTGATAGGTGTACTCAATTTTGGGCCATAAGTGATAACCATCTCTAGTCCAAAGAAAACGAGTAATCCGTCCTTTAGTTAAAAACCAAGTCCGTGCTTTTAAGAGGGTTTGCCTATCATGCCAAAAATGCTTAAGTAATAGAAGCAATAATAATAACCAAGTAATATCAGCAGCGCCTCGCCAAGAAATGAATTCACCTAACACAACGACTAATCCTATCTATTTTTTTAATTACCTTATAAGTATAGATTATTTAAATTGGACCTACTAAAAATCAATTTACTGCTTAGAACTAGCGGAAATTTAACTCAATAATCGTATAAAAAGATGCCAATAAAAATATTGTAAAATTTATCAAATACAATGGATTAAATTAACAAATTTGACAAGTCCTATTTTATATCAGAACTAGCTTTATCATTATCATTTATTTTATTAGCTCTTGATTTCCAAAGTAAATAAATTACAAGCATAACAATTATTAATAAGCCTAGGGCAAAAAATGGCCTTGTTGCAAACCAAGCTATAGCTAAAAAAATGGTCCATAAACAAATTCCTAATACTAAGGCAATTAAACCTGTACCAAAACCAATTAGAGTTCCTACAAAAGGGATGACATCTGCTAAAACAACTAATGGACGCATTAATAGAGCAAATCCTATAACTACCATAACTAATGTTACAAATCTAATTGACCACATAGTCATACGATTTTCATCTTGAGCTTCTCTAATCATTCCGGCATGAGATACTTGCCCACGGGATAAAAGTAATACATCTTCCCCAGCTTTTGCATGATATGCTTGTAATGTTGTACCTATTTGCTGCGCAATAATACTTACCTCTTGCGGAAGAACTGCTAAAAGTGAAATGCGTAAATCACCTATTTGTGGATTTTGCATATCCTGTCCAAGATATAATTCATTATTAATGAGCTGTACGGGCTTGTTAAATTGCTTTTTTAACTTGTCTAGATCAACTTGAGATAAATCAACAGGGGTGGTTGCAGTAATTTTTTCTATTAAATCAGGTGGTAAAGTGAAGTCCCCTAGGGTTACATGGGACGCCACTTGTCGTGCAGAGTGAACAGGCATATTTCCTGGGTTTTGATAATTGCTTTCTTTAAATTGCGAACTATTAATTAAATTTTCTGACCATATCTTATTATAGATATAACTTTTAATAGTACGCTCAGACCCACCTAATTGCTTTTCAGTTCTTGTTTTTTCTTCTTGTTGCCATTGATACATTTCTACTTTTCTAATTAAAGCAATAGCGACTAAATTAGTATTTAATAATGGATCTTGAAGGGCATTGTTTGTCGTTGCAAGGCCAGAGACATGAATCACCCTTAAATTATTTTTGCTATCAATTGGACTTGGTGGAACACTGATTAATACTTTACATGCTTCTGATAAAGAACGTGCCATAATCAAGCTATGATTTTCATTCCAAAAAATAAGATAAATAGCAATTCCAATCAGAATAAAACCAAGCAAAATACCTGCAAGAGAGTCCTTAAGACGACTTCCCCAAGACTTTACGGTAACCTCTTGCATATAATGACCTCATTTAGTCTGCCTCTGGCTCATAAAATTTGATTATTATTAATAAAGTTAGGTTATTTATAAAGTATAAGCTATTTTAGCCTTCAATAATTAAATTTTTTATAAATTACCCGTATTTAGAAGGTAAAGAAGTAATGTTTTATACAAATAATCTTGTTTTATGCAGTTAATAGGTAAATCCTTAAAGGAAATACAATAATTTTTGTATAAAATATATTTATCAATCTTAATAAAACACTGTGAGCTGATTAACATAAGCCTTATGTTGCACTTGTAGTAAGCACCTATCAGGGTATAATCAATATAAAAAGTTGTATGAAGCGAGGGAGTAAATGATTGCAAAAACACCATTGCATGCTAGTCACTTGGATTCGAGGGCTAGAATGGTTAATTTTCATGGCTGGGAAATGCCCTTACATTATGGTTCCCAATTAGAAGAGCACCATATTGTTCGCACGGACGCAGGCATGTTTGATGTCTCACACATGACGATTATTGATATTTTAGGCGCAGGCGGACGACAGTTCTTGCGCAAATTACTGACCAATGATGTTGATCAATTAGAGCATAGTGGCCGCGCTTTATATAGCTGTATGTGTAATGAGCATGGTGGCATTATCGATGATCTTATTGCTTATCAACGTGCTCCCGATAATTACCGAATCGTACTTAATTCTGCAACTCGAGAAAGAGATCTCGCCTGGATTCGTAAGAAAAGTGAAGGATTTGCCGTAGGATTACAAGAACGTACAGAGCTAGCTATGCTCGCAGTACAAGGGCCTGAAGCTATAGCTAAAACGATGCGTGTCTTAAGTCCTGCGCAAAGTGATGCTGTTTCAACGCTTACTCATTTTGAATGTGTTGATGTTGATAATTCTTTCTTCGCTCGGACAGGATATACAGGAGAGGATGGCCTAGAAATTATTGTTCTTGCATCTGAAATTAATCAATTATGGTCAGATTTATTAAGCGTTGGTGTTAAACCCTGTGGCCTTGGGGCTCGGGATACATTAAGGCTTGAAGCAGGCATGCTTTTATATGGCCAAGATATGGACGAGACAACCACACCGCTTGAATCAGGTCTAGCTTGGACTGTGAAATGGCAACCCGAAGATCGGGATTTTATTGGCATGGGCGCTTTATTATTTCAAAAACAACAAGGTATAAAACGTAAATTTGTTGGCCTAATTACTGATGAAAAAGGGATTATGCGTACAGGACAACGAGTAATAATGCCTGATTCACAGCATGAAGGTATTATAACTAGTGGTACTTATTCGCCAACATTAGGAAAATCCATTGCCCTTGCTCGGGTGCCTATAGAAGCGCAACAAGAAGTCTTTGTAGATATTCGAGGAAAACAGGTTTCAGCTCAAGTAACGAAACCAAGATTTATTCGAAATGGTAAGCCTATATCAAACTAAAATAAATACTAATTAAATTCTATAATTAAGGGGATAGGTTGATGTCAGATTTAAAATTTACGCGCACACATGAATGGGTCCAAATTGATGGCAATGAAGCCTTAATAGGTATTACCGATCATGCACAAACGCTTTTAGGCGATTTAGTTTTTGTTGATCTTCCCAAAGAAGGTGCAGAAGTTAGCGCTGGAGACGAACTAGGTGTGGTAGAATCTGTTAAAGCTGCATCCGATTTTTATGCGCCAGTTAGTGGGACTGTTATTGAGGTTAATCAAGCGATCGTTAATGATCCAGCTCTGGTAAATACTGATCCACATGGCGCTGGTTGGCTAGTAAAACTTCGTTTAAATGAAAATAGTGATTTGAGTGACTTACTTGATGCAGACCAATACGAAACTGAGATCGCTGAGGAAGATTAGTTATGCCTTACATTCCCCATACAAAAGAAGATGTCAAACTAATGCTAGAAACCATTGGTGTGACTAGTACAGATGAATTATTTGATGAAATACCTAAGCAACTCCACTTTGAAGGGTTCAAAGATCTTCCCGCTGGCATCAATGAGATGCAAATGCTTAAAGAGGCATCTCAGTTAGCTCAAGCGAATCAAAACGGTATTTGCTTTTTAGGCGCCGGCTCTTATGACCATCATATTCCGGCCGCTGTATGGGATATAGCAAGTAGAGGTGAATTTCTAACTGCTTACACGCCCTATCAAGCTGAAGCAAGCCAGGGTACCTTGCAGCTGCTTTATGAATTTCAAACGATGATTGCTGAGCTGACAGGCATGGAAGTAGCAAATGCCTCCTTATATGATGGAGCAACTGCAGTAGCCGAAGCCATTTTAATGGCTGTTAGGCTTAACAAATATAGTAAAACAAATCGTGTGTTAGTTGCAGGTACTCTAAACCCCTTTTATCGAGCAACTATTGAAACAATTGCGTGTAACCAACATATTGAAATTATTAACTTACCTTTTGATTATAAAATCGGTACTACATCTTTAGCTAACGTTGATAAATATACCAATCAAGATATTACAGCCCTAGTTATTATGCAGCCAAACTTTTTTGGCTGTCTTGAGCCTGTTGATGAATTAACTGATTGGGCAGCAAATAATAAGGCTATTACTATTGCTTGCGTTAACCCGATTTCCTTAGGCCTTTTAAAACCACCTGGCCGATGGGGCTCGCATGGTGTTGATATAGTTTGTGGTGAAGGCCAACCTTTAGGCGCACCTATGGCTTCTGGCGGGCCTTATTTTGGCTTCTTTAGCTCTCGACTTGAACATGTACGACAAATGCCAGGACGTTTAATTGGTAAAACACTAGATAAAGAAGGTAATACAGGCTTTAGCTTAACTTTACAAGCTAGAGAGCAACACATTCGCCGTGCAAAAGCCACTTCTAATATTTGTACAAACCAAGGTCTATTAGTAACGGCAGCTACAATTCATATGAGTTTACTTGGACCTGTTGGCCTACAACAAGTTGCAGAACAATGTCATCGAAATACCCTAAACTTAGTAAAAGGACTTACCCAAATAAAGGGTGTTAAGCAAGCTTTTACAGCCCCTTATTTCCATGAGGTATTACTACAATTTGAATCGCCCGTAGAAAATATTCTGGATAAATTAAAAGCGTGTGGTATTGATGGCGGCTATCCTATACAAGCGCATTACCCCGAACTTAATAATACCTTACTTGTCTGTGCTACAGAAATGCGCACAGAACAAGAGATTAATTTTTATATTGATGAATTAAAAAGCATTTTAAAGTGAGACTGTATGTTTATTATTCAATTAACTTATAAAACGTCTTTAACTGAAGTTGATAAATATCTTCAAGCACACCGTGAGTTCCTAGATTATTATTATAAACAAGGCTTGCTAATTGCCTCTGGACCAATAAAACCTCGCGTAGGTGGTATTATTATCGCTGCAACGAATAACAAAGACTACCTTGAATCTGTGTTTAAGAAAGATCCCTATTATTTAGCTGAAATTGCGGATTATGAATTTTTAGAATTCTCGCCTGTCATGTATTGCGAAAGCTTGAAACCATTTATTGAGGAAGCGGAGAGCATATTATGTTAATATTTGAACGTTCTCAGGCTGGGCGACAAGCACTAAGCCAAGCCCCAAAACCCAATGCAGAGCAGCCGCTAACTATACCAGAACAGTTTTTACGTAAAGCACCTCCACGGCTGCCTAGTTGTTCTGAATTACAAGTTGTGCGTCATTATACGGGCTTATCACAGAAAAATTATGCCATTGACACAACCTTCATTCCGCTAGGCTCTTGCACAATGAAATATAATCCACGCGGGGTGCACAAAGCGGCCTCGATCGCAGGATTTGTGAATCGTCATCCTTTAGCGCCAGAAAAAGACAGTCAAGGTTATTTAAGAATTATTTATCAATTGCAATCTTATTTACTTGAAATTACAGGCATGAGTGGTGTCTCTTTAACGCCGATGGCAGGTTCACAAGGCGAGTTTGCAGGTGTTGCTATGATTAAAGCGTATCACCAATCTCGAGGCGATACTCAGCGTAATGAAATGATTATTCCTGATGCAGCACATGGTACCAATCCAGCCTCAGCGGTTATGTGCGGTTTTAAAATTGTTGAAATTCCTACTGCTAAAGATGGTGATATTGACTTAGAGCAACTAAAAGAAAAAGTTGGTCCTAAAACTGCTGGAATCATGCTAACAAATCCATCGACCTTAGGCCTATTTATGCGGCAAATTACCGAAATTGCTGCGATTGTGCATCAGGCAGGTGGCTTACTTTATTATGACGGTGCTAATTTAAACGCTATTTTAGGGCGTGTACGTCCAGGCGATATGGGTTTTGATGTGATGCATTTAAATTTACATAAAACCTTCGCAACCCCTCATGGAAGTGGCGGGCCTGGCGCTGGGCCTGTCGCAGTAAGTAAGCGTTTATTACCTTATCTACCGCAACCCGTCGTTATCAAGGAAAATGAAACTTATCGATGGGCTACTAAAGCAGATTATCCTCAAAGTATTGGTAGATTATCATGTTTTATGGGTAATGCAGGTATTTTACTACGTGCCTATTTTTATATTCGACTTTTAGGTAAAGAAGGATTATTACGCGTATCAGAATTTGCTACTTTAAATGCTAATTATTTATTAGCAGCATTAACCAAAGTAGGCTTTAACCCAGCTTATCCTCAAAGACGAGCTAGCCATGAATTTGTCTTAACTTTAAGTCAAGAGAAAAAGTCCTTTAATATTACTGCTATGGATTTGGCAAAGCGCTTATTAGATTATGGATTCCATGCGCCAACCACCTACTTTCCTCTGCTTGTACCTGAATGCTTACTCATTGAGCCAACAGAAACAGAGTCCAAAGAAGAGTTAGATGCTTTCGTTAACAGCATGAAAACAATTCGCAGAGAAGCGGAAGAACAACCCCAACTATTAAAAGAAGCACCAGTACAATTACCTGTTAAACGATTAGATGACGTTAAGGCAGCTAGAGAGCTAGATTTAAATTATTTTAGCTTATAGTACCAAGAAGAATAAATCTTTATTGAGCGGCTAGGCTATAATAGACTTCTTTCGCAGTAAAGTTGTGAAAGAAGTCTATTCGACCAATTATACCGCTAATTACTAGTTTAAATTTTAAATTTGTAGCTTTCTCTATTCTTCGTCTATAAATAAATATTTACTGACGCTTATTGAAAAGCCTTTTCTTAAAAAAAAAAATAAGTTATAACAGTTTTAATTACGTCAAGGATTGGCGGTTTAGGACTAACCCGGTGTAGATGTAATCATTAATTAATTTCATGGAGCGAAATAATGAATACTAAAGTGTTCTCGCAGCGATTTAATCGGGAATTATCGTTATTAGGTTTTCCGGAAGAAATATCAGAAAAGACAAAAGCAGTTGCAAAAGTCTTTGGTGTTACTCGCCATCTTGCTAACGGCATGATTTTTGGCCAAATTTTACCTTCTTCCGAACAGTTAAATAAAATCGCTGAAGTACTAGAAGTTTGTCCTCAGTGGTTAAGTGGTGCTACCGATAGAAAAAAGGCTTTTTCGGTAAGAGAAGAAGAAAGCGTGTAGCTAATTATAAATTAAGCTATAATTTTGATAGTTTAAACTACTCCTGATAAATAGGTATTTATCAGGAGTCAAATTGTGTAAGGTTTTTGTCGTTATGGAGTGCTTAAGTTATTGCATTGCCAATTCAATTGATTTAACTCGTCTTGATCATTATTTCAAATCCTCAGCCAATTATTATCCGACGACTAGATCACGAGATGTTTTAAGAATTTCTCCAGTCAAACTACCTAATTCAACCATTTTCGCTTTTAAGAATGGAACAGTAGTTACTTGGGGGATTAAACGCTATCAAGTTGATCCTTATCTAGATAAGGTTCGTCAGTTTGCAATTAGGCCAATTTCTGTTTTGGTGCGAGATGAATTTACTTACAGGGTAAGTGATAAAACGTCTATTGAACCTCACGGCTTTTTTGATGTCGATTGCATATCTCTTGATGCAGATATGGATAGTGATGAGCTTAAATTAAGTTTATCTTACGGTTTTTCACAGTCAGTAAAGTTACAATATTTTGAAACAATTATTGAGGCATTAATTGAAAAATATTCGCCGGTTATTCAAGCATTATCCACAACAGGACAAATGCAAATACCACGTATGCAGATTCGGCAAATTATTGGTGAGATTTTAGGTGCTAAAAGTGAAATGAACTTAATTAGCAACTTTTTATACCATCCTAAATATTTCTGGCAACACCCTACTCTAGAAGAATATTATACAATGCTTGAGCGTTATTTACATATTCAACGCCGAGTTAATGCTATTAATCATCGCTTAGATACCCTCAATGAGATTTTTGAGATGTTTAATAGTTATTTAGAAAATCGCCACTCCCATAATCTAGAAATTATTATTATTATACTTATTACAATTGAGATAATTTTTGCCGTACTTAATTTTCATTTTTAAATTAAATCCTGTTTTTTCTGGAAATTATAATTATCTTCCCCTAATCTTTGAATAAGAAAATATAATTAACATGAGTTCGACATGAAAGAGACAACGACTCTTTTATGTCGCTAAACGAATGTTATCTGTAAAGTAATTTTTATACGTGAACTCGATAAAGAGGCTAAATTAAATTAAATTGCATTAAGAGTTGTTATGCTTAAACGTAATAGTCAGCTAAGTACAACCCAGTTAGAACATGTAAATAAATTAGCTCTGCTTTGCGCAATTCAAGATGGTGGATTGCCAACGCTATATCAGGATATTTTAATAAAAAAAAGAGAAACTGAAAGCAATATTCTTTTATATGAAAACGATAAATTAATTGGATTTTTAGCTTTATATTTTTTTTATGAGCATGCTTGTGAGGCAAGCTTACTCATTGATCCTGCTTACCGCAATCAACGGATAGCAACGAAGCTTTTCACTCAAATTATGTCATTGCTGAAACAAAAGAATATGAATGATATTATTATTTCCTTTCCAGCATCTGCAGCACTCCCATGGTTGGAAGCATCAGGATTTAATTATCATCATAGTGAATACGGTATGATAAGGCACAGTGATGAATTACTATCAATTAATAATCCTCGATTATTTATACGTAAAGCAGCTTTAGCAGACTTAAATGACTTATGTGCGATTGACGCATCCTGCTTTTCTGTCCATCAAAATATGACTGAGCGTTTTACTCTCTTATTAAATGATAATAAAAACACTATATTACTGGCTTTAAAGAATAAAACACCTATAGGCAAAGCACATATTCAATGGAAGCCAGATATAGCTCATTTCTCAGATATCGCCATTCTTCCCTCTTATCAAAGAAAAGGGCTAGGTAGTGAATTACTAGCGCATTGTATTAATGAGGCCTTAAGTAAGGGAAGAATAACTATCGATCTAAGTGTTGAAGCAAGTAATCAAAAAGCTCTAAAATTATATCAGAAGTATCATTTTAAAGTGCAAGAAAAACAAGATTATTGGGCAATTAGCGTAGTTAAATTACAAAATTTGTTACCTTCCTTGCTTTATTAGACCTCTTATTTCATTAGACCTCTTTCCAAACTCGCTGCAGAGAGTCAAGTGTCAGGTTGCGCCAGCGCGCAGAACCGCAGTGTACAGAGTACATGAGGATTCGAGCACTACCGCAGCCCGGCAATTGGCCTTTGCAGCGAGTTTGGAAAGAGGTCTATTTTTAGATAGCAGTTATAAATATTAAATGAATGGTAATTACAATTGCTGAGTATTGCTTTCAAAATCTAGCAAGTACATAATTTAATTTGATTTTGACATCCAGAAGATGAACTCTTGACGATGTCATTAAACGGATATTAGCCCGTAAATGCTTAAGCGTTTTAATGGGAGCTAAATAAAATAGGTTATGTCCAAATAGCAGTATTTATTTTGTTAATTTGGCTAAGCTCACTAACCTCTATCTTGCATGTATAGCTTAAGGGTAAGGAATGAAAAAAAGGGTGGTAATCACGGGGATGGACATTGTATCTTCTATTGGCAATGGTCTACAGCCATTCTGGCAATCAGCTATTGAAGGAAAATCTGGTATTAAACGGATTCAGAGGTATGATCCCAGCCCCTATCCTACACAAATTGGGGGAGAAATTACTGATTTTTCTTTAGAAGGAATAGAAACCCTAGAGAAATATAAGCGTTATCCACGAGCTATTCAGTATGCTCTTTATTGTGCTTACAATGCCCTTATACAAGCTGGCCTTACTCCAACAGAATTGCAAACTGCAGGCACTTTTATAGGTACAAGTTTAGGTGGTACACCAGAAATAGAGTCAGCGGCTTATGACTTTTTTTTCAATCAAAGTTGGAAAAAAATTCCAGCTTTAAGCGTTTTACGTGCTATGCCTAATTCCATTGCAAATCATATTGCAATTGCTTTTGGTTTAGGTGGCCATAATTCTACTATATCTAATGCTTGTGTTTCTTCAGCAGAAGCCATAGGTAGTGCTTATCAGCATATTGCGCAAGGCCGAATGGCCGTTGCAATATGCGGAGGAACAGAATCACTTTTGTGGGAAGCTATTATGGCAGCGTGGTGTAAGTTACGAGTAATGTCTGTTAAAAATGAGCAACCAGAGCTCGCTTGTAGCCCATTTTCTAAACATCGCAGTGGTATGGTAATGGCTGATGGTGCAGGAGTTTTAGTCTTAGAAGAATTTAAGCATGCTAAAGCGAGAGGCGCTAAAATTTATGCAGAAATTATTGGCTTTGGAGCAAGCTGTGATGCTTATCATGTTACAGCACCAAGTAGTCAAGGCCAAGTCAGAGCCATCCATTCAGCACTTGATGATGCCAAACTCTCAATAAATGATGTTCAGTATATCAATGCTCATGGCACTGGGACGCAATTAAATGATCTAACAGAAACAGAAACAATAAAAAATGTATTTGGCCAACGAGCTTATGAAATTCCAATCACAGCGCAAAAGTCAATGACAGGGCACGCTATTGGTGCTGCAGGAGCAATGGAAATTATTGCCACAGCACTGAGTTTGCAACACGATACTCTATTGCCCACCATTAATTTAACGGAAACTGATCCAGCTTGCGATCTAGATTATGTTGCTAATTATTCAAGAAGAAAGTTAATTGATATAGCCTTATCCAATCATTTTGCTTTCGGAGGCGCTAATGTTGCTTTGTTACTAAGGCGAGGTATTTAAAAACCACATTAGGTCTCTTACATTAGACCATTAGACCTCCTTCTAAACTGTCAAAGGCGTCTTATACCTAATGTAGTAAACAAAAATCTAAAAACATGGTTCGCAAGTCATCCCGCAACGCGTTATAATCGATCCATTTGCGCAAACTAGAAGGTTAATGAATGAGTATTTCTCTATATGAAATAGCGAATATAGTGCAAGGTAGAGTTATTGGTAGTGAGGATATTATTGTATCTTCTTTATCACCAATTGAAAATATTACTGCTGGCTCACTCGTTTTTGCTGATGGCTTTGATAATTTACGTCGAGCTGAGCAATCTGAAGCAGTAGCAATCCTTACTAACCCTGAAGTTCAACATTCAGCCAAACCTATTATTCAGGTTGCGCATCCTTTTCAAGCGTTTATTCAATTATTAGATTTCTTTTATCCTCATTCTAAACCTGTAGCAAGCATTCATCCTACTGCCATCATTGCTCCAGATGTTAAGCTTGGAAAAGATATTTTTATTGGTCCTTATGTAACTATTGAATCAGGTACCACCATTGGTGATCAGTGTATTTTAAAAAGTCATGTAAGTATTGGAAAAAATGTGATTGTTGGTAAAGATAGTACTATACACTCTCATGTTACTATCTATGATGAAACAGAAATTGGCGAGCGTGTATCTATTCATGCATCTAGTGTTGTAGGTTCAGATGGTTTTGGTTATACCTTTATAAATGGCCATCATTTAAAAGTTCCTCATAAAGGTAAAGTTATTATTGAAAATGATGTGGAAATTGGTGCAAATACTGTCATTGATCGCGCGACTTTAGGTGCAACAGTTATTGGTTTAGGAACAAAGATAGATAATCTTGTTCAAGTTGCACACTCTGTTAAACTTGGCCAACATAATATTTTATGTGCTTTTACAGGTATTGCTGGTAGTACAGTAAGCGGTAATCATGTTATTTTTGCAGCTAATGTAGGTGTTAGTGATCATGTTCATATCGATGATGGTGTTATACTCGGCGCACGCGCTGGTGTACCCCCTAAAAAACACCTTAAAGCAGGTAATGTATATTTAGGCAATCCGGCAAGACCTAAAGAAAAAGCTATTGAACACGAATTAGGCGTAACTCGTATTGCCAGTATGCGTAAGAATTTGCGTCAACTTAATGATAAAATAAATGAACTAAGTACTCGCCTAGAGCAATATGAGGCTGCTGAATAATGTCTAGTTCTTTGCTTTTAATAGATGGGTCTTCTTACTTTTTTCGCGCTTTTCATGCCTTACCTCTTTTAACAAACTCAAAGGGTCAGCCAACAGGTGCTATTTACGGTGTTGTTAGCATGATTAGGCGCCTGATAAAAGATCACCAATGTGAACAAGTTGCGGTTGTTTTTGATGCCAAAGGTAAAACGTTTCGTAATGATTTATACCCTGAATACAAGGCGCATCGCATTGCAATGCCGCCTGACTTATATGTTCAATTTGCGCCGTTAATTGAGCTTTTAACCGCCATGGGATTGCCTCTATTAATCATTGAAGGCGTTGAAGCTGATGATGTTATTGGGACTTTATCCCGGATAGCTACAGAGCAAGGTCAGCCAGTTATCATTTCCACAAGTGATAAAGATATGGCGCAATTAGTGAATGAACATGTAACTATTATAAATACCATGACTAACCAAGTCATGGACAGCGCCGCTATTAAGGAAAAATTTGGCGTCCTGCCTGAGCAGTTTATCGATTACTTAACCTTAGTGGGTGATACCTCTGATAATATACCGGGTGTTACCAAATGTGGACCTAAGACAGCCATTAAATGGCTGGAGCAATATGAAAACTTAGATAACTTATGTGCAAACTCCCATCTTATTACTGGTAAAATAGGGGAATATTTACGTAAAAGTCTAGATTTCTTACCTCTATCAAAACAATTAGTCACTATAAAAACAGATGTAGAATTACCTTTAACCTTGACCGATTTAAAAATTAAAGAAGAAGATAAGGAAAGGTTAATTAGCCTGGTACAGGAGTTAGAATTTAAATCTTGGTTAAAAGAATTATTAGAAACGAAGGAATTGCAAGAGCCTACTCAAGAAACCCTTCAGCCTGATTTAAATATCATTAACAATGAAACAGAATTAAATAATTTTTTAAAATTATTAGCATCTAGTTCGCAAATTTACATAAAAACAGAAACCACTGATCCAAATTCTATTCATGCAGATATAGTGGGTTTATCGCTCGCTATAGATGAAAAGCAAAACGTATATATCCCCTTTCTTCATCAAGATAATGAGATAAAATTAAATCCGCATACCACTCTTAATTCTTTAAAATCTATTTTGGAGAATGAAAAAGTAAGTAAAATTGGGCACAATTTAAAATATGATTATAATATTTTAAAAAATTATGGAATACATTTATCCGGTATCCAGTTCGATACTATGCTTGCATCCTATATTTTAAATAGTATTGGGCAACACGATTTGAATACCTTGGCTTTAAAGTATTTAGGTTGCAATACAGTTACTTATGAAGAGGTGGTAGGGAAAGGAGTCAAGCAACAGCAACTAAATTATATTAGCCTTAATAAAGCTGCTACCTATTCAATAAGTCAAATTATAACCATTGTAGCGCTTCATAATAAACTTAGTTCCCTATTAGAATCACCTTTCGATACTGTATTTAAAGATATTGAAATGCCTTTACTGCAAGTACTTGCTGAGATGGAACGACAAGGCGTGTTTATCGATATCCCTACTTTAGAGAAACATGGGCAACGGCTTAAATCTAGGCTAGTCACTTTAGAACAAGAAGCGACTGAACTTGCTGGGCGTACATTTAATTTAAATTCACCTAAGCAATTACAAGAAATTCTTTTCGATGAATTAAATTTACCAATTCTGGCAAAAACGCCTACTGGTCAACCATCAACAGCTGAATCAGTATTACAGGAACTTGCTTACAATTATAAGCTACCCGCTATTATTTTAGAGTATCGTAGCTTAAGCAAACTTGTATCGACTTATATTGATGCATTACCTAAACGAGTTAAGCTCGAAACTATGCGTGTTCATACCTGTTATAACCAGGCCATTACAGCAACAGGTCGTCTTTCATCGAGTGAGCCCAATTTACAAAACATTCCAATCAGAAGTGAGGAAGGCCGTCTAATTCGTACTGCTTTTATAGCGCCACCGCAATACACTATTTTAGCAGCTGATTATTCACAAATTGAGCTGCGTATTATGGCGCATTTATCAGCAGATCCTAACCTTTTAAAAGCATTTGCAAGTGGTTGGGATATTCATACAGCTACAGCCAGTGAAATCTTTCAAGTGAAACTTGATGATGTCACCTCTGAACAAAGACGGCGAGCAAAGGCCGTTAACTTTGGATTAATATATGGTATGTCTGCCTTTGGCTTAGCTAAGCAGCTAGGTATTGATCGACAAGATGCTCAGTTTTATATGGAGCGTTATTTTCAGCGGTATCCAGGCGTTTTAGATTATATGGAAAGAACGCGCCAGCAAGCACATACGCAAGGATATGTAGAAACAATTTTTGGCCGCCGTTTATACTTACCTGATATTAATGTACGGAATTTAGGTAGACAACGAGCTGCCGAACGTATGGCTATTAATGCGCCTATGCAAGGTACTGCGGCAGATATTATAAAAAAAGCCATGATTGCGGTTTTTAAATGGCACGCATCACTATCTAATCCTAAAAGTGTACGTATGATCATGCAAGTCCATGATGAATTAGTGTTTGAGATTCAGCAGGATGCTATAGAATGGGCAAAAAATGAAATTCACCACTTAATGGAACATGCTGTCGAGCTTGTAGTACCTTTACAAGTTTCAATTGGGATGGGAAAAAATTGGGATGAAGCACATTAAGTTTAATGCGCTCTACTATCTAGGTGATCAATATTAAATATATAAATGATCGACGTTTATCTGTTCTTTACTAAAATTCTGGTCTTCTTTAATTAAGTAAGATAATGACCGAGCAATACGTTCAGGACTTACAATTTTTTGCCAACAATGATAAGCATGGAAGGGTTTATTATGCTGGCGGAAAACATCTGCAAATGCCTGACGCATAGATTCTGAATTTGTCCAAGCAATAATAGGAATATATTTATAATTAGACCAAATCGTATGAGCTAAAGCTGGACCGTTACACTCTAATCCATCGGATGCTTTTAAATCACCATCTAAAATAATAAGGGTAGGAATGCTATTTTGTAAGTAAGCTAATGCCTGTAAACTATCATTAACTACAGTAACATTGATTTGCGTATACAACACTTGTAATAAGCGAGTTAGGCAAAACGCATTGAAAGTACTATCCTCAACAACTAACACTCGCATGAGAACTCCTTTTAATTGTTGTTAGGAGTATAATGGTTAAACCTTAAGGAAAGATTAAGAAATTTAAAGCTTTGGAAAAAATTATTTTAAACTTAGGTAAAGTAATATATAGCCAAGCAGTTCATTTGAATCAGCGATGTTAAAGGATAACAATAGGCCTCTCGCATAACCTGTTTATTTTAGTTGGATGCAAGGCGCAAGGGTTTTGAGGAGCAGAGTTTTCATAGAATAAATGAGCCTCGGAGAAAACCTTCTAACATAGTAATCGCGTAAATAAACAGGTTGTGCAAGAAATCTAATGTATTTCTAGAAATTTAAATATGATTTTCTTATTGTTTCAATACAATTAACCCTAAAATATCTATTTTGTGGAGATAAATTAATGCAAGTAAAAGCAGCTGTAGCACATGCAGCAGGACAACCACTAACGATTGAAATGGTTGATCTTGAAGGCCCTAAAGCGGGAGAAGTTCTGGTAGAAATTAAAGCAACAGGCGTATGCCATACAGATTTATTTACTTTGTCAGGTGATGATCCCGAGGGGCTATTTCCAGCTATCTTAGGCCACGAGGGAGCAGGCGTTGTAGTCGACGTAGGTACGGGTGTCACTTCTGTAAAACCTGGTGATCATGTTATTCCTTTATACACACCGGAGTGTCGTCAATGTGAATATTGTCTTTCTCAAAAAACAAATCTTTGTCAAGCAATACGTAGTACTCAAGGACAAGGATTAATGCCCGATGGCACTAGTCGCTTTAGTATAAATGGTAAAAAATTATTTCATTATATGGGCACATCAACCTTTGCTAACTACACAGTATTGCCAGAGATAGCTGTAGCAAAAATTCGTGAGGATGCTCCTTTTGAGAAAGTATGTTATATCGGTTGCGGTGTCACTACAGGCATTGGTGCCGTCATCTATACAGCAAAAGTTACGCCTGGCTCTAAAGTAGTTGTTTTCGGCTTAGGTGGTATTGGCCTGAATGTTATTCAAGGTGCACGCTTAGTTGGAGCAGAACAGATTATTGGGGTTGATATTAATCCAGAGCGTCAGATATTAGCAAGAAAAATGGGAATGACCGATTTTGTAAATCCTAAAGAAATAGGTAATAAAGATTTAGTTGCCTACCTTGTTGAGCTCACTAAAGGCGGCGCTGATTATAGTTTTGAGTGCGTGGGAAACACTACTTTAATGCGTCAAGCTTTAGAATGCTGTCATAAAGGTTGGGGCGTTTCCACTATTATTGGCGTCGCTGGCGCAGGCCAAGAAATATCTACTCGACCTTTTCAATTAGTAACGGGTAGAGTATGGAAAGGCTCAGCATTTGGGGGCGCCCGAGGACGTACAGACGTACCTAAAATTGTTGATTGGTATATGGATGGAAAAATTAATATTGATGATTTAATTACCTATGTTATGCCCATAGAGCAAATTAATGATGCTTTTGATTTAATGCACCATGGTAAATCAATTCGTACAGTAGTTACTTTTTAAATTTTTATATTGAGGACGTATTTTAATGACTGTTGAACTTATTGAAGAACATTTTTGTTTTGGTGGATGGCAACGGGTTTATGCTCATCAATCTATAACTACGCAGTGCACCATGCGTTTTGGACTTTTTTTGCCGCCTCAAGCAGCTAAACATAGAGTGCCAGTCTTATATTGGCTTTCAGGGTTAACCTGTAATGAGCAAAATTTTATTACTAAAGCAGGGGCACAACGAGTTGCAGCTGAACTAGGTCTAGCTCTTGTTGTTCCCGATACTAGCCCGCGCGGTATTAATTTACCCAATGATCAAGACAATTATGATTTTGGTGTTGGTGCAGGATTTTATCTTGATGCCACCCAAATGCCATGGTCAACATATTACCGTATGGCTACTTATGTTCAAGAGGAGTTACCCAAGCTTTTGCAAACCTTTGCCCCACTTGATGAAAAAGCCTGTGGTATTTTTGGTCATTCAATGGGAGGACATGGTGCGCTTACCTTGGCTTTAAAGAATCCAAAACAATATCGTTCTGTTTCTGCTTTTTCACCTATCTGTGCACCAAGCCAATGCCCTTGGGGACAAAAGGCATTCACCGGTTACTTAGGAACGGATAAAGCGATTTGGCAACAATATGATGGTTGTGAATTAATCGCATCTAGAGGATGGCCTCATCAGGTTATTTTAATTGATCAAGGAACACAAGATCCTTTTTTAGAAGAACAATTAAAACCAGACCTATTGCAAAAAGCTTGTAAGCAAGCTCAAGTTACGCTTAATTTACGTATGCAAGAGGGGTATGATCACAGTTACTATTTCATTGCTAGTTTTATTGAAGATCACTTACGTTTTCACGCAGCCAGATTAAAGTAAAATTAGGCAAGTGAATTCTTCTAAAGTAGTAGCCTGGGTGAAACGAAGTGAACCCCGGGTTTCGGCCCTTTAAGCCTGCACCAGGCTACCTATCCTTTTTATAAATTCATCCACGCAACAATACCTTGTTGCGTTAAGGAAGTAGAATTTTACCTCTAGAAGGTTGTAACCCCATTTAAGCTAGCAACAATAACTTTATCAGCTAAGCGTTGAGCAAATAATCCATTTTCAACTACGCCGGGAATTATTTTAATTGCTTTTTCTAACGTTTGAGGTTGATTGATAGTTAAATTGTAAATATCCAAAATAATATTACCATTATCGGTAATAAAGCCTTCGCGGTAAACGGGATCTCCCCCTAATTTTACAATTTCACGAGCTACAAAACTGCGGGCCAGAGGTAATACTTCAACTGCAATAGGAAATTTACCCAGGTGTGAAACGACTTTGGCGTCATCAACAATACATATAAACTGCCTAGCAGCTGTGGCTAAAATCTTTTCACGGGTTAAAGCGCCACCCCCACCTTTAATTGTTTCTCTTTGCTTATTTACTTCATCTGCGCCATCAATGTAAAGTGGTAGTTCACCAGCAACATTTAAATCAATCACGGGAATGCCAATTGTTTTAAGGCGCGTTTCAGTTGCTTTAGAACTTGAAACACAAGCATCAATACGATGTTTAATTTTTGCTAACGCGTCTATTAAAAAATTGACTGTCGAACCTGTCCCTACACCTAAGATACTGTTATCTTCTACATAATCTAAGGCAGCTACTGCGGCTTTTTGTTTTAATTCATTCATAATTATTACTACTATTAAAATTTTTAACTGTATTTACACTAATTAAGATTTTATCTTTCTTAATAATCAACCAGTATAATATTTTTTTCCTTACTAGGATATTATACTGGTTATTAACAGTTACTGAACTGCGGGTGTCATGGTTGGTACTACTGGCGAATCTAGCGAACTTCCTGCTGTAGTGCTTGCTTTAGGTGCAGTCATTGCTGCAGAACTTACACTAGAACTCCCTGCATTATTATTGTCATTAGAGGTAGCTGCTCTTGCTGCATGTGTCGTTGTGTTGGCTGCTTTAGTCCTCACCGATGAACCATAAGTAGGATTAGTTTCATCTCTAGACATTCTTCTATTAGAATTATAATTATTCCGATAGTGAGTATTATTTTTAGGATTTGAATAATAGGGTCTATTGTTATCGCCCCATAAACTTGGTAATGCATCACAACCTACAAGCAATAATGGCGCGCCAAATAAAGCAGCATAAAAAGTCCCTATAAATAAATGATTTTTTTTCATAGTATCATCCTTGTTATTATTTATTTTAAAGTTTAGTCCTACTGTTAACAGATGTAAAATTAAGAATAAACTATACTTCATACTATCTACTTAATAGTATAGAAAAAATTATAAATAATGGATGCGAACTTAAATTTAAAAATAAAGGACTCGCTTTTATAGAAGTAGGTATAGCGCTGGCCATTATTCTCTAGACAAGTATAAGTGAAACAAAGCTAAGGATTGGACATACGATTATATAACTGAGCTGAGTAAACTACACAATAAAGCTTAGTTAAGTGACGCTATACTGCAAAAAATAAGTTTATAAGGGAAGATTATGTCAAATAAATATATTAATTACTTAAAAGATCTCTATGCAAACTATAGTGAAGATCGTATTGCTGTTTTTGCTGCCGCCCTAGCTTATTATACTGCATTTGCATTAGCACCTTTTTTAATTATTTGTACCTCGGTAGTAGGTTTAGTTTATAGTCATGATGCAGCCCAAGGGCAAATAATTGATCAAATACGTTCATTAGTAGGAAAAGATAGCGCTGATTTAATTCAAACAATGATTGTCAATGCTAGTAAGCCTAGCTCTGGCATCACAGCACAAATTGTAAGTATTATTCTTTTAATTATTGCAACCTCAGGAGTATTTGGACAAATACAGATGGGTTTAAACTATATTTGGGGTGTTGAGCCTAAACCAGGACGCGGTGTATGGGGAATTATAAAAGATAGATTTTTATCATTTACTATCGTATTAGGTGTCGCTTTCTTATTGCTTGTATCACTGATTTTAAGCGTTGTAATTACTTTTATGAGTGACTATCTAAGCCACATATTACCAGGAGGCGATTTAATTGCCTGGGGTTTAAATTTTGCTATTTCATTAGCCGTAATTACTCTTTTATTTGCTATGATTTTTAAAATTCTACCCGATGTAGAATTAACGCTGCGCGATGTTATTTGGGGCGCGTTTTGGACAGCTGTTTTATTTACTATTGGTAAGACGTTATTAGGTATTTATTTAGGACAAAGTCATGTTGCCAATGCTTTTGGCCCGGCAGGCTCACTCATTATTATTCTAATTTGGGTTTATTATACAGCTCAAATCCTTTTTATTGGCGCGGAATTAACTAAAATGCATGTAACTAAACATGGAAAAAAAGTTAAGCCTGATGTTGACGCCTATGTTAAAGAAGAAAAACCACATTTAACAAATAATTCATAAAAGTTATTAATTTTAATATGCGGCAATCTTTTTGGCCGTTATACTATTTTTATCTCCATTATTTATGGCCTAATTATGATTTATCAAAATATTCTCGAAACGATAGGTAAGACGCCAATAATAAAAATTAATCGACTCAGCGAAGGACTTGCCTGCGAGCTATATGCAAAGTGTGAGTTTTTTAATCCTGGCGGTTCCGTTAAAGATCGGATTGGCTATGAAATGGTAAAGCAAGCTGAGCGTGATGGTATCATCAAGCCAGGCGATACTTTAATTGAGCCAACCTCAGGTAATACAGGAATAGGAATTGCTCTAGCAGGCGCTGTTTTAGGGTATAATGTGATTATTACTATGCCTGAAAAGATGAGCCAGGAAAAACAATTTGTTTTAGAACGCTTAGGGGCAACGATTTATCGCACACCTAGTGAAGCTGCTTGGAATGATCCGGATAGTCATATTTCGCTTGCCAAAAAATTACAACAAGAAATTCCTAATGCACATATTTTAGATCAGTATGCCAATCCTTATAATCCCAATGCCCATTATTATGGTACCGCTCAAGAAATTATTGATGATTTTGGTACTGATTTACATATGGTTGTTGCAGGTGTAGGTACTGGCGGGACCATTACAGGTATTGCTAAGCGTTTAAAAGAATTTAATCCAGATATTAAAATTATTGGAGTTGATCCCATAGGTTCAATTTTAGGAGGAGGTCAGGAAGTTAAGCCTTATCATGTAGAAGGGATAGGTTATGATTTTTTTCCTGACGTATTGGATAATAAGTTAATTGATGAATACATTAAAATTAATGATACCGATTCTTTTATAACTGCTAGACGTCTTATTCGTGAAGAAGGTCTACTTATTGGAGGTTCTAGCGGCGCTGCAATGTGGGGTGCTTTACAAGCAGCTAAAACTTTAAGTAAAGGCCAGAAATGTTTGGTCATGCTACCTGACTCAATCCGCAATTATATGTCTAAGTTTGTAAGTGATACTTGGATGGAGGCAGAGGGTTTTGCTATTTCTTAACTTAACTGCTACCAAGGCTTTGTCTAGGAGCACTTGA
Organism: Legionella busanensis; assembly: GCF_900461525.1. NCBI lineage: Bacteria > Pseudomonadati > Pseudomonadota > Gammaproteobacteria > Legionellales > Legionellaceae > Legionella > Legionella busanensis. The sequence goes on along the minus strand of NZ_UGOD01000001.1, from coordinate 167,388 downwards.
TGGTGCTTCTAGAGCTTCGTAAACTAAATTCTCATCTAGCTGCCCAATAGTCATTTCACGTGCTAAGGCAATAATAAGCTCTTGAATAACATAATTATTATAATTATCGGCTTTTGGGTTATTCGTTGTATTAAAAGAAGCGATTATAGGGCGCTGACTTTGTTTACCTTGTATAACTTCAAAAAAACGCTCATTACCGTGCTCAGTACCTACATATTTGGTATTTTCTGCTAGCTGCTTCTTATTTTTTGGACTGATATAAATAGCGATTAACTTATCCTTAATCGCTTTTCTATTATGAATATCACCCATATCTTGAATAGCATATTCCAAACGTCGTTGATGCCCTTTAAAATCCTTTAGTAGATTCTGCTTTTTTGTATTAACCTTATCAATAATAGTATCTATTGACGGATCATTTTCCAAAGCTTCTTTGGGATGAATTTCTTGAGTAGAAGAGTAAATTGATTTAAAGTTTGCAGCATTTCTTAGATACGGAATATAAACTTCACCCTGTAAATGAATTTTTATGCCCTGGGGCGCATTGAAACTTGACATAGCATTAGGGCCATACTCTATTGATTCTGGTAAATCTTTTTTAGGTAAGGTATGTTCAATTAAAACGGGAATAGCGAGAGCATCCGCTAACGCAGCAATCAGTGTATTTCCATTTGACGTATTAGGATCACGTATTTCTTTTAATGAGCGGCCCTCATTTTCCTCTAAAAATACGAGCATATAGCGCTCAGGATCTTTAATTAATTGATCAACAGCAATTTGTCTTAAAGTATAAGCAAATTCCGCTACAAATTTTGCCATTTTTTCTGGTCTATTAATAAGCTGGAACAACCGCTCATTCGGTGTTAATAAACCTGCACCTTCTGTCAAGTTAAAATACTTACGGTGGCGCTCTAAAATTTTATCTAGTAAAGGTTTATTAGCTGTTATCCTGCGATCTGTTAATATGTTATCAATAAGAGTAGCAGCCACTGCACGAAAAGCACTATCAACTAGAGCACTATCAACATGACTTATGCCCTCAAATAATTGACGTTCCGGTAATTTCTGATTTGTGCTTGCAAAAAATGTTGCCATACCCTGCTCATTTATAAAAGTTATATCTATATTTTATTTCATCAAGATTAAGAAAATATTAATACTAATCTTTAATATTTTTTAAAAAACAAACAAATAGGATAATTTTTAAGTAAAATTATCAGCCTTGCACTTAATTTATAGTTAAGAAGCCCTAAAAAGACAATGTTTGTGTATAAATTTGTTAATAATACCAAAAAATTGCATATTCCAAAGATCATTATGCCCTCTTTTTTCAAAATCTATAAATTCTTTAGGCTCATTGGCTTTTTTATAGAGTTCAAGGCCTTGGGCATAGGGTACAATATTATCTTGTAGGCCATGCAAAATGAGTATGGGAGAGGTAACTTCCTGAATCCGCTTAAGTGAATCAAATTTATCCCGTACAGGAATAGGTAGCCAAGGATAGTGCACCTTTGCTAAAGCAGATAAACTTGTATAAGGAGACTGTAAAATTACTGCGCAAACTTTATATTGTGATCCAATTTTGGTAGCAACACCTGTACCTAATGATTCCCCATATAAAATTATCTTTGAAAGCAAAATACCTTGTTCTAGTAAAAATTTAATTGCTGCCTGCCCATCTAAATATAATCCCCGCTCATTAATTTTGCCTTCATTACCGCCATAACCTCGATACTCAACAAGTAATACACCATACCCTTCATTTAAAAAATAACGAATAAATGGCATGCGATAACCGATATGCCCTGCATTACCATGATAGTAAATGATAGTCGGCATGCCAGGTTCTGCTGGTTTATACCAAGATAGAAGCTTTAATCTATCCTCCGTCTTTAAATAGATTTCTGCCATATCATTAGCAGCAAAAAATTGGCGAATTGGCATTAGTCTTGCTGGAAAATAAATAAATTGACGCTGCAGCAAATACATACTTACCAGTGCCACAATGATAAAAGTTATTAAAAAAATAAGCGTTTGCTTTAGCATCGTTTCCTCTACTAAAGGGGTTAATTGCCAGCCATTATTTATCTTTAAAGATAGATTATTAATCTGCATGTAACAATGATACAAATATAATTGCATGGCACAATTAACAATAACCTTAAGGTATTAACGGTAAACAAAAGTAGGAGAAGAATTATGGAAACACTTCATGATTCTGATATAACGAAATTAAAAGAACTATTACGTCACTTAGGGGAGTTTATTGCCTATTTTGAAATAGCTGAGTCTAAGATGATGGCCTGGCAACAGGATTTAGAAACCCAGGCCCAGATGCAGAAAAAAAAAATAAATTATCAATTACAGCACCTACAACAAGAACTTGAAAGCTTACAGGAAATCTTAGCTCAGGCAGGTATAGAAAAATTAAGAGTTAATCTGGAAAAAATATTAAAGGATAGCGAATCACATCTTGGTTTATTAGAGAAAATAAGCCAAAAAATTTTAGCTAACTCCGACTTAAAACAACAAGAAGCTAACAATCGCATGATATTACGACTTGAGCAAATAGAGGAACACACCTTACAAGCACTCGAACAAATTAATAATAAATTAGCAGCTAATGATATTGATCATTTTCGTCGTGTCTCGAGCGAAAACTGCTTACATGTTGAAAAAGTAGCTACTTTAACTATGCGTAAAGTTGCTAATTTATTAAAAGCTTTCCAATGGCGCTCAATTGCTTTAGCTTTAGCAACTACGTTTATAATTGCGTTTGCAATTAATTTATATGTAAGCAATGAGACGCCTTGGGAAAGTCACCAACAGGCGTTAAGCGAGCGACAAGCGGGACAAGTTTTAATTAAAGCGTGGCCACATCTTTCCCATCTAGAAAAGGATAAAATCCTAGCTAGCTACATGCAACAAAAAAGTTAATATGTTAATTACTTTAATCATCGTAATATTGATAAGTCTTATTCTGCTATTCTTTTACCAGAATAAAACCCCTAAAAAGATAAAAAAATGGCAGCGCGCGCTTCAGCTCCATGTTCATCAGCCTATTTTTGATAGGTTATACCAAGATATTAATGGTTTTGCCCTTTCTAAAGCAGCACGAGCTCATCAAGATGCTATTGAATATACTTATGGCGAAATTGAATTCGAATCGTTTATCGCCTTATTATCGCTTTGTAAACCTCAATCAAATGCCGTCTTTTATGATTTGGGTAGTGGTACTGGTAAGGCTGTTATTGCCTGCACAATGGTGTTTGATATTTGTAAAAGCTATGGTATTGAATTATTTTTGCCTCTACATAAATGCGCTCAAAAACAACTACAACGCTTAGCACAAATAGAAATTTATCAAGATAAGGCTAAAAAAATAATTTTAAAACACGAAAATTTTTTAAATTCATCTATCGATGATGGAACTATTATTTTTATTAATGCAACAACGTTCATTGCTGAACTTTGGGAACAAATAAGCAATCATGTTGAACAAGTTAAATCAGGGACTTTAGTCATTTCAACAAGTAAGATGCTTACTTCAAAATGTTTTACTGTAGTAAGAATTGTGCCACTTAAAGTGAGCTGGGGAATCATAAATGCTTATATTCAACAACGGATATAAGACTAATGAAGATCCCTAAATTTAAAAACTATCTAATATTAATTAATGTGTATGTAGGTGTTTAAAGTAGAATACTAAACTTAGGGTATAGCCAAATTTGTCTATTTCGCTTTGCATTTCGCACAAATACTATGCATTTTATAGGATAATATTTGTTTAGAGACATACAAAGCCTTTAACTCATTTGTGCTTAACTTATATTAATTATATTGCAATAATAAACAAAGTATTGGTACAGTTAATTGATAAATTGAATAATTTTGTTCTGAGGCTATACTAAAGATATTGATAACTGCTATCTACTATGGTGTCTTAAGGGATAGCGATATGAAAACGCGGCTAACCGAGGTGGGTATGATTAAATCTGAACTCATAGCAAGCCTTGCTTCCAAAATGACACATCTTCCTGAAAAGCAAGTCACAGATAGTATTAATCGCATTCTTGAATTAATGAGCGATGCTTTAGTAAATGGTCAACGGATTGAAATTCGAGGATTTGGTAGTTTTTCTCTTCACTATCGTCCTCCGCGTAATGCTCATAATCCTAAAACGGGCGAAAAAGTGGTTACTGAAGCCAAATATAGCCCTCACTTTAAGCCAGGGAAAGAGTTACGTGAACGTGTTGATGCTTCACGTGATAAAATTGATTTAGAGGCTGAAGAATAGTTTTGCAGCGATAAAACATCATTTGCGGCTCTATTTAAATGGATAAAAGTATCTTATTATCTTGAAAAAGGCGGGATTTGAGCGCAGGTTACAAGAAAATAACACTTAAACATTGCATAGACTCTCTAGCCTTAAGGGTTATTTTCGTGCTAAATACTAAAAAACAGCTCTTCGGCACTAAGAGCTGATCACCTACGTTAACGTTAGGTACGAGGTAAAGTTACGCCTGTCTGACCTTGATATTTGCCACCCCTATCTCGATAAGAAACAGCACAAACCTCGTCCGACTCTAGAAATAACATCTGCGCTACACCCTCATAGGCATAGATCTTTGCAGGTAGTGGTGTAGTGTTAGAAAATTCTAAAGTAACATGCCCCTCCCATTCAGGTTCTAGAGGTGTGACATTTACAATAATGCCACAGCGTGCATAGGTAGATTTTCCTAAACAGATTGTGAGAACATTTCGGGGAATACGGAAGTATTCTACCGTTCGAGCTAAAGCGAATGAATTAGGAGGAATGATGCATATATCAGATTGAATATCTACAAAACTATTCGCATCGAAAGCTTTAGGATCAACAATAGCAGAATTAATATTAGTAAATATTTTAAATTCATCGGCACAGCGTACATCATATCCATAACTTGATACACCGTAAGAAATAATGCGCCCTTGATCATTTTCACGTACTTGACCTGATTGAAATGGAGAAATCATTCCATGTTCGCGAGCCATTTTTTCTATCCAGCGATCAGATTTAATTGTCATATCTACTCCATCCACATAATTAACCTAAAACCATCAACTAAACTTGGTATTTCAATAGACCTAGCGCTGACGGTAGTAGACTTAAGCTAATGTAGCCATCTTTTTATAATGTTTACTATATTTAAGCGGTTACAATAAGCTTAAATCTTCTTATACAAACTAGAAATATACCCCTATCTGAGCTACTACGGCATCAGAAGCTCGACCAGTACCCAAAGTATTAGCATTAATAATACCTGGAGGTGCAGCGCCATTCGCATAACTATTGGCACCATAATCTATATCATGACGATACTCAATACTTTCAACAGTATCCTTCCAAATTGATATATTAAATACACCACTGATGCGTTGCTTAGGTAAGTTTAGCGCCAAAGCCTCTTTTGATCTTTGATAACCAATTGCTACTGAGGCTGGTTTATCAAATGCTCTGAAAGTCATACCAGCTTCGAGTTGAAATGCTTGAGGTTTAGCCCCTCGCCCATTATAGCTTAAATCTTGTGCTCTAAATGACTTACTAGCTCCTACCCATTCAGCAGTTAAACTATAGCGATCAAAACTAACATTGCCATGTAAATTTAAACCATTAACCTTTTTAACATATTCAGAGCCATTCGTAGGCGATCCAAAGCCACCAAACGTAGTAAGTGGAGGCGAACCATTAATTTGCATTCCTTGCGAATCATTAAGAGAGCCAATTAACCCAGCGCCAAGCTCACCAAGAAAATCACCTTCACCAAAGATATAACCCAAGTTAACACCACCTACTCCGTCATGACCTCGCGTTGTATCTGTTACAAAACCATATGCTGCGGCATAAGGCCCTGGATCAGTTTGTGATTTATAGCCTAAAATAAAGGGTCTAGTTTTAGTGCGCGCCAAACTCATTGTAAGTGGTGCACTAATCATGGAACTCGCATATTTTCCAAAGGGCGCATAGAGTTGTCCGGCAGTAAAGTAAAAAGGTGACTTATCTAAATCACCAATATTAACAAATCCTAAGTTTAAGCTAAATGCAGAATTTGTAATTCTTGGCCCGCCTATCGCAGGTGGGGATTCATCATAAGCAATCGATATATACGCTTCTACATCTTTATTTAAAATGGCAGCAACGTCCAACTCACTTGAGCCTAGGTTAAAATCACCTTGAGAATTACCACTTTCTGTTCTATTTAGAGTAGCAACTGGTTCTGATTTACCGCTGACAGCAATAATCGGAATATTTGGAATAGGGTAACCTATTTGCTGATAAGCACGAAATAAACGGCGGCGTTGTTGCATTAATCGTATATCACGGTTAATACTAGAAATATTAACAATATAATCTGAACCATCAAAAGCAGGCCTATCTCCTAAATAAGGAGATGCCACAACCGGTGTTCCTGCAATGTAGGTAATAACTCGATTATCTGCTATTAACGCGGTTGGATAAAAACTAATTGACTCTGGATGTGACTCAAGAGTATGAACGATAAGATGGCTTTCTTGAAAATTAACTATTTTACTTCCTTTACCCTTAGTTTGCGCTTCCGGTGTAGGAGATGTTGCCTTATTAATTGGTGCAGATAAATCTTGTGCATTTTTAGAAGATATTGATTTTTTTCCCTGTTTAGGGACATTACTCTTTGCATTAGCAGACTTATTTACTAGTTGTTTTTTTAAATCCTTTAACTGAGTCTGTAAAGTTTTTGTCTGTTCTTGTAGCTGTTTAATTTTTGCTTGCAGATGATCCGAGTCGGCAGCAATAAGTGTTGTAGATAAGGGAATAGTGGCTAAGGCCAAAATAATTGCTTTAGGTTTCACGCGCTATACTCCTGACTTATTTTTTTACTTCTTGGTCATTGCGCTTGCCAATTGATTGCTTTCTAAAAATATGACTTATACATATCTTGTTTAACTAAACAAATTTTTAACAAAAACGCTGCTAGATTATATACCTGATAATGCCAATTGTGCGAGTTTTAGTCGGTTATTTTAGAATTTAATTTACTGGCCCTCTTAATATAATTTTTTTAAAATAAATTTAGAGGAATAGATAGGTAAGTAACTTAACCATAACTTAGTAAAGGTTGATTTAGTTATAGGCTGAATGAAAATAATTTTTAAAAAAGCACCGCAGAGTTATTTATTTTAGAGCTTTAAAATAAAACATTATTTTCGAGTAAGATGTTTCAATTTAACTATTTAATAGGCTTCTCTTACTGTTGCTATAAAATTGATTGAGTGACCTAAGCTTTAAATTTATTAAAGTTGCACTCAACCATTATAATATTAAATTATATAAAAATTATGCAACACCTAGCCATTTAACCCCTAAATAAGGGCCATGCAATCCAAAGTCACTATTGGTAAGCAATGTTGGTGCTACTAATGAAGGGCCTTGTAACGCGTTGAAATAATTCAGAGCTTCATAACCGCCTTCAATCTTCAATAAGCCTTGAGCAACTGGGTACGTATATGCCGCGCCAACTTTAGCTTCGAGGCTTGGTACGATTTGTTTACGACTTGCATATTGAGAGCTCACAATTAAACCATTATTATAAATATTCATCGCTTCAAATCGAGCTGACCCATATAAAATAGAACCAGATGCATTTGCAGTAAGGCTAAATCCATAAGGTAATACATATGCGTAATCAACACCGATGGTTGGTCCAAAACCATTAAAATCTGAATTAACAGGCCCTCTTACACCGCCAATTGCAGCAGCAAAAATGGGACTAATATTATAAAAGCATTCTGCGTCAGCTTGAATATCTGAGTACTGAGCGCCTGCATAAAAACGAATTTTCTTAAATAATCCGAAATCAACATGCTGACCCAAAACTAAATTAACTTGTTCTAACTTATTAGAAACAAAGCCTCTAAAAGTAGCTGGCAATACGGCAGCTGAGCCACTAGATAGCACTTGCACATATTGACCATTAAACGTACCTAAATTATCATCATCAACATCATAATGTAACCAGTTCATGGTAATATCATTGCCAGTACTAAAATGATAGGAACCTTCTACACGATAACCCCAACCTCCATTCGGCTCAACAGCTTTTAAACCGCCTGGAGCAGGTAAGTACGCTCGAGATCCATTATACTCAGTCTGTAAATATAAAGCTTGTACTCCAAAATTCCATAAACTAGCTTCACAAGGCACCGTGACATCACCTGGAACACAAGTAGGAACAGGCGGAGTAGAATACATACCAGCGGCGGCAATTCCACTTACCGATAAGCCCAGTATCATTAAAGATAATTTCTTCACCATTTTTACTCCCTTGGTAAAAAAAAACCCATCAGCAAGTGATGGGTTAAAAAGCTTTTAAGTTAGATTAGACGTTGCCAACCCATTTCAAACCAGCGAATGGACCATGGAGAGCAAAGTCATTAGTTGTAAGAGCTGTATGTTGAGCATTAAAGTAGTTGATCCACATATAACCTACGTCTAAAGTCACATCACCTTGTGGCATTGCGTAAGTATATGCAACTCCTAATTTAGCTTCTAATTCAGGAACTAATGCATCTCTTTCACCATAACCAGCACCAGAGAATGTACCTAAAGTAGTAACAGCGTCACGGAACTTAGACTCACCAATTAAGAGAGCACTAGCGCCTTTACCATAAATTTGTAAACCGTTACCTAGGTTGAACATCATGTCCGCACCAATTCGAGGACCGAAACCATCAAATTTAGTATAACCCGCAGCAGCTGCAGCTGGGAAAGGACTAACTGAAGTTGCGAATGCAGCAATACCCATTTCATGCTTAATACGGGTGAATTGAACACCGCCATGGAAACGAATGTCTTTAAACTCACCAAAATCTACGTGTTGACCTAATTCAACGTTAACAGCATCCCATGAAGGTTCAGCAACCACGCCAACAGGATAGTTTCCAGCAGGAACAGGTAAAGTACTAGGAGTACCAATAATTTCTGGACTGTAAACTAAGTAGCTTGAACGGTTATCATCGCTCTTGAAGTGGTACCAATTCACGTTAAGGTCATTACCAGTTCCGAAGTGATAAGAAGCTTCTAATTTAAAGCCCCAATCCCAATCTGGTTCAACTTCATTATAGTGACGGCCACCAATTGGGTCTAAATAGTAACCTGCATAATGATCAACAACAGGTTGGAGGTACAATGCTTGCACACCAAAATCCCAAGCCATTCTTTCGCAAGGAACAGTAACGCTACCGGGGGTGCACACAGGCCCCATTGTTCCAGCAAATACTGCACTGCTACCTAAAGCAAGGACAGCTACTGCTGTTTTTTTTAGATTTAACATGCTTCATCTCCACTTTTTTATTATTAATTTCCGGTTTTTATTGCCAAACCAAACATGGTGTTGACCGCAGTACGCAATCATCGCTCTAACCGAGAACGTACATGGGCAAATTATCAAACGCCACTTTCGCAAAGTCAACACTATTTCGCTTGAATTTCATCATAATTTTACTTAATTAGATATTACAAGCCAATATATGTCTCTTTTATGCGCATAGTTATTAATTGCCCGCCATCTATAAAATTTATATCTAACTAAAAGCAAGCCATTTAATGTACAATCTCATCTTTTGAATTCTAAAAATAATACTTTTTAATTTAAATAAAAAACACAAGTTGTTGAAAATTTGGTATTATCTTTTCTTCATGCTATAAGCATTTATAAAAGATTAATTTAAATTAGTAAACAGAAATTTTTAAATTAATGAAAATTTTTTTTTGGCAAGGTTTATTTCTTATACATAGGACTTAAGAAAAATACTAAAGTTAAGGTAAAAAATATTTTTAATGAGGGATTTTAGATAGATTAAATAACCGAATTAAACCTGTTTTTTAACCAAGAGATTGGTGTTTTCCGTAATTCCTATAATAAAAAAATTAATAACCCTTTTAATTTAGGTAATAAGTTTTATGTTGCAATTAATTATTAATCGTCCTGATGACTGGCATCTTCATTTAAGAGATGGATTAGCTTTAAAAGATACAGTCGCAGCGACTGCTAAGTATTTTGAGCGTGCACTCGTGATGCCTAATTTGAAACCTGCATTAACATCACTCAGCAGCCTATTAGCTTATCGAGAACGAATTTTATTAAACGTCCCAGAAAAATATAGTTTCACACCTATAATGACTTTTTACCTTAATGAGGAAGTAAAACCTGAAGATCTTATTGAAAGCAAGAACTATCCTTTTATTATTGGAGCAAAGCTTTATCCTGCAGGCGCTACAACAAATTCAGAGGCTGGTGCACGTTCCTTAAAAAATCTTTACCCTCTCCTTGATCTTATGCAACAGCAGGACTTAGTTTTGCAGATTCACGGTGAAATAGTGCATGGTGATATTTTTGAACGAGAAGCTAATTTTATAACAGAACAGTTACAGCCCCTTATTGCGAATTTTCCTAAATTACGGGTCGTTCTAGAGCATATATCTACCCGAGAAGCTGCTGACTTTATAAATACTGCGCCGAATAATGTGGCAGCAACGATAACGCCACATCACCTTCTTTATAATCGAAATCAATTATTAGCTGGCGGTATTAAGCCACATTATTATTGTTTACCTATTTTAAAACATGAGAACGATCAAAAAGCTCTACAGCAAGCAGCAGTCAGTGGCAATCCAAAATTTTTTGCAGGTACTGATAGTGCTCCTCATAGCCAGCAATCTAAAGAAACTGCCTGTGGATGTGCAGGTATTTATTCAGCTCCTTATGCTGTAGCACTTTATACACAAATTTTTGAAAAATTAGATAAGCTTGATAAGCTTAATGCTTTTATGAGTCTATTTGGCGCCAGTTTTTATGATTATCCCGTTAATGAGCAAAAAATTACCCTTGTTAAACAATCCCAAGAAGTGCCAAACACCTTGCCTCTAGGCGACCAGTTAGTTATTCCTATCGCTGCTGGCAGTACTATACCTTGGAGTATCTTAGATGAAAGGGAGTGAAGGTAAAGTTAAACCAACTTTAAAACATCGTTTCCGCGGGTTCCTACCCGTAGTAGTAGATATAGAAACTGCTGGCATTGATCCATCTAAAAATGCACTGCTTGAAATATGTATTGTTTTAATCAACAAAAATGCGCAAGGATTGTTTAATCGAGAAGCTACTTATTTCGAGCATATTATTCCTTTTGAAGGCTCAGAGTTAGATGAAAAATCCTTAGCCTTTATTCAGGTTGATCCTTTTCAACCTTTGCGATTTGCTATTAGTGAAGCAGAAGCTTTAAAAAATTTATTTGCACCTATTGAAGAGGCGTTAAAGATAAATCAATGCCAAAGAGCTGTTTTGGTTGGACATAACGCTTGGTTTGATCTCCTTTTTTTAAAGGAAGCAATTAAAAGAACTAATATAAAATCGCCCTTTCATGCTTTTACATGTTTTGATACAGCAACTTTGGCGGGCTTTATGTATGGTCAGACAGTATTAGCTAAAGCGGTAGAAGCTGCAGGGATTCCATTTGATAAAAGTGAAGCTCATTCTGCCATTTATGATGCCGAGAAAACTGCTGATCTTTTCTGTACCATGTTAAATGCATGGGAGAAAAATTTTCGGGAATGATTTAAAATCACATTTTATAAATACCATGCTCAAAACATGGTATTTATTGCTTAGGAATCCAAGTCGTTTTTATTTTATAGTTCTTCAGAGTAAGTAGTTAAATATTCAGCTACGCCCTTAGGAGAAGCTTTCATACCTGCTTTGCCTTTTTCCCAACCAGCAGGACAAACTTCACCATTTTCTTCAAAAAATTGCACCGCATCAATAATTCGAATTAACTCGTCTATGTTACGACCAATCGGTAAATCATTAACAACTTGTGAACGAACAATACCTTTATTATCGATAACGAAAGCACCACGAAATGCAACACCTGCAATTGGATGTTCAACCCCATAAGATTGACAAATATTATGAGTAATATCAGCAGCTAAAGTAAAGTTCACAGGGCCTATACCGCCATCCTTTAAAGCCGTATTACGATAGGCATTATGTGTAAATTGCGAATCAATAGATACTGCGACCACTTCCACATTACGACTCTTAAATTCATCCATACGCCGGTCTAAGGCAATTAATTCAGATGGACATACAAAAGTGAAGTCAAGAGGATAAAAGAAAATTAAACCATATTTATTGAGTAAAGCAGTATGTAGATTAAACTTATCAGTTATTTCGCCGCTGGCTAGTACAGCAGGTACAGTAAAATCAGGGGCCTTTCTGCCAACTAAAACGCTCATCTTAATCTCCTGAGTTAAGTGCAAATGCACTTTACAACTTAAAACAATTTATAGCTATAACTTATAAAACGATGAATTTAATCTATTTAAATAAATAAATTAATTAGAGAGCAACAGCTTCACGTAATATTAATTCTAATTCGCCTTGTTGATAAAGTTCAGTAATGATATCAGATCCGCCAATTAATTTACCTTTAACATACAGCTGAGGAAAAGTAGGCCAATCGGCGTATTGAGGTAGGGTTTGCCGAATATCGGGATTAGCTAATATATCAACATAAGCAAAATCAACACCACAAGCATCAATACATTGTACAGCACGGGCAGAAAAACCGCATTGGGGTAGTTTTGGCGTACCTTTCATGTAAAGTAAAACTGCATTCTCAGCAATTTGCTGTTTAATTTTATTAAGTGTTTCCGTTGTATCCACTGAAGTTACCTCTACGATTAAATGAGTCTAATTATGGCGAAAATACGAACAATTCGCAACTAAAGATTGCCTACGAAGCTAAGCTACATACTAGAAATTTACGAAATGAAGATTCAATACCACTTTCTTAGTATAGAATAAATTAAGTTATTTTTTACTATCACTTCCTTCATTAGATTGCTTACAAAATTCAATACGAGGGATTAAGTTGTAGGTTGCGCCGGTGCGCAAAGTTTAAGTATACATAAATGTACATGAGGATTTGAGCACAGCTGAGCCGCCAAATTGGCCGTTGCAATAGCATTTTTAGCGAAATGTTATAACTTTATCTACATTGAATATGTTAAACATCCTGCTAAACTTAACACTTTAACTTTGACTGGAGATTCTTTATGGCTTTTACTCTTCCTCCTCTGCCTTATGCAATGGATGCTCTTGCACCTCATATATCTAAAGAAACACTAGAATATCACTATGGTAAGCATCACAATACCTACGTGACAAATTTGAATAAGTTAATCACAAATACTGAATTTGAAAACTCAAGCTTAGAAGACATCATTAAAAATTCGCAAGGTGGCATATTTAATAATGCAGCCCAAGTCTGGAATCATACCTTTTACTGGAACTGTTTAAGTCCAAATGGTGGTGGTGAGCCACAAGGGGAGCTTGCAAATGCTATTATTAAAACATTTGGATCCTTTGATGAGTTTAAAGAGAAATTTACCCAAACAGCTATTACCACTTTTGGCTCTGGGTGGGCTTGGCTAGTTCAAGATAAAAACGGTGCGCTACAAATTATTAGTACAAGTAATGCAGACACCCCTATGACTAAAGGCCAAAAAGCATTACTTACTTGCGATGTCTGGGAACATGCTTATTATATTGATTATCGTAATGCAAGACCTGATTACGTAAAAGCTTTCTGGTCTCTTGTGAATTGGGATTTTGTATCAAATAATCAAGTATAATCTTATTAAAATATAGGTATACCGTTTAAATCTATTTAAAGATAAATATTAATGGTGGCTTTTTGTATATAAGGAGTTGTAATGACATTAATTACGAGCTATAGCCCGCTTCCTATAACTTTCACGCATGGTGAAGGTGTCTGGCTTTATGACGAGCAAGGAAAAGCCTATTTAGATGGTTTAAGCGGTATTGCAGTATGTGGTTTAGGACATGCGCATCCTGATGTTACTAGTACAATTCAACAGCAGGCAGCTAAACTACTTCATACTTCAAATCTTTTTCAAATCAAAGAACAACAACAGCTAGCTGAAAAATTAACTTCACTCACTGGAATGGAGCAAGCTTTCTTTGCTAATTCCGGCGCTGAAGCCAATGAAGCAGCCATTAAACTTACCCGACTTTATGGACATATGAAGGGGATAGAAACCCCATCTATTATTGTTATGGATAGAGCTTTTCATGGGCGAACAATGGCAACGTTAACTGCCTCTGGCAGTCGTAAAGTTCAAGCAGGCTTTGAGCCCTTAGTACCAGGCTTTATTAGAGCGCCCTTTAATGATATTGAAGCATTAAAAATCATTGCGCAAAATCGAGATGATATTGTTGCTATCATGATTGAACCCATTCAAGGTGAGGGCGGTATTTATGTAGCGGATGATTCTTATTTACGTGCTGTAAGAGAACTATGTGATCAACATGAATGGCTTCTTATTTTAGATGAAATACAAACAGGTAATGGCCGTACAGGAAAGTTATTTGCCTACATGCATAATAATATTCACCCTGATATATTAACAACCGCTAAAGGTTTAGGCAATGGCGTACCTATTGGCGCCTGTTTAATGCGTGATAGAGCTTGCAATCTTTTTAAACCCGGAAATCATGGATCTACCTTTGGTGGTAATCCATTAGCCTGTGCTACTGCTCTTACCGTTTTAAACGTTATTGAGCGTGATAATTTATGTGAAAGAGCAAAGCACAATGGTAACTTAATTAAAGAAAAATTAATGCAAGAGTTAGGCTCAAGCTTATGTGCAATTCGTGGTCGAGGTTTAATGCTTGGCATCGAACTTGACCGGCCTGCGGCAGAAGCAAGAAAGATTGGGCTTGAACATGGTGTTATTTTTAATGTTACCGCTGATAATGTTATTCGTTTATTGCCACCTCTTATCATTAGTGAAGAAGAGATAGATGAACTCGTGAAACGCTTGACGAAAACGTTGCATCAATTTCTGGAAATTTAATTAGTTTATATAGTGCTACTTACGTACTTTAGAGTGAGCGTTATAAGGTAAAATTTGGTAGCACTATATTATTCTTTTTAAATATCTCATAATAGTTACTGATAGAAATCATTAATGTTCTTGCAAGAAATTTATTTAAAATTAAAACTTTGACCTCTAGTTACAAAGCCCAGAAAACCGTCCGCTTTAGCATCAGGTAAAGCTTGCACATTATTATAGTGATAAAGCCACATTTTACGCTTAATTTCTGTTGGTAATTGTCTTAATTCACTATAATGTGCATGCACACCAGACTTAATTTCTTGAGTCTCACAATCATGAAAAAACAAATCTACCTCTTTATTTAATTGTTGAATTAAATAAGGGTTATATTGGGTATCGGCTGAATAAAATATACGAGAAGTACCATAAGAAAATAAAAGTCCATAACAAGGTAATAAGTGATAGTTACTATATACATGAATAGCTTGTATTAACTTAAATTGAATTTTCTGCCAAGTAAAAGCATGCTCCTTACCGATGGCCTGTACATTAAAATATGTATTTAAAGAAGCTTGTTGATAAGCTAAGGTGCTAAGACCTCCAGCCAGCGAGTGCCAAAGTGCTTGCATTAATTTTTCTTCAGCATACAAAGTTGGCTTTCCTGGATAAGTGTCATCAAAATAGGTAGCTAATGCAAGCCACTCTAAACCACCAATATGATCGCTATGTAAATGGGTAATGTAAATATTATGAATATCGTGATAACTGCGATTTAATGCAAAAAGTGAAAGACGTAAATCAGCGCCTGCATCAATTAATAAGGAATCGCCATTGCTTTCCAACAGTACGTTAGATTGGAAGTTATCATCACCCACAGTAAATGCTGATCCTGCTCCAAGAAAAGTTATTTTTAATGGCATAATTTAATCCTATTTATAAACAACTATTCCCTGTCCTTATCTAACTTAATCATATAATCTAGATCCCCTAAAAATGCTTCGCATTTTACGGGATAACGTTCGTTTAGCGACATAAAAGAGTCTTTATCTCTTTCATGTCGAACTTACGTTAATTAGGAAAGCATTCTAACAATAACTACGCTCAGATAGTTAAATCAGAAGTCCTAAATACAATTTCATCGTTTTCAAACCAAGCTTTGGTAATTGAATACTCAGGTAGCTCAATCCACGTAGTTCTATCCGAAGTCAAAGGCTCAGAAGCGAATAAAATATTTTGCCGCTTGCTACTACCTGACATTTTATAAATACCGCCACTACTACCATAAGACTCTCCAAAAGTAGCCCATAAGCTGTGATATCCTAAGT
Organism: Legionella busanensis; assembly: GCF_900461525.1. Lineage (NCBI taxonomy): Bacteria > Pseudomonadati > Pseudomonadota > Gammaproteobacteria > Legionellales > Legionellaceae > Legionella > Legionella busanensis. The sequence continues at coordinate 151,125 of NZ_UGOD01000001.1, read as the reverse complement.
GGGCTTTTTGGACACTATTTTCATTATGGCCAAAGTTATAAACAAAACGAGTGACAATTAAATAATTACCATTCGTTAAAAATAAATTAACCGGTGATGCAATTTTAATACCGCACTTTTTCCTAATATGGCGAACAATTGCTAACGTTTTAATAACCGCATTAAAGGCTTCATCTAAAGTAACCTCAATTGTATAGTCGGTTAATTGCGATAGAAATAGAGCATATAGCCATTCACTATCTGTCGTTCCTCTTATCTGCGCAAAAATAGAAGGTTTCATTTCCTGACTTAATGCATATTTCATTTCAGCTATATTAGCTAAGCTGCCATTATGAGCAAACGCGATTTGTGTAGTTTCTAATTTAAAAGGATGTATGTTTTGCTCTGAAATAACCTCACTCATACTATATTCAACCCCTCTTACATGCGCCAACAAACAATTAGCCCAAATTTTTTTGGATAAGCGATATAGATTTTTATCAAAAAAAGGTAATGAGGTTGTTTTATAATAGAAAGGAATAAGAGGCTCAGGAGGGCTAGATGACCAAGCGCAGAAACCTAAACCAGCTAAATTTTGAATATGTTGCATTAATTTAGGCGCATAGCTCTGATGAGCCAAAGAGTTGTCAGGCCCATATAATAAATCATATAAGGGCACCTGTTGTTTACCTAAATACATAAGAACCCTACACATTTTAACCTCATGAAATGGAATTCATGTATTCACAGTCTATTCTTATAAACTGACGATTTATCATATAAAGCGAACGCACAAAAGCCGTATGAATGTATTGGCTTACCTTATAAAATACCTCTTGATTTAAATGCTTTAATTTCTGATATTGTTGAATATCTAGCTCTAAAATGATGCTTTCCTCACAAGTCACAAATTTAAAAAGTGACTTTGAATTTTGCGCCAATAACGACTGTAAAAACAACTCACCTATGCCAATAATACCTATTGATTTAACTAGCTTAGTTTGATTAGTTAAAAAAAACATAACGGCACCTGAGAAAACTAAACTAATCTTGCCTGAACTTTGTTTATCTAATAAATATCCCTTTTCATATAATCGCGCTCGCATTATTATAACCAGCTCATCAATCTGCGTTTTGGTAAGTGCGTTTAAAAAAGCTAACTTATCTAAAAGCTGCCTATTTATAGACTTGATATTTAAATCTTGATACGTCGCTTCTTTATTTAGCAAATAGTCTGCATGATTCGAACGTAAATTATGCTTAACTTGCAATGATAAAAGAAAGTTTATTAATTTTTTTCCATTATTTATAATTTTTTCATTAGTTTGCCTGATAATAGCGCACTCAATTTTAAATGAAATTTCTGGATGAGTCAGGCGTAACGCATTTAAAACAGATCGTTTAAGCAAAAAGCAATGAACGGATGTTTTAGCAACGATAGTTGTAGTCATCAGTTCATTACTTAAGAAAGCTTCTTCACCAAAAATTTGTGGTGCCGTTAAAACGGAAGTAGACTTTATAAGATCGCCGGGCAAAGTAACATAGACATCAACGCTACCTTTTTCAATAATATAAAGAGAATCACTAATATTACCTTGCGAAATAATTAAATCGCCTGGTTCAAATGATTCCTTACTTATAAAATTAACAAGAAAAATCAATTCTTTTTCCGTAAAATTTTGGAAAAAAAATTTGATCGTATTGATTTGGCTTACAGTCCCCATATTAGATAGTCCACCGTGCTATAGGTAATTCTTGATACTGATTATTCAGATAGCTATCTAGCATATTGTGAAAATCGCAACCGTATTTGTTTATAAATTGGCATTGCCAAGCGCTTCCATTCATTCTAGTTGTAATACGCTCATCTATAATGTTTAAATATAGCTCAATATCATCATAATTTATGCCTAGTGCTAATAATCCTTGACGAGCTAAGGGAATTAATTCTTTTAATAAAAGCGCGGCATTAATCTTTTTTCCTAAAAACCAAACAAATTCAGCGTTAAAGCCATATCTTGCTGCCTCAAAGAAATTTTTCTTTGCCAAATAAAAAGGTAATAAATATTCTATCGGAGTAGCTTGTAACGAAAAATAACTTAATAAACCATAAAAAAACGCAGCGTTGGCTATCATATCTATAATGGTAGGCCCAGACGATAAACCGCGGTGCTCGATTCTTAAGTGTGGTTGACCTTTATCATTAAAATCAATAACTGGCCTATTCCAACGATAAATGACGCCATTTTGCCGTCTTACGTGAAACATTTGATCTTCAGATGATTGATAAGATATTTCCGGTATAAGCCTTGGAAAAAAATGATAATTTTGATCAAATAACTCAAAGAAAGAATTTTTTAAATAACCAATACCAAAAAAACAGCATTTAAATCCCGAAGCCCTATCGAAACGGGGTAAAGTCATCGCTTGCTCAAAAAGAAAAACACGAGAATCTGCCCAAATATGTTTACCTAAAATAAAAGGACTATTGCACGCTAATGTCAGCATTGGGCCTGCAATAGCTTGAGCAATATTGTAATATTTAACGGATTGACTTAGTCCAATTTGAATATGTATTTGAAATGCGGAAATTAGTCCATTAACAGTCAGAGAATGTAAGGGAAATTTAAGTTGTTCAGCACCTACAAGATTAATTAAGATGGGCTGCCCAGCGCATTGATCTTGAATACTATCATTAATGAGATGATAGCGCTTTTTATTAGTCATGTATTTTATATCAAGATGTTTTTCGGTTGCTGTTGGTAATGTGCCTATTAATGCTAAATGATATTGATTTTGGCGCGCAATATTACAGCATTTGCGCCATAAATTTAAAATATTTTGATGTAGCTTACTTAGTCCATCAGTATATAAATGTACATGACAAGAGTTAATTTCTAAATGAGAGGCACCTACTTCTGGGATTAATGCTGGTTGGTTTACTTTTTTTATAAAATTTAAATTATTAGGTGCTGGATTATACTGATTATCTAATAAAAATAATTCAATTTCTGATCCAGCTTCTAGCTCTCTTTCAATAAAAATTTGCTCAATAAACCATTGTTCAAGAAGATTAGTTTCGGCTCGAAGACGTTTATCAAATTCGTGATATCGCCTTTGATTAATATTTATATTTCCAAGCTGGGTCATATTAGCCTTTTTATTAGTATTAGAAATACTTAACTTAAAATTAAGCTATGCTTGAAATTATAGTATATTGCTAAGGAACAAGCTCAATAGAGGTCTAGTGAGGAGACAAAGTCAGTTGAAAAAGGGCTGAAAAAGCGCAGTGTACATGAAGTACATGAGCATTTTGAAGGCCTTTTTCAGATGAAATTGGCTCTCAATGGCAGTTTCCGCAGAAGTCTATTATTAGACAGTACGTTGACGAACTACTTCATATAAAGAAACACCAGCTGCTACAGAGACATTCAAGCTTTCTACATTTCCTAACATTGGAATGGAAAATAACTCATCACAATGTTCGCGTGTCAAACGGCGCATCCCCTGACCTTCAGCACCGAATATAAGGGCAATAGGTAATTTAAAATCTAGGGTATAAATCGTTTTGTTAGCTTCACCAGCCGCGCCATAAATCCAGACACCTTCCTGCTTTAAAAATTCTAAGCTACGTACTAAGTTAGTGACCCGTACTAAAGGTATTGTTTCAGCAGCACCACATGCTACTTTACTTACGGCCGGTGTCAGGCTTGCGCTTTTATCTTTTGGCAAAATAATAAAATCAACACCTGTTGCATCTGCAGTCCGCAAGCAAGCACCTAAATTATGTGGATCAGTAATAGCATCTAAAATTAATAATAAGGGTGGTTTTTTACTTTTATGAAGCAAGGAGGACAAATCACTCTCACTAAAAGTAGGTAACGCCTCCACATAGGCCACAATGCCTTGATGAGTGTATTCTGCAAATCGTTGATTCATCTGTTGAGCTGTTAAGCGCTCAATAGAAATATGGCGTGCTGCTGCTAAATCAAGTATTTGCTGTAGGCGTTGATCGCGACGTTCCATATTCAATAGCAACTTTCTTATAGGCCGTTGCTCTTGCTTTAATAGAGCAGTTACAGCATGTATGCCATACATAATTTGCTCACTCATTATTAGCATCTCCAGCTTCAGCTAATTCAAAATCAATTTTTCGCTCATCTAAGTCTACTCGAGATACAAGTACTGTAATTTTATCGCCAAGTTGGTAGGTTTGGCCACAGCGCGTCCCTCGTAAGCGATGCTTAATAGGATCAAACTCATAGTAATCATTTTTTAAAGAAGTTACATGAACTAGTCCTTCAACAAAAATTTCATCTAACTCAACAAAAATTCCAAAGCCAGTAACAGCTGAAATAGTCCCCTCAAATATTTGACCAAGTTTATCTTGCATATATTCGCATTTTAACCAAGCAATCACTTCTCGAGTCGCCTCATCTGCTCGTCTTTCCGTTCCTGAACAGACTTTACCAAATCGGCTCATATCCTCCTCTGTATAAACAAACTCTTCAATCGGTTGGTTATCAATTAAATGACCAATAGCGCGATGAATAAGTAGGTCAGGATAACGCCTAATAGGAGAAGTAAAATGAGTGTACGCTGGATAGGCTAACCCAAAATGACCATCATTTTTTTCAGCATACTGAGCTTGCCTTAAAGAGCGTAAAATAACGGTTTCTATTAGATGCTTCTCAGGCTTATCGCCAATTGAAGCAATCGTGGCTTGGAAATCCTTGGGATGCGGTTTTTTACCACCACCCAAACGTAGGCCTAATTCACCTAAAAATTGCCGTAATGCTATAATTTTTTCTTCATCAGGCGTAGCATGTACTCTATATAACGCTGGCATTCCGGATTTCTCTAAAAAGCGAGCAGTTGCAACATTAGCAGCTAACATACATTCTTCAATTAAACGATGTGCATCATTACGCACAATTGGTACGATACGCTGAATTTTCCTATTTTCATCAAATTCTATTGACGTTTCTGTTGTATCAAAATCCATTGCCCCGCGTTTTTTACGTGCTTGCAGCAGTATGTTATAAAGGCTATATAAATCTTGTAAGTTTGCCCAAATGGCTTGTTTATCAGAGTCAACCTCATTTTTCTCTAACCAACTTGCTACCTGTGTATAAGTTAAACGTGCTTGAGAATGAAAGACAGCTCGATAGAACTTCGAGCGAGTAATCTTACCTTCTCCATTGATTGCCATTTCCGCAACTATACATAATCTATCAACATGTGGATTTAAAGAACAAATCCCATTAGATAATGCCTCTGGAAGCATAGGAACAACTTTACCGGGAAAATACACAGAGTTGCCACGACGTGCAGCTTCTTTATCTAAAGGTGAACCAATTGGAACGTAATGACTTACATCAGCGATGGCAACATAAAGTTGATAACCACCTTTCGGCTTCTTATAACAGTAAACAGCATCATCAAAATCTTTTGCATCTTCACCATCAATGGTAACAAAAGGGAGATGCCTTAAATCGGTACGGCCAATACATTCCTCTGGCGTCACATGCTGAGAAATTTTAGCAACAAAACCTAAAACATCTTCAGGCCATTGATGTGGAATACCATGAGCGAAAATAGCCACTTCAATTTCCATACCTGGCGCCATATGCTCACCAAGAATATGAATTACTTTTCCAATTGCTTGGTTGCGTTTACTAGGAAATGCAATGATTTCAACTAAAACAATCTGGCCTTGCTTTGCATTATTAGCAAACTCTAAGGGAATAGAAACATCCTGAGTTAAGCGTTTATTATCAGGAATAACAAAACCTACACCTTGTTCAGTGAAAAAACGTCCCACGACGGTTACATTAGCATGTTCAATAACTTCATGAATTTTTCCCTCTAGCCGCCCGCGTCTATCTTGTCCACTTTGATAAGCGAGGACCATATCCCCATGCATAACAGATCGCATCTCAGTTGCTGATAAGAGCATATCATCACTACCATCATCCGGGATAAAAAAACCATAACCATCAGGGTGCCCCTGAATTGTCCCTTTTTTTAAGTTAATACGCTGTAACAGACAAAATCTATTACGACGATCTTGCATGATTTGTCCATCTCGGAGCATCGCCTTTAAGCGAAAACCTAATGCCTCTTGTTCATTTTCTGAATGAATTTCTAGTTTATTTATTAATTGATTACGAGACATAGGGCGACCATATTCTTCTAGCACTTGCATAATTAATTCTCGGCTAGGAATAGGTAAACCATATTTTTCTTTCTCACGTTGATAGTGAGGATCTTTTTTCTTTTTACTCACAAGCACCACATTGTTAAATTCATTATAAAAAGTTACTTAGTTTATTAAGCTATAATTTACTACCTATTGAGCAATTGGTAATTGAAAGCCTCTTCCTCCTAAGTATGCACTTAAAGATTCTAAAGTCATATTTTCACCAGCCCAAAATGTACCGGTTGCATTCCCTGGTAATTTTACTTTTGGCCAATGGCATACAGCTAATATACCAGTACAAGGAATTTGCTGCTCATGACCCGGTCTTGATTCAATACAGCTTAGTTCAAAAGAATTTTTATCTAGAGCTAACGCTGACCAGTGCTGCGCTTCAAGACGGCTGCTCCATCCTGCGCTAGCACTTGGTTCTGAAACAGGATGCGTAATCCATAAATCATTAGATGAATTATTGTAAATTAAATAAAGCGTTGGCTGTTTAGTTTTTAATGTGACTGTTTCACCTTCTACAGCAACTGGATTACAACCCGTAGGGAATGCAACTTGGCCATAAACTAGGGTGTTTACAATCAATGATAGCAGCATTGTGCACCAAATTTTCATGAAAATCTCCTTTCGTCTCTTAATGAAGCCACTCTATAAATAAAGACTACTTTCCAATAAGTTAGCAATTAGCTTCTTAAGTTATAACAAAATTTATTAATTTTATTAATACTACACTTTTTGCGCAGAAATTGGTAATTAACATCTTTAAAGATTTTATTAAACCTCTTTTCAAAGTGTCAAAGGCAAGGCTAGGTCTTTAGAAAGAAGAACTGAAAAAGCGCAGTGTGCAACAAGTACATGAGCAGCCCCCATTTACATGGGACAAGCTTTGAAGCTATTTTTTCTAAAGAGATTAGCCGTCTAGGGCCGTTTAAAAAGAGGTTTATTAAAGTTTATTTAATTTCTGCAATTTTACATTTAAAAATTATGATACACTGAAGTTTTTTACAGTAATAAACTCATTATGAAACTTAATGTATTAGTTGCAGAAATTGTTAACTTACATCGTAGTAGCATTATTGCATGGAAAAGTGATGAAGTAACTTATAGTCATGAAAACTTTCTTGCTTTAGTTGAAGAAAATCACGGCTTTAACTATAAACTCTGGCATGCTGAAGATAAAGCACGCCGTGATGATATGGGTTATGAATTCGTTTATCGCGCAAAACGAGAAATTGACTATTACAATCAGCAACGTAATAATCGAATGGAAGCAATTGATGAATGGCTTTTTAATGACTTAAAACCAGGCCCTCACTCAGACAGCTGCCCTATACATTCTGAAACACCAGGTATGATCATTGATAGACTTTCTATTCTTGCTCTTAAAATTTATCACATGAAACAACAAACCTTGCGTCAAGAGGTCAATAAAGAACATATTTTTCAGTGCCAACAAAAGCTTAATATTTTATTACAACAGCAAAATCAGTTATACCTCTGTTTAGAACAATTACTTAACGAATTTAAAGGCCAAACACGAACATTTAAAATTTATCGACAATTAAAAATGTACAATGATCCTAGTTTAAATCCCCAACTTTATCAGTCAGAGAAGGCTTGACTTCATCCTTGTAAGAAAAGCTATTAAAAACTACCTAACTTGGTGTCATAGCACTTATAGTTGGTGGGACGAAATTTTCTTTCCTTGAAAATAATGAAAAGCCAGATAAACCTAAACTAAAAGACTTAGAGAAATTTTGTTTTTTAACTATACGAATATCAGATTCGGAAGAACTAACAATGTTATCTTGATTAAATGCCTCTGATTTCTCTGTCGCGACTACATTTTTACTTGGGAAGCTGCTTGTTGTTAATCTAGGTCCCTCGGTTTGAGCATTTGAGCTTTGATTAGTGCGGTGAAATAAGGAAGTAAAACGAGAAAGGGGGGTCGGCTGGGTAGGAGTTTGAGTGGCATGTTGAATAATTTGAGAATTATCAGGCACCCCCCCAGCCACTATCGAGTCTTGACCTTTAGAGGGCGGCGGTTGTAGCTCCTGTTCAAAAGGCAAGGGCTCTTCTTCCCCTTCACCTTTAATTTGACGAATTATCGGAGGAGTATGATACGGTTTGTCATCTTTTGTTGGCACGGTGTCAACTTTAGGATTTGTTTCAACAGCAGCTGTTTGCTTGCTATTTACGGATTTAGGCTGAGAAATAGGAGGACGGCCGAAGCTTCGAGCATGAGCACGTAGCGCCATGGTGAAAGCATATAATGCTGATGCTGCAAATGAAATACCTATCATAACGGGCGTATCATGATAATGCCCATCACTTGCTAACTCTTGCAATGGATTAAGTGTATAATCTACAGCTTTATTACCTTTACTTAATCCAGAAAAAAAAGAGCGTATCGTTTCAAACCACTGTTGAAAAACAAATTCAGGCGCATTTGGCACTTTTTTACCATCATCAATAACCTTTTTTACTTCCTCTTTAAAATTCCTAGTTTTTGGAGTCTGCTCTGGCTCTCTTAATAGGCTAATATTGCGTTGTTGTATTTGTTTTAAATCTTTTAACATGTCATTTAGCTGCTCATAAGGTTTATCAACCACAACCCCTTCTTTCTGTCTATGTTTGTAATGTTGATACATTGAATAAGCAACAAAGCCAGCTAGAAATAGAATGCCTACAGAAATACAACTAATAATTAACGCTGGTGGAAATGTCGCCGTGGTAAAAACAATGATTGTTGCAATAGCAAACAGTATACTAGAAAGCGCACCATACGCAGCTAAACCATGTCTCATTCCTTCTAGACATGCTTGCAGGGGTGATAGCGTTGATAAAGATTTAAGCTGAGCACGTTTATTTTTAAGCTCTAACAAAGTTGCTTTTATATTAATAGTTAATTTATCTTGCTCGTCTAGCAACTCTTGTGATTTATTACCTAGCGCGATAAGTTCAGAGATTTCTTGTAATCTTCCAAAATTAGCTTGCAAAATCGGCGTATTTTCTTTAATAAATAATGTTAGCTCAATTTTTAATTGCGAAATTTTCAGTTTACGCTGATTGTCATACTCCTCATATATTCGTGTCGCAATACAAACTAGAGAATACGTAATACAAAGGCTAGCCATTGCTAATAGTAATGGCCAATTAAATGAGCACAATGTAAGTACGCCTATATAATAATAAAGGCTATCCGCTATACCACAATATGCTGCTACTACATAAGCAAATTGATGTTTATTTTTTATTTCTTGAGTTTGTTTAAAAATAGAGTTTTTTATTCGTTGATAATCCTCTCTTGATAAATTTTCATTATTCTCAATAGATTGCAATAATATAGCATTTGTTCTCATCATATCTTTGCGCAGATTTATCATATGACGCAGCCAAATACGATTTAAAATTGTGAGACCACTTATTGCTAAACCTACCGGAAGAATTAAAAGGTTTAAATTCGTCCCGCCTAATAAATTAGCAACCTGAATCGCACTACGGACCCCTTTGTAACTATTTTTTAGCCCTTTTAATGAATCACGAAGGTAAGGCCATATCACAGAGATATAACGTTTAAAAAGATTCTTGTCACTGTCTTTAAAATGATTAGCAAGCATGGAAAAGACAATTAATGTAATGGATTCTGTTGCTGCAACTAATATGCCTGCAGGCGTTAATGTCCATTCATGCATTGCATCAGAAGAGGAGGTTTTACTATTAGTTAAAATAACGTCGAAGAGGCATTTAAGAGTACTGTAAGAAAGATTTAAACCATCAAGTAAACCATAAAGGAGATAAATATGGCCAGCTTCATGCAGTTGCCTAGCCAACAAGCGGCTTTGTACATCTAGCCTACCCGCGATAGCATAAATAGAACTTTCATTGTCACTTGAAGAGTCTTTATCATCAGCTAAATTGGTCTTGGTCGTCATGGAATTAATGCAACGGCTAAGATGGGCCGCATTTTACATAACTTCCGCACAAATGGCAATATATTTTTCAGCTTGATTTAAAAAAAAACAAAATAGCTAGTCCATCGACAATATTACCATAATTATCCAAAATTAAAAGTAAATTTTTTATTATTTAGCCAACTAGCTCTTACCATCCTTATAATTAACATGATTACATAAGAAATATTTTAGCTTCGCTAGTAAACTTTCTATCAACTATATTTACTCACATCGTTAACTAAGCCATCTTTAGATGGCTTTTTCTAAAATATCATCATTGTCTTAAGATTTCTTATCTTACTGCATAGATATACAATTATCGCTTGCCAAATGGCCAATAAATGAGTATAAAGAAACTACTGTGATATATAATTGCACACTTAAAATTATGCAGCTAGCTATCTTATTAAGGATTAAAAAAAGAGTGATTTATAATTTTAACCTTCGATTAATTAATTATGTGGCCGTTTAGGCCATTTATGTTCGCTTAATATTCAAACTTTGCTCTAGCTTAAATCATCTATTAAAACTCTTAAATAGAGCCTTAGGCTAAACCTTAATTTTAATCAGTGGGAAAATTTTTTCATGCAACAGCAGTATAAATTAACATTAATCTATGGCTTTGCAATTTTTGTAATGTTTTTTGGTTCTGGTAATCTAGTATTTCCTTTACAAATTGGCCACACAGCTGGTTCACATTGGTTGTTAGGATTTATAGGTTTATTATTGACAGGTATTTTCTTACCCTTATTAGGTTTATTTGTAATAAAACTTTATCATGGTAATTACTTACATTTTTTTAATGAAGCAGGAAAATTAGCAGGCACGTTCTTGCCTTTTCTTATTTTATCTCTTCTAGGCTCATTTGGTGTTGTACCTCGCTGTATTACGGTTGCTTATGGCAGCGTAAGTTATCTTTTCCCGCAAATACCTTTAATATGGTTTAGCTTAGCTTTTTGTCTTATCACTTTTTTCCTCTGTTTAAATGATACCTTTATGGTTAAAGCATTAGGCAAGTGGATGAGCCCCCTACTTTTATCTACTCTTATTATTTTAATTTTTATTGCAGTAATAAAAGCGCCAGCGAATCTTCATGAAACTGTAGCTAGTCGAGCCTTCAGTACTGGCTTTTTAACTGGCTATCAAACGATGGATCTTTTTGCTGCTTTTTTCTTCTCATCACTCATTTTTAAGCAAATACAAAGAGAATTTCCGGAATCTTCTAATCAAGAAATTATTCGTTTTGCAATTAAACCGAGTATTTTAGGAGCTACTTTATTAGGCCTTATTTATTTAGGTTTAGTCTATTTAGGCTCCCACTATGCCGCTTTACTCTCAAATATCAGGCCTGAGTTAATTCTGCCTACTATTGCTGCGCGAGCGTTAGGTAGCCAAGCTACTTTGTTTATGGCTATTACCATGTTTTTTTCTTGTTTAACAACCGCAGTTGCTTTAAATAACTTATTTGCGCGTTATCTTGCTACAGCCTGCAAAGTAAGTAAGGATAAGTTTTTTATCTTTTTATCAATTACAACAGGCTTTGCATTTATTATATCTTTATTAGATTTTAAAGGTATTGCAGCTTTTCTAAACCCTATTTTACAACTTACTTATCCTGCATTAATTGTACTAACAGTGCTGTGCCTATTTTTACGTAAAGGACAGCGGTTTAAGATGGCAAGTTTTTATTTTATTACCGGGTTAATTGGAATTACTACTTTGCATTTAGCAAATTAAAGAACATAGTTAGTGGCCCTAAATAGACTTCCTTCGGAATTTGCTGCAAGGAGCCAAGTTGTAGACTGCGCCGGCGCACAAAACTGGAGTGCACCTAAGGATTCGAGTATTGCCGCGGCCTACAAATTGGCCATTGCAGTAGAGTTTCCAAAGAAGTTAATTATGTGAGCCTGGGCATAATCATACTAAACTGGTAAGATTTATAGATTTAACTAACGAGAGTTCGATATAAAGAGACTAAGTCGCTTTATTACCGCTAAACAAACATTATAAAAAGCCAGTTCAACAGACTATGAGATCTGTTAAAGTTGAACTTACGTTAACTAGAGAGGAAGAGATGAAGTTATCTACATTGCTCATTTTAGTTTGCATAATATTTTCAGGACATACAATGGCTGGAGAAAATAAAATTATTTATGGCTATGTTGAAAAAGCCATTCTGGTCGATAAAAACCTTCCCTTGTCAGCTAAGCTAGATACCGGCGCTAAGTCAGCTTCACTGAGTGCAATTCATATTCAACAAGTTGAAAAGAATAATAAAATTTATTTAAGTTTTCTTATACCTACCAAAGAAGGCGATATCCCATTTCTAGCGGAATACCTAGGGAATGTAAAAATTAAAGTAAGAGCTGGTGAAAATTTAAAATCTAAAAAAGAGCCTTTAAATAGACCTGTGGTATTAGTACGTATTCGAATCGGTGATAGAGAACGTGCTATTCCTGTTAATTTAGCTAACCGTAAGCGGTTTTTATATCCGCTTTTGTTAGGGCGAGATGCTATTAAAGCATTCTCAGGTTTGGTAGATCCAAGCACTACTTTTACTATTAAACCAGTGTTGAATAATAATGAAATCAAATAAACGTCATGTCTACGGTTTAATTATAACCTTGTTTATTTTAGGCATAGGATTATTTTTATATCGCCATATATTTTTAGATGTACCCCTTACTGATACGGAAACTGTTAATAGCTGGATGGTTGAGGCAAACCTTCGTTTCACAGCCGAGCGAAATACGCCAGTTAAAGCAAATTTTATTATTCCCTATATGCCCCCTTATTTTGCTATTTTGGATGAATATTTTGTTTCACATAATTACGGCATTACAACAAATTTAGTTGGTTATAATCGTCAGACAGTCTGGTCATTACGCCGAGGTGCAGGTGATCAATCCCTTTATTATCGAGCCATATTTCGTGAAACAGATACTAATGAAGCAACATTACCTAAACCACCTGCTATTAAAATGCTATCTTTAGCAGAAAACCAAAAATCAGCGGTCAATAATATTACTAACTTAGTCCGCCAATCTTCAGCAGATATTCAAACCTTTGCCCAAGGAACAATTAAAGAACTCAATAAAAAAGAAGGCAATGCTAAACTTTTAATCGGCAGTGATTTTTCTGAAGATAATGTCCTTAATGCAGCAATATTGATATTAAATCAAGCTAAGATCTATGCAATGTCTGTAAAAGGAGTTTACTTAAGCCAGCAAAGTAAAGCTGAGTTTAAGTCTTTTATGGCCGTTTATAACGGTAAAGAATGGTTATACATTAATCCACGTACTGGTAGTGCAGGTTTACCTAAAAACTTTTTAGTCTGGCAATATGGTTCTGAACCTTTATACACGGTAGTTGGCGGTAAACGAGTGGCGTTTAATTTAACTATCTCACCTACACCTATAAATGCTTTAACTATTGCTAAAGCCCGAGGCTTACAAACCGATTCGGAAATGCTACGATTTTCCTTGCTTCAACTACCAGTTAATGCCCAAGAAACTTATAAAATTTTACTTACTGTACCCATTGGCGCATTTATTATTCTGTTATTGCGTAACTTTGTTGGCTTAAAAACATTTGGAACATTTATGCCTGTGTTAATCGCACTTGCCTTTCGAGAAACACATGTTATTTGGGGTATATCGTTATTTATCCTTATAGTCTCTTTTGGTCTACTAGCTCGTTTTTACTTAGACCAGCTTAGACTTCTTTTAGTACCAAGGCTTGCAGCTATCTTAACGATTGTTATTCTTTTAATGATCTTTATCAGCGTGATGAGTCAAAACTTAGGCCTTGAATCTGGCCTTTCTGTTGCATTATTTCCTATGGTTATTTTAACCATGACTATTGAAAGAATGTGCATAACCTGGGATGAACGGGGTCCGAGTGAAGCCTTTAAATCAGGTCTAGGTAGCTTATGTGCAGCTATTATCGCTTTTTGGGCTATGAGTTACTCGCCAATCCAATACTTATTTTTTGCCTTTCCAGAATTATTATTAGTTTTATTGGCTTTAATTTTATTTGTTGGCCAATATAGAGGTTATCGGCTCTTTGAACTCTTCCGCTTTAAAGTGCTAGCTGGAGCTGGAGGTCCTTAATGTGGCAGGTTTATCGTCGTTTGAAACACAAAGGCATTTTAAGTATTAACCAACGTAATAGTGATTATGTATTACGTTATAATCACCGCAAGCTTTATCCGTTAGTAGATGATAAATTACAAACTAAGCGCTTGGCTTTAAAAGCGGGTATTGCTGTGCCCCCGCTTTATAAAATTATAGAAACAGAGCATCAGATAAAAGAAATTAAACAACTTTTATCTCCTTATAAAGATTTTGTCATAAAACCTGCTCATGGAGCAGGGGGCGATGGCATTATTGTTGTCACAGAGCGAGTCTTTGGACGTTATAGACAAATAAATGGTAAATTACTCACTGAGCAAGAATTAAGCTATCACCTTTCATCCTTATTATCAGGTGCGTATAGCCTTGGTGGCCATGCTGATTATGCCATTATAGAACATCGTGTTATCGTTGATTCAGTTTTTAAAGAAATAAGTTATGAGGGTGTACCTGATATCCGTGTTATTACTTTATTAGGCTACCCAGCTATGGCTATGGTTCGTTTACCAACACGCTTGTCAGGCGGAAAAGCCAATCTACATCAAGGTGCCATTGGTGCAGGTATTAATCTTGCGACCGGAAAGACCTTAGGTGGGGTTTTTCATAATGACGCAATTGATTATCATCCTGATACCTTAAATCCAATTGTAGATATTGAAGTTCCACATTGGGATAAGATTCTTGAAATTGCTGCAAGTTGTTATGAGCTAACTGGTTTAGGGTATTTAGGAGTAGATATTGTTCTTGATAGAGATCATGGCCCTTTAATGCTTGAATTAAACGCAAGGCCAGGGCTAAATATACAAATTGCTAATCGAGAAGGCGCTGTTAAACGATATAAATTAATCGAGGCACGTGCAGCTAATAAAGAAACTATTCTTGATAGAGTGGCCTTTAGTAAGCAAGAATTTGCACGTTAAATTTTAAACTTAAAGCCCTAAGTTTTAAAACATAGGGCTTAAGTAAAAAACACCTTGGACTAAAAAAGTATTTGATATAAGAAATTAGTTCTACTTTCTAACAATTAAATTATTTTGTACACCTTTTACACCAGGCACCTTAGTCGCTAATTCAAGAGCAGTATCACTTTGTCGAATAGTTTTAACATATCCACTTAGTTCGACAATACCGTTATTGGATTGTACCTCAATAGGTATTCCTGCAAGTTGATTATTGTTAGCAAAAGTAGCGCGCACTGAATCAATGATTGCACCATCAGAATTCATAAAAGGTACATTATTGCTAGACAGCATATTATTTTGGCACCCAAACAACGACATCAGTAACGTTGCTATAACCGCTATCTTGAAGCAATTTTTCATGGGTTCTCCTTAGTTAAGTCAACTGTCAGACCTTATCATGACTATTTCATATTAACAACTTCTCATTAGTTAATTGAATTAAATCAGTGATTGATTATAATTATTTGCTTGTTTTACGTGTTAAAGTGAGGAATAAGATGCTTATTTCGCAGGAACCTGCTGCTGAAAAGAAGACCCAATTTCGTATTAGAATAAGTAAAGCAGTTTATGACGAAATAACAGAATACTGTGAACGTGCTGGTATCCGCTATAGAGACTTCTTTATTGAACATGCATGCCGCTACATTTTTAAACATGATGAAGATTGGCAAGCATTTAAGGCAAGTAAGGAAATTGAATAATTATTAATCAAATAATTATTAATGCTGTATCAACATTTTAATTAGTACTAATACTGTTAAATGCAAAGGATAATAAATCCAAAATAGATATCTTAACCGTGGAAAGTGAATATCTATTAAAGTTGCTAAAAAAATAATAGGGATTGTTGCCATAGCCCAGTTGTTATTATTAACTGGGTTTAATAAAAAATATGAAATTAAAATAAAGGCAGCAAATAATCCTGAAGGTTTACGCAAATACAGCCAAAATGAAACACTTAAAGCTACTCCAGGCCAGCTAAACTCAACCAATAAGCTTCCTAGAAAAAATATACAAAAAGCCAGAGGTTGCCCTCCTTTCTGCAAATAAATAAAAATAGTCGTTACAGCGACCCAAAGAGTAAACATGATGTTTAACGGCAGAATACTTTTTAAATGTAACATCGTAATGTACCCTGGCGTTGCTAAAAGCCCGAATAATAAGAGCCTTTTACTCATCTTTAAATAAATTTTACTGGTAAGATTTGCAGGCCTAGCCAGATTATAAGCAAAAACAAAGGCAAATAAAGGCATCGCTAATCGTCCAATACTATAGGCAGAATAATAGCTTGAATTAAAAAAAATACGGTTAACATGATCAACAGTCATAAACAGCAAAGCTAACCACTTTAAGGACTCAATTGTACCATCGGCAATTTTTATCTGTGGAAATTTAAACACAGCAACACTTATAAAATTAAACTTACATCATAACAATAATTTTTGATTAGTTAATTAATTTATAAATTTCACAGTTAAATCTGTATAATGATTTATAATTAAGTTTATATAATAATTAGCTTGGCAATAAACGTTGCTTGATCACAAGACGAATGTTAATTTTGTACTATGATTAGCAAAGGCTTAACAACTCTCAATAGAACTTACCAAAAATATCAAGGTTAAGACAAAAAATATTTTTAATGAGAGAGTTTAGCTAGATTAAATGAGCGAATTAAAAATGTTTTTTAACGAAGAAATTGGTGAGTCCTATCGATTTTAAATTGATTATCATACTAATTGAGGTAAGGCCATGGCACTAACGAATAAAAAAGTTGGCATTTTAATTGAAAATGACTATCAAGAGTTAGAATTTTGGTATCCCTACCTACGCCTACAAGAGGAAGGAATAGAACCTTTAATTATAGGGAAAGAAATCAAAAGTTATACCAGTAAACTAGGTTATGAAGCTAAAGCTGATGTTACGGCAGAAGAGGCAAGCAGTATGTATTTTGATGCCATCATTATTCCTGGCGGTTATGCCCCTGATAAAATGCGTATACAATCAGCAATGATACGTTTAGTGAAAAATACCTATGAACAAGGTAGAATTATTGCAGCTATTTGTCATGCTGGTTGGGTGTTAATCTCTGCTAAAATTTTAAATGGTAAAAAAGTAACTGGCGTTAAATCTATTCAGGATGACTTGATTAATGCAGGTGCACAATTTCTTGATGAGCAAGTGGTAGTAGATAATAATCTAATTACTTCAAGAACCCCAGTTGATTTACCTTTTTTTTGTCAGCAAATTATTAAGAAGTTAAATGATAAAAAATAATTTATTAATGGTAGTCATTATATTTTCTCTTTTTTCTAACTTAAGGCTAACTAGATATTATTTATAATCTTGTTTCTTTAGCTTTTTTTCTTAGCTTATTAAATAAGTCCTTTGGTAAAAATTTTTTGTATAATATTTGAACTTAGGGGTTTACCTACCTATAATGCTAGATAATGACTGCTTATTTTTATTAGCTCATTGAAGACTTAACAATTATTTAAGGAGTCGGATATGAAGATAACAAAGATAGTAAAAATTGCTGTTCTTTCGGGATCATTTATTATAACACCTGTTGTTTTCTCTAGTTCTAATCAAGCGCTTTCCGTAGGTAATAAGATGATGTTAGCTGGCCATTATGGGCATAATTATTGGAAATATAATAATTCCTGGAAATACCATAACTATCATGGCAAAAAGATTTGGTGGAAGAATGGTTATCATGGCTGGCATAAAGGCTACAAATATAATAATTGGTACTATAAAGGCAAATATGGGCCATATAAACATTGGAAACATTACTCACCTTATCCTTATTATTAAGATATTAATTAAAGAGTAGAACGCAATAAACACATGGGTAGTTAAATGGGAAGCTATGTATGTATTTTGCTTTTGAAGAATTACTTATGACTTATCATTACCATCATTAAATAAAAATAGGCATAAATCATGCTAAGTCTTTTTGTAAAGCCTTTTCACTGCAAGAAAATAATTTATAAAAGATATAACTATTACTTTATTGAGTACTCAGAAATAGAAGATTATATAATTATTAAATAACTTTCCATTAAAAGGATAAAACCTACATATGTTATTAATATAATAAGTGGAGGTTAGTTATGAACATGCAAATAGTTAATACAGACAATGTTATTGGTGCTGACGTTAAAGATTTGCGAGGCAAAAATTTAGGTGCAATTGAAACACTTATGATTGATAAACTACAAGGACAAGTCGCTTATGTAGTATTATCTTATGGAGGCTTTTTAAGTGTAGGCAAAAAATTATTTGCTCTTCCTTGGGGCTTATTTTCTTATGATTTAAAGCGAGAATGCTTTATTGTATCTATTGATAAAAAGGTTTTACAAGCGTCACCTGGTTTTGATAAAGAAAATTGGCCAGATATGTCTACTAAAGCTTGGAAAAAAACAATGACCAATTATTATGGAAGTTATTTATCTCACCCAAATCAACACTAATAAAAGATAGCGCTAAAATTCATTTGGCGCTATTAAATATTTTTAAAATTAAATTACAAGGAGATAGTATGAAAAAAAAATTACTCTCAATATTGGGAGCTACCTTTGCTATACCTTTATTAGTTCATGCTGACTTACAGCCACCTACAGCGAGTCCTACTGAGAAGGACACTACTACACAAACAATGCCAAAGGTCGGCAGTAAATCTCCAGAAACTGCAAAAAAAGCTGAAAATAAAGATGAAAAAACCGTAGATGATAGTATGGTAGATGAAGATGCACCAGCAGGCCCTGTTATTCCACCAAGCAATAATATGAATGACTCTCCTGGGCCGTAAATAGTTCTTACTGCCAAATAGTTGCTATTTGGCAGTAATCAATACCTATCCCGCCCTAGGGAAATTTGGGAAGGGTATTATAGTTGGAATAAGATGGAAGAATTGCAAAATATAAATAAGTAATAAAATAAAAACTAAGAAATTTAATAAGCCTTTTATCATAGGTGCCATAGGAATAAATGCATTAATCCCCCAAAGCACAACACCTACAATAATAATTAAAATAATTAAATGTAAAAGCGTCATAGTTAAGTCCTTTTCACCAAAAGAATAAACACTCTAACTAACCTTTAATAAAAACTCAATTAAAAGTATGTACCCTGGCATTAAATATTAATAAGTATACAAAAATTACTGGGTTAATAATTGCGTTGTTTGATATTTTCTTTAAATAGAGAATTGTCTGCTGAAAAAGTATTTGACAGTTAGAATTAAAAGTCATAATTCCTTATTATCTAAATAAGGGTATTTTAATGTTAAACTTAGATTTATAAATTTAAAATAGTTCAGTTTAGCTAATGTAAGTGAGCTCCATATGAGAAAATTTAGTCTCCTTGATCAAATGATTCATGAAGTTGACGTGGCTCTACGTACGCTTTTACCGCCACAAAAACGGATTAGTCAGCGATCATCTCCAACTGAAAATAAGAATTTTACAGAAACATTAACAAAGAATCAGAAAAAACATGTTGCAGGTCTAATGAGAGTGAACCATGCCGGTGAGGTTTGTGCGCAAGCTTTGTATCAAGGGCAAGCATTAACAGCACGTTTAACTGATGTAAAAGCACAAATGATAAGTGCAGCAGAAGAAGAAATTGATCACCTTGCATGGTGTGAAGAGCGTTTAGTTGAATTAAACAGCACACCTAGCTTATTAAATCCAATCTGGTATATCGGTTCATTTACAATAGGTGCATTTGCAGGATTAATCGGTGATCGATTTAGCTTAGGCTTCTTAGCAGAAACAGAATTACAAGTAAGTGCTCACTTACAAAAACATTTAGAAAAACTACCTGCAGAAGATAAAAAAACAGCACTTATTTTAAAACAAATGCAAGAAGATGAAGCACATCATGCTGAAATGGCTAAGCAAGCAGGCGCAGTTGAATTCCCAACATTTTTAAAGTATTTAATGAATAAAACATCTCAAATAATGACTAAAACAAGTTATTATATTTAATTATGATCAACATTATTTTGATACTCGTTGGCTTTATACTTGTTGTTCTAAATGCTTTTTTCGTAGCAGCAGAATTTGCTATGGTCAAGCTAAGATCAACAAGGGTGGCAATTATTGCAACTCAGTACCCCTGGCGTGGTGTCATTTTAGCCCGTGTACACAAACAATTGGACGCATATTTATCTGCATGCCAGCTAGGCATTACTCTAGCTTCTTTAGGCTTAGGATGGGTAGGCGAACCTGCTTTTGCAAATTTATTATCGCCTTTATTAATATACATTGGTATAACTAGGCCAGGATTGATTGAATTTATTAGCTTTGCTTTCGCTTTTACGTTGTTATCTTTTCTTCATATTGTTATTGGTGAACTGCTTCCTAAGTCTTGGGCAATCAGGCAAAGTGAGCGAATTAGTTTGTGGACAGCTGTACCTCTGTATTTTTTTTATTGGCTAATGTATCCAATTATTTGGCTTCTTAATTCTTGCTCTAATTTCTTTTTAAAAAAACTACGTTTAGATGAAGTGCATCCTGGTGAAGAGTCCCATTCTACTGAGGAATTAAAACTTATACTTCGCTCAAGCCAATTACATGGTGAGCTTACCTCTCAAGAAAGTAATATCTTGGCTCACACACTTGAACTTGCTAAATTACAAGCAATTGATGTTATGTGCTCTTATCATGATATGGTAACATTAGATAGCACTATCTTAGAAAAAGAACTGCTTGCTACATTAGAACGTTATCGCTATAGCCGCTACCCTGTTTACAGTCAGCAAGAAAAGAAAATAATTGGCCTTTTACATGTTAAGGATATACAACCCTTACTGCATAATAAAGATGACAATGAATTAGTAGATTTACGGGCTTTTGCTAGACCTATTCCCAAAATTTCACACAGACTACCTGCTTTAACCTTATTACGTCAATTTCAAAGTGGAATGCCACATTTTGCCTTAGTCTATAATCGCCAAGGTGATATTGCTGGTTTTGTTACGCTTGATAATCTATTACACTTAGTGCTTGGCGTTATTAAAGATGAATTTCATAAAACTCGAGATGCCTGGATAAAACATCCAGACGGTAGTCTGACTGTTAAAGGAAATTGTCCCATATTTGCTTTAGAAAGAGCTTTACAAACACCATTGACACTCACAAGTGAGCAAGAAGAAATTACAACAGTTGGCGGTTTAATTTTAAATCAACTTGGCTCTGTACCAACAATTGGGCAGCAAGTTGAATTTGTAGATTTTTCTGCTGTTATTGAAACGATGAAGAAGGCTAGAATTACCCAGATTAGAATTTTCCCTAAAAATAAAAAAATTTAAAAACATGGATAGATGATGGCTTCGGAACCTTTTTTTATATTATTTGTTATCCTAGTTGCCTTTATTTTTGATTTTATCAATGGTTTTCATGATGCAGCTAATTCAATTGCTACCATTGTTACTACCGGTGTCTTAACGCCAAAGCAAGCTGTTATCTGGGCAGCTTTTTTTAATTTTATTGCATTTTTAGTTTTTAATTTGACTGTTGCTAAGACGATTGGTAGTGGACTTATTGATACAAGTATTGTTGAACCCTATTTAATTCTCGCTGCCTTATGTGGTGCAATTTTCTGGAATCTTGTAACCTGGTATTATGGTTTACCCTCAAGCTCTTCACATGCCTTAGTTGGTGGACTTGCAGGTGCTGCTTTAGCTAAAGCTGGATTAGGCGTGTTAAAGCCTTTAGGCCTTTTTAAGGTATTATCTGGTATTATTATTTCGCCTCTTGCTGGTTTGTTATTGGGATTTTTTTTGACAACCCTGATAAATAAGTTTACTGAGCATCACAATGAACAAGCCCTACAACGCTCTTTTAAAGGCTTTCAACTAATCTCTTCTGCATTCTTAAGTTTAACGCATGGTGGTAATGACGCCCAAAAAACAATGGGTATTATTGCAGTACTGCTATTTTCTTCTTCGTGGCTTGGCGATACTTTTTATGTGCCTTTTTGGGTGGTAGTGAGTTGTCATTTAGTTATTAGTTTAGGTACTTTAGCCGGAGGCTGGCGTATTGTACATACGATGGGGACCAAAATTACTGAGCTAAACCCTCTACGTGGCTGCGCGGCCGAAACAGGTGCCGCTTTTATCATTTTTATAGCTACTGAATCTGGAATTCCTGTCTCTACTACTCATACTGTTACCGGAGCTATTACCGGTACTGGTATAAGCCGCGGCTTAGAAAAGATTCACCTACCTATTTTAAAAAGAATATTTTTCTCATGGTTATTAACAATTCCTGGGGCCGGGATCGTAGCTGCTGCTATTATGTTGCTGCTTAAGTAGCCTATTATTTTAAGCTTTCGACCTCATTAAAAGTTATTAAAAAATAGCTTTAAATAAAGTAGTAATAAATATGCTATATAAGATAGCGCCCAAATAAGCTACTAATAAGCACAAACCATCTTCACCTGTTAAACCCAATCCAAACAAAATGATAAGACCGGCAAAAATAAAATTACTCATAGGGATAGGTAATAACAGAAGTAGACTTAATAGAAGTAACACAATACCATGTACTCTCACCATAATAGGGGAAGTCATAAAGCACAATCGGGGTTTCAATAACTTTTCAATATATTTTAAGTAGGGTAAAGTTTTGTTAATAATTTTAACAAGCTTTTCAGTGTTAACTTCCTTTTCTGATAAGAATTTTGGTAGCCACATTCGATGCTTTCCAATAATAATATGCAATGCAACAAAAACAATGGGAAGTCCAAAAATAAAAGAGAAGCCGGGCACAGCTGAAATGGGAAGAGCACTTGGCAAAGCAAAAAGAACAATGATAAGACCTAATCCTTGCTCACCTAATTCTTTAACAATACTCCCATAGGTCATTTTTTTTTCTTTTACTGCGCTTTCGGCTAATCGCTTTAATGCGCGCGACATCGGGTAAATTTTTTCTTTACTTTCCTTAGCCAAAATAGATCCTTGGTCTTAATTTTTAAGTTCTTGCTTATTTAACGTACTATTAAATTGGCCATAAGCAAAGTAAATAATTAAGCCTATAACCATCCATAGAATAAAGCGTAGCATTGTAACCCATGGTAAGTGGATAACAAGATACATACAACTTATTATACCAAGGACTGGAATAAGGGGCATCAATGGTGTTTTAAAAGGACGAGGTAATTCTGGATGGCGATAGCGTAAAATAATCACGCCTATACAAACTATCATAAAAGCAAACAAGGTACCAATATTAACTAATTCAGCTAAATCACTTATTGGTATTAGGGCGGCAATTAAAGCCATAAGAATGCCACAAATTAAAATAATTCTTACAGGCGTTTTAGAATGAGTGCCGGTATGTGCAAAGAGCTTAGGTAATAGGCCATCTCTGGCCATAGCAAGAAAAATACGTGTAAGTCCATAAAACATAACAAGCATGACTGTCGTTAACCCAGCAATTGCGCCAACACCAATTAAACCTGCAGCAACCTTATGCCCTAAAAGTAACATAGCGTGACTTATAGGCGAAGGTTCATTTAATGAAGAATAATGCACTATTCCAGTTAATAACCCTGAAACAATAATATATAGAATTGTACATATAATTAATGAACCCATAATACCTAAAGGTAAATCACGCTGCGGATTAATCGCTTCTTCAGCCGCTGTTGATACAGCATCGAAACCAATGTAGGCGAAAAAAATTAAAGAAGCGCCATGCATTACGCCTACCCAGCCAAAAGGCATAAATGGTGACCAATTTGCTGGTTCAACATTAATACTTGCTATAATTATGAATAATAATATTACAGCTAATTTAATGAAAACCATTAAATTATTAAATCGCGAACTTGTTTTGACACCCCAAATCAATAAGACAGCTAACAAAAGTATAATACTTGGCGCTAAAATATTAATCCAGCCGCCATCGAATGGTCCTTTCAGTAAATAATCCGGCAAACCAATTCGCATTGTTTTTAATAAATCATTAAAATAACCACTCCAACCAGTTGATACTGCGGAAACAGCAATTGAGTATTCTAAAATTAAATCCCATCCTACAATCCAAGCAATTAACTCACCAAATCCAGCATAGGCATAACCATAAGCACTTCCACAGCCGCCTACTAAAGAAGCTAATTCAGCGTAAGATAAAGCTGAGAATGCACACGCTAATCCAGCCATTACATAAGAAAAAATAATCGCAGGTCCTGCTTGGGTAGCAGCGACTATTCCTGTTAAAACAAAAATACCTGCGCCAATAATGGCACCAACACCAAGAAAGATTAGATCAAAAGCAGATAAGCATTTCGCTAAATGACCCTCGGAATGACTATGCTCAATAATTAATTTTTTACGAAACAAGTCCATGTTATGCTCTCTTTCCTATGTAAATATTAGCTTTATAACAATAGTATGTTAAAGTCACTTTAGCACTAAATATTCTATCTGGGAATTAAGACAAAAATTTAATTGCAAGCTTATGAAACGAGCCCTCATTGTGCTGTTGCTAACATTCTTTTTGCAATATAGCCATGCTGGAGAAATCGAGCATTGTGTAAATTGGCCATATTGGTTCAAAGCTGCTTGCCAGCGGCTTTATCAAGTATGGGAACAAGGAGATAACGAACTCTATTTTTCTGGGTATGCTTGGCATAACCGTTATACTTATAGTGCTAAAAAAATTAAATCTTATAATGAGCAAGCATGGGGAGGCGGCTTAGGAAAAGGTTTTTATGACGAAAAAGGAGATTGGCATGGATTATCTGCTATCGCCTTCCTTGATTCTCATAAAAACATTGAACCAGCAGTAGGCTATGCTTTTTTAAAAATGGCTCATTTCAATGAACATACAAGCATTGGTATAGGTTATTCAATTTTAGTTACAGCTCGCCCTGATATATTTAATAATATTCCTTTTCCTGGCATATTGCCTTGGGCATCCTTTTCTTATCGCCAATTAACCTTATCAGCGACGTATATTCCTGGTGCTGTAGGCGCGGGGAACGTATTGTTTATCATAGGAAAATGGACATTCGCTCATATTTAAACTTGCTAATTAGTTAGTCACTACTTTTATAAATTTTAACATTATTTCTACCTGCTTGTTTAACTTGATAAAGTGCATAATCAGCGTCTGCCAACAACTTAGTAGCAGAATCCTCTTCTCCTCTATAAAAAGCGATACCAATACTTGTGGTAAGCACTAGAGTCAAATCATTAAATTTAAAAGGATCACTTACCTTTTTAATAAGTTTATTGGCTATAACAATAGCATCTTGCTCGGCAGTTAATTCCTCTAAAAGAATGATAAACTCATCACCACCTAGACGAGCAAAAGTATCAGACTCGCGTATACTGCGTTTAATACGAGCACTAAATGCCTTTAATAATTTATCCCCTATAACATGTCCGTAGGTATCATTAATCGATTTAAAATAATCAATATCTAAATACATTAAACCTAATAAACAGCCATGACGTTTTACATGTGCCATGGAGCGCTGTAATATTTCATCAAATGATTTTCTATTAAGAAGTTGTGTTAAATAATCATGATGCGCTAAGTAAGATGATTTTTCTTGTGCTTCATGTAATTGTTTCAAGGCTTTAGTTCTTTCCTTTAAAATATGTTCATTGGCTTCACATAAAATTTGATGTGCCAAACCTGAAGCGATAAAACCAGCCATTAATTGTAATATATGCCTATCTTTAATAGAGAAGGCTTGTGGTTTATCAGATAAAATCTTAAGAACCCCAATAGATTTGCTCTCATAAATTAAAGGGGCAACCACAAGTGAACGTATCCCGAATCTTTTACAAGCTTCACTATTAACACGCTCATCTTGCTTTGTATCTTCTGAATAAAGCACTTCCTTTTTCGCAACGCATAAGCCAGAAATACTGCCTTGTTTATTAAGGCGTAAACCAACATGATTAGCAAGTATGCCTGTTGCCGCTTGATAAACCATTTCATTCTCTTCTACCAATTCTATCACTGTCCCAGTTGCTGGTGTAAGTAATTGGAGTTGTTCAGCAACAAGCTGCATAAATGCATCTAAATTAAAATTTGCTTGTCCTAATAAGGATTGGATTTTAATAATTTGTTTTAAGTAAGCAGATTCTTGCTGCAAACTAGAATTTTTAGCTGATTGCTTTATCCTCATTAATCACGCTCCTTGAAGAGCAGTTTCTCATTTATAAGTTAAACCTAATACGCATAACTCCTTGCGGCTAATAAATTATTTGGAGTAGACGGTTTAAATACCTCATATTTATTTTACTGGTTTAATTTTGCCCTGCAGTCGTTTATTAGATAAACTATCGGCTAATTTATTCTAATTAACGTGAGCTCGACATAAAAGAGACAAAGGCTCTTTTGTGTCGCTAAACGAATGTTATCCGTAAAATGCGAAGCATTTATACGGGATCCAGATTAAATATAACTAAATTAATAGTAGCAGCAAACCTTAATAGCTGCTTGTTTATTATTTTAGATTTAGACAAAAAGGCTATATATTTTTCACAGGAGAGATTTATAAATACTTTATAATCAATAAATTATGATCAATAAGTAAGGTAATAAACGAGGGAAACTCTATGAAAGCTTTAATAAGTGCTGTTTTACTTTTATTTACAAGTTTTACCTGGGCGATTAACAGTAATTTTTTATTTTTACAACAATCAAGCACAGGTGAGCTTATTAAAAATAAAGATCATAGCTATAGCTTAACCTTACGAGATGCACCAACCTATATTAGTTATTTTACTGATAAACCAAAGAAGCAAGCAGGTATTTTACCATTATCGCAATTTATTGAATTATTAACTGGTAAAAACATACGTAATCACTTCTCTACTATCCCGCCTAATGCAACGATAGTTATGATATCAAACTCTGGCCAATCACAAAATTTTATTGCTCTTCTATCAAAACCACATTATGTAGAGAACGCTACTATTACCTATCAATTAAAAATAATGAGCAAAGATCCAATCCTTACTGGCAATATGAAATACATTAATATGTTTATTGATGATGTGCATTGGCAGCCTAATAGAATAACTAATTAATGTAAGTTTAAAAATTTATATTATCTTTTTTTATTGTATGCGCTTGTTTCTTGCTTATAGCGATATAAAAATTTGATACCGTAAAATAATCACGGTATCAAACAAAGTTATTGAATTATTGCCTATCTATGAGGGTGATAAGAGTGGTTATGAGTATGGGAATTATGGCAATCTTCTCGAGGATCCCGCCTACTATGGTTTCTAAGAGGTGAATTGTAATGTACAGGTGCATGCGTATGATAAGTTGTATAGTTATGCGGATTAGAAGTAGGCACTATAATTTGCTGCGGCTGTAATGCTACAGGATATTGGTGTTGGTGGTGATGATGGTTCCTATTGTCTTGAGTAACGACAACTGTAGGTGTTGGAACAGAATTTAAGCCAACTAAAATAGTACTAGTTGATTGTTGCGGATAAGTAGGTCTGCTCATTTTAGTCCTCCAATGTCTAAAGAACAGACTATATAATTAATTTTACAATTATGCAACATTCTTAACATAATTGTAAAATTCAAAAAGCTTACCTCTCTAATTAACTTTAACCACGCTCCACCTACTTTGAGTCTAAACGTTTAATTAAAAAACAATGATGAATACGTTTATTACGTTTAAAATCAAGATCAATTGTCTCTGCAGTAATATTTTGCACTTTATATTTTTCGTTAATTGCAGCAAGCAATTTAAATTGGCGAAAATTAGTTGAAAAATACAAGCTACCGTCAGGAGTAAGTAAGCGCATTGCGCTATCAATTAATGTCTCTTGATCGCGCTGGATATCTAAGGTAGTCGTCATTCGTTTGGAATTAGAAAAACTAGGGGGATCAAGAAAAATAACATCAAATTTATCACGAGCAGTTTTTAGCCAAGTTAAGCAATCTGCTTGAATAAAATGATGTTGGGTCAGATTTAAATTATTTAACTTAAAGTTTTCTTGGGCCCAATTAAGATACGTTTTTGACAGATCAACATTAGTCGTTAGAGCACCTGCTAGGGCTGCATGTACACTAGCCGTAGCGGTATAACAAAAGCAATTTAAAAAGCGTACACCTTTTGCTAAGGTAGCAAACTTTAAGCGTAATAAACGATGATCTAAGAAGAGACCCGTATCTAAATAGTCATAAAGGTTAACTTTAAATTTTGCTTGTCCTTCATTAACTATGATTGTTCGCTTTGTTTGGTTTATTTTTTGATACTGGTCTGTTCCCTTCTGCTGCTTGCGTTGCTTAACAACTAATTTATCGGCAGCAATTCCTAACACCTTCGGCACAACCTGCATTACTTCTAAACTTCTTTTTTCTGCTTTATGCGGCGCGATGGTTGCAGGCGCTGCATACTCTTGTAAGACAGCGTAGTCATTATAGATGTCTATAGCATATGCATATTCAGGAAGATCTGCATCATAAACACGGTAACAGCTAACTTGCTCACGCTTGGCCCACTTTTTTAGGTGCTGGTAATTTTTTTGTAAACGATTGGTAAGCATTTGAGCGCCACTTGAAAGAGTGGCTGCATTGGCATTATTTTTTAAGCGATTTTCGGTATTTAAACTTAAGCAATATAACTTACATTCTAAAGGCCCATTAAAAAAAGTATATTGCTTGACAGCACGTAATCCTACTGCTTTAGCTAACATAGGATTAGAAGTTAAGAAGGCCATTTGCCAACCCTGAAAGGCGCTATAAGCTATTGTACCTATTTGTTGATACAAAGGAATAAGTTGCGTAGCATCCGCTAAACGTTCTCCATAAGGCGGGTTACAGATAAGCAGTCCATGTGCACTTTCTGCACGACAATCTTTAATAGCCTGTTGGGTAAAGGAGATTAATGGCAATACACCTGCTCGCTCTGCATTAGCTTTTGCATGAGCAATTAACTTAGGATTTGTGTCTGTTCCTTTTAATTTAAATTTAGCAGGCTTAACTTGAGTAAGGGCATGAGCACGCAATTTTTCCCATAAAGTAGGTTGATGCTTAACCCAGTAAATTAATGATTGATCTTGACGCAGTAATCCTGGCGCAATATGACCAGCTATCATGGCTGCTTCAATAACTAAAGTGCCTGACCCACAGAAAGGATCATGAAAAGCATAACCTTTAGCCGCTAACTGTGGCCAATTAGCACGCATTAATAATGCAGCCGCTAATGTTTCCTTTAAAGGCGCCTCACCTGATTGCAAGCGATACCCACGCTGATGAAGGCTATACCCTATCAAATCAAAACTTACAGTTAATACATCATTTTTTAAATGAGCATGCAAACGAATCTGGGGTTTATCTTTATCCACGGTAGGGCGCTGTCCGCTTAATTTGCGAAAATGATCGACAATCGCATCTTTAATAACTTGAGCGCCATACATAGAATTACGTATATGTGTTGAAGTACCATGAAACTCGATAGCCAATGTTTTATCAGCTGTAAACACTGTTTGCCAAGGGAATTGATGACAAAGTTTATATAGACTTTGTTCTTCAAAAACCTGACCACTAAATAAGATCAATTGAACTCGATTGGCAAGGCGAGACCATAAACATAGTTGATAAATCATAGCCTCATTTGCTTCCCCATAAACACCCTGAGGACTAACCCGCGTAACTTGTAATCCAATCGTTTTTAATTCCGCTTCAAGCAGATATTCTAAACCTTTTGCACAACTAATAAATAAAGAATAATTCATTATAGATAAGACCTTAACAAACGAAATAATGCCTTGCTTGCTCCCTTAGGTTGTCCCTTTAGTTTTTCATCCGTGGCTTTTTTAATTGATTGACGCAAAGATTGCGGATCAGCATTTGGGTATGCATTAATAAATTCAGTAAGTGCAGATTTACCCTCTGCAATTAAGCGATCTCGCCACTGTTCTAATTCATGAAATGCAGCGGTTTTAGCACTTTCATCTGCTTTTATTTCTGCATAAGCTGCAATTATGGTCTCACTATCTACAGAGCGCATTATCTTACCAATAAGCTGAGTTTGTCGCTTTAAAGCACCGTGACTTTTAATCGATTTCGCATCAATTATCGCTTGGCGTAAATTATCGGGCAAGGGGAGAGCAGCTAATTTTGCTTCAGATAAAGACATTAATTCCTCACCAATATCCTGCAGCGCATGCGCTTCTCTTTTCCGTTGCGATTTACTTATAAAATCATCTGTCATCAATAAACCTTTTTAATTGTTTAATCGGGTACCACAGGCTGTAAACCTGCCTTATCAATTAATATTCTCACTTGTTGAGCTATTATTTTATGGACAGCTGTTGTGGGATGAACTTGATCCCAAAAAACATAACTTCCACATTGCATCTCTTCATTTTTTTTATTTGCAGGTAACAAATTATACAAATAACTGGTTAAAGCTGCCTCATACAATTGAGGATTATCTTTTATTAATAGCCATTCTGTTTGCGTGAATTTTGGTGAATGGGCTTTTAAGCTTGCAAATAAGGTTTCATCATCAGGTTTTAATGTAGTAAGCCAACCTGTATAACTGCCTAAATAACAAGGCTCATCTGTGTTTATAAAACCGTAATCTTCTGAATGATCAATAGATCGATTAAAAAAATTATAAGCATCAAAATAAAGAAATAAAACGTCAGGATATTTTAGTTTTAATTCTTCAATGCGAGCTGTTAATTTACTATTATGAGTTTCAGCTAAATAAGTTAATAACCATTGTCTTGAGGAATTTTTAGCATGAGGCAAGCGAGCTAAATCTGGCAGATTAATTAGCACAAATTTATTACCGCCCTTCGCAATCAACCGCTCTACAGCATTGCCAATGGCATTTACAACACCAGTTGTTAAATCCTCGACATTCGTTGGTTCATTAATATAATTATTAGCGCCAATCCAGATAGTATATAAGGTAGTATCTTTTCTACCGTAAGTATGCCAATAAAAGTAATTGTTTAATTCTGCCGCAAGTGTAAAAGGTAAATTTTCTTTATAAGAAAGCACAGCCCCTGCCCCTCCTACGGCATAATCTTGAAAGCCTTCTGTATAGTTTTCAGGAAAAAGATCAGCATAAAGATATTCAACCCATATAGGCCCATCACTAAAACGACCTAAATAATAAGGTGGTGACCAAGGTAAATAATGCCACATGTAATTATATAAATTACCATTATCTGACAAGCTATCACCAAAAATTACCATCGTATCAAAGCGATTATTAAATGCATAAATATTGAACGTTAATAAGAGACTAAAGCAAAACATTATTATTTTTTTCATGGATCATCCTTAAATCACTAAATACAAAAGTTAACTAACGTGAATTCGACATAAATTAGATTTGCTATAGTTTATGTCGAATTTAGTTATATTTAATCTGGATCCCGTATAAATACTTCGCATTTTACGGGATAACATTCGTTTAGCGACACAAAAGAGCCACGTCTCTTTTATGTCGAGCTCACGTTAATTATAAGCTCGCTACCTGTCCTTAACATACTTTTACTCTAAGCACTCAATTTTCGTATAAGAAATTTGCACTTTAGTTAAGTAACTAACAAAAACGATAAGAGCTTTTTTGACTAAGGTCAATAATATTTATTGTTAAAATTAATCCACTACAGTCAAAGACATTGTTGCTTTAGCTTCAGCTTGCAAAGACTTATTATAAAAATAAGTTCTACTAATTGCATATAAATTATAGATCATGATGCAAAGTAGAAGGGAATGTAACCAGGTAACAGTCAAATGAGTAAATACTTGTAATGTTAGTAAAACGCCAACGCATCCTGCGATACTTAAAATTAATGTTTTCTTTAAAGGAATTTTATTTTGTTGCAAAAATACAAGGGTAGTGAGAGGCTGCTGCATAGCGCCAGCAGTTGTCATGATTGGAAAAGCGACCAAGGGAGATACATTTAATAAGAATAAAATACCTTGCACCATAACAAATAAGCCTATACCAACGGACGTTAGGCCGCCGCAAATTACCATAGCAATAAACGCTATTATTAGTTTCCAACCATGTAATGCTACTAAATCGCCGCCAACAGGCATAATACGTAATTGATGACAAATAAGTAAAGCAATGATAACACCAAAGCAGCACATCATACCTAAACGTATTGCTTGCTTACTTAATCGACTAACAATAGTGCCGCCAATTAAGCCACCAATACAGGCACCAATGACCAAGGTTAATAATGTATTCAAATCAACATCAATAAGTTTCATAAAGAAAAATGATTCAATGACGCCGGGAATAACTTGAGCACCATTATTCACAGCTGGTAATTGATCATCAGGAAATGTATTTAATAACTTAGCTAGTGCAACATTAACAGCAAAACTACCTATTCCTAGCGTATCTGCAATAAAGGCGATAATACCACTGCCAATTAATTTGATATAATCTACTACTGATAAACTTACAGAACCCTGCTGCTTTAACTTATAAAACATGCCTATAACACAGACTAAACTCAGCAGCAAAATGATATAAAATATTAATGTTATCGCCATGACACTCTCATATAGATTTAATCGTAATAAATGAAGCTGCAGAGGATTTAAACCTTGTTAATGACGATTAGCAGCCCTGTGTGCACAGTGATTATACATCATTTACTCAGCGGAGCCAAGATAAATTTAGTTAAAAATTATACTTTGAGGGCATTTTTAGAACAAAATAGAGCTTACTTAAGGAAAGTCGTCTTGAGCAAATAAATTAAAAACGTTGATTACGAAAGTCATCTAGGGCTTGCATAATTTCTTCATGTGTATTCATTACAAAAGGTCCTAAACGCGCAATAGGTTCCTTAAGCTTTTTAGCTGCAATAAGTAAAAAGTGAGCATCTTCTTCAGTCTTAACAGTTAAATTTCTACCAGAACTTAAAATAGCTAATTGATTTTTTTCAATATTTTTACCTGCAATACTTACGCTTCCAGCTAAATTAAATAAAATAGATTGATGAGTATCTGCAATAAGAGTAGTAAAATGGGTATCAATAGGCAATTTAATATCAAGAAATAAGGGCTCTGTTGCAATACCCTTAATGGGTGACTCAGTACCATCTATTGTTTTGCCAGCAATGACTTTTATTACGGCACCATTGTCATGGTGCTCTATAGGTAATTGGCCTGCTGTATATTCCTGATAATGCGGAGGCGACATTTTAGTAGCAGCAGGTAGATTTAACCATAATTGTAGCCCTGTTAATTTACCTTCAGTTTGAGCAGGCATTTCAGAATGAATAACGCCCCTCCCCGCTGTCATCCATTGCACATCGCCAGGACCAATTAGACCTTGATGTCCATGGTTATCCTCATGTAGTAAATTACCTTGCAATAAATAAGTAATAGTTTCAAACCCACGATGAGGATGGGCTGGAAAACCGCCTAAATAATCTAAAGGCTCACTGCTATCGAAAAAATCAAATAACAAAATAGGCTCATAGTGATTGGTTTGCTCAAGGCCGATGTAACGATGTAATTTTACGCCAGCGCCTTCACGCATTAATACACCATCTAAACATTGACTAATCTCTATTTGTGACATAACCAGTTCCTAGTTTCAAAATACTGGAATTAGACAATCATTTATAAGATTAGTTGTTTTACTTAATTAAACTAACCTTGAATAGCTTTCTTTAAAGAATTAATTGTCTGGCCGCCATACAAGGCTTCTCGAAAATTTCCAGCCGGGTCAAAAACAAAGGTCGCTGGAACACCTCGTAAATCACCTAACTTTAACATAGCGCGTGGATCATGAGCTAAGCTTGGATAATTTATATTTAATTTTTTAATTAATCCTAGTTGTTCATGGTTAGATAACTCATCAAAATTGACAGCGAACAAATAAATTTTGTCTTTGTTAAGTTGATAAAATTGATTTAACTCTTTAATTTCATCTAAACAAGGTTGACACCAACTTGCCCAATAATTAATTAAAACCCATTTCCCTTTTAAACTGGTAAAAGGAATTTTTTCACCATTAAGAGTGGTAAGCACTGCTGCATAACTTGCTGTAACACTAAGAAGAAATAATCCAGTAATTAAAATTTTTAAACGCATGGTTAAGCCCTAGTAATAAAAGACAATCTCATATCGCTGCCTTAAGTTTTATCTTTGTCCAACGTTTAGGGGACAGCGCTATAGAGTGCTTAATTAAGATTATATTTATCTGCAAACAACATACGCTTTTGTGTCTGCGTTAATTTAGCAGTTACATACCACCCATCTTCATCTTCCCTGACAGTCTCATTTACTATGGCATCCAACTCATACAATTGGGCACGTAAGCGAGCCTGACTTGAAGGTATAAAAAACTCTTCCTCTAATGCAACACCTTGCAATTGAGTTGCAATAGCTTCCAACAATAAATTGACACCTGCTCCTGTTTTAGCTGAGAGCCAAACTTTGCAATTATTTTTTTGCCAATCAACTTTAGGCTGCCAACCCTCTTGTTGATCAATTTTATTAAAAACTTGAATAATCGGAATATCTGCTGTATCAATTTCTGTTAATACTTTTTCTACAGCACTAACTGTATCACGCCAATTCGGATCAGCAATATCAATAACATGCAAGAGTAACTCTGCTTGTTCTGTTTCTTCAAGCGTTGCTCGAAACGCCTCAACTAATTGATGTGGTAAATCTCTAATGAATCCTACCGTATCAGCGAGAATTATAGAAGCAGAGCCTGAAAGTTGCACTTTCCGCATGGTAGGATCTAGTGTTGCAAAAAGTTGATTAGCAGCATAAATATTTTCGCCAGTTAGTGTATTAAATAAAGTTGATTTACCAGCGTTGGTATAACCAACTAAAGACACTGTTGGCATGGCTGCCTTTTTACGTGCTCGTCGATTTTGATCACGATTTTTCCGAACTTTTTCTAATCGTTTATTAATCGTCTTAATACGTTCACGTAATAAACGTCTATCTGTTTCAAGCTGAGTTTCGCCTGGACCTCGCAACCCAATACCCCCTTTTTGACGCTCAAGGTGAGTCCAACCACGGATTAAACGAGTTGATAAGTGTTGTAATTGTGCTAGTTCAACTTGTAGTTTTCCTTCAAATGTGTGGGCGCGCTGAGCAAAAATATCAAGAATAAGTCCACTGCGGCTTACCACTCGACATTGTAACAATCGCTCAAGATTACGCTCTTGTGAAGGCGATAGATCATGATTGATTAAAACAAGTTCGGCATTATGTGTAAGAACTTGTTCACGAATCTCTTCTGCTTTACCAAGGCCAACATAATATTTAGCCTCCGGCGTATAGCGTGCGCCTTGTACGCAAGCAACAATTTCAGCCTGCGCAGATAGTGCAAGCTCTTTAAATTCGGATAATGCTTGCTCAGTATCTAGTCCTGGTAAAGCCAATTGCACCAAAACGGCACGCTCACCGCCTTGCGGACGTTCAAACAAAACTCATACCTCATCTATTTTAAAATTAAAACAAATCAAATTTTATCATGCTAAGTTACAGCTTAGCACTAAATTCATATTATGAATAAATAATACAGCCAGTTTATTATTTATAGTTATCTTTTTATAAAAGAAAATTAACTATTACCTGGCTGTTGTTCTGACTCATTTTCTTCATTAAACGGTAGTTTAACTAACTTTGAAGGTACCACCGTAGAAATTGCATGCTTATACACCATTTGTGTTACTGAATTCTTAAGCATAACTACATATTGATCAAAGGAATCTACCACACCATGTAATTTAATACCATTTACTAAAAAAATAGATACTGGCACTTTTTCTTTACGTAATTCATTAAGAAAAGCATCTTGCAACAAATTAATTTTAGACATTGCCCTCTCCTTTTTATTCTTGTTGAGGCAACAACACTCATAGCTATCATCGTCCGTTTTGGCTAAAACTTAAGTAATTTTTATCTAGCTTTTTTAAACTTGACTTGCATCTCTAAGTGATTTGGTTACTATAATAACCTTCTTCACTAAGAAGTTTGGCTAAGTTAAGCCATAGGTTAATAGATATGTAAGCAGTTCTATTAAGGTCGCTTTTAAATAGACCTCTTATATAACCTGTTTATTTTTTGTGAGTGCAAGGCGTAAGGTTTTTGAGGAGCGGAAGTTTACATGGAGTAAATAAGCACCGGAGAAAAGCTTGCAACATAGCAATCGCGTAAAATAAACAGGTTATATAAGAGGTCTAATAAGTAAATCGAAATAAACTCTACCAACATATCTCATTTTATCGCAGCAGGATATCTACAAAAGGAGAGTGAGATGCCTAAGTACACCGTAGAAGAATTAAAAAACCTATCTAACCCCTACAAAGAGTTATTTGAAGATAGTGATACGATGGCTGAAAATCGCGATAGTCTAGAGCAGTTAGGCTATCAAGATAAGATTAGCGTAGCTACTAAAATGGTTTTAGCATGCCCAAATAATCAATTACGTTCACTTAGTTTAAAATCAGAAGAACTACGCCATCATCAAGAGACTGAGGAATCCTTCCATCGTGTATTAAGCCGAGGCTTAGAAGTACGTCACCGTATTCAAGCTATGGCTGATCAGCAAAATCCTCATCCACAAAATAATTTATTAGGCAATGAGTTTAATGCTGACTTATTTAATGAATTTAGAGATTTAAAAATTCAATTAACTGAGCAAGAATTAACAGATCTAGTCAATAACTTAGTTCTTA
Source organism: Legionella busanensis (assembly GCF_900461525.1). Taxonomy (NCBI): domain Bacteria; kingdom Pseudomonadati; phylum Pseudomonadota; class Gammaproteobacteria; order Legionellales; family Legionellaceae; genus Legionella; species Legionella busanensis. The sequence continues at coordinate 114,193 of NZ_UGOD01000001.1, read as the reverse complement.
AAACGCCTGATAATCAAATACAAGAATTAAACCAAAATGTTCGCGCAGGCCTATCAGAAACTAAACTTGGGCCAGCTTTAGGTGAAGCTTTTGTGCTTAAAAGACTATTAACTCTATTACAAAGCTCAGAGCCACATCTGGCATTCACTAGTTCAGATTTCAATCCAGCTTTATTCCACAAACATCCACGTCTAGTAGCATCTTATTTAATTGGTCGTGAAGCAGAAATTGCTCAACGGCTAGCTAATAGTAACGAAAGAGCTGCTATTAACTCAGGCTTAGAACAACTTAAACCGCAGGTAATGAGTAATGCAGATCCTCTAAGCATACTCTATTCTCAGTTCCAAACGGCTAATGTTATGGCAGAGGCTGCTAAACAGCATCAAATGACTTCATCTTATGTAAATACTAGTAATATTACACCGCAAGAAATTAAGGAAGTTAAGCCTGAAATAGCGCAAGAAGTTAGAGAAGTTAAACCAGAAACAGCAAAAACAACTGAGCCATCCAAGGTTAGTAATAGTCGCTATGGCAAGTTTGCTCAATTAAAAGATAAATTCAATACCCTAGTACATAAAAATCATGAACATGATGAAGAAAATGCGAATAAATCTAAATGTAGGCCCTGTAATATTATGTAGTTATTATTTTTACTTAGATGCCTGTTAAGGCATCTAAGTTTTGTATTCTTCAATTACTTTTCCCTTTTAAAATGTGTATAATTACCTCTTTTGTTGCCCAAATTTAAATCATGAATCTGAAAAAAACTTACGATATTATTGTTATCGGTGGTGGTCATGCTGGTACGGAAGCGGCACTTGCAGCTGCACGACTTGGTGCTGATACTCTCTTACTTACGCATAACCTCGACTTATTAGGTCAGATGTCATGTAATCCTGCCATTGGTGGCATTGGCAAAGGACATTTAGTTAAAGAAATTGATGCCCTAGATGGCGTGATGGCTTTAGCCGCTGACCAAGCAGGTATTCAATTTAGAATTCTTAATGCCTCGAAAGGCCCTGCTGTTCGTGCTACGCGTGCTCAAGCAGACCGAGTTCTTTATCGGCAAGCAATTCGCCAGTACTTACAAGCAGAACCTAATCTTACTCTATTTCAACAAGCAGTTGATGATTTAATCATTAGTGGTGATAGAGTAACAGGTGTGGTAACTCAAATGGGGCTAACCATTCATGCTCGCGCTATTGTCCTTACAGTAGGTACTTTTTTAGGCGGGAAAATTCATGTAGGTATGCGACAATATGCCGGTGGACGTGCGGGTGATCCTCCTGCAAATGCGCTAGCACAAAAGCTACGGGATTTAAATTTACCAGTAGGACGTTTAAAAACGGGGACCCCTCCTCGTATTGATGGACGTAGCCTTGATTATTCTAAAATGGTGGTTCAACCAGGTGATATGCCGACTCCTGTTTTTTCCTACTTAGGCAATGTGACTTTACATCCGCAACAAGTTCCATGTCATATTACACATACAACTGAACAAACCCATGAAATTATTCTTGAAAATTTACATCAGTCACCGATGTATGCTGGTATTATTGAAGGCATTGGACCACGCTATTGTCCTTCTATTGAAGATAAAATTGTTCGGTTTGCTGATAAACTTTCTCATCAAATTTTTGTTGAGCCAGAAGGGTTAACTACGTCTGAAATTTATCCTAATGGTATTTCAACAAGCTTACCTTATGAGGTACAAATCCAATTTGTACGTACAATTAAAGGGTTTGAAAACGCGCACATTACTCGTCCAGGTTATGCCATTGAATATGATTACTTTGATCCTCGTGGTTTAACATCTTTTCTCCAAACAAAGCCTATAAAAAATTTGTTTTTTGCAGGTCAAATTAATGGTACCACAGGTTATGAAGAGGCAGCTGCGCAAGGTATTATTGCCGGTTTAAATGCCGCTTTATTAGTACAAGAAAAACCATTATGGTCTCCACGTCGTGATGAAGCTTATATTGGTGTATTAATTGACGATTTAATTACCTGCGGTACGCAAGAACCCTATCGTATGTTTACCTCTCGAGCTGAATATCGCTTATTATTACGTGAAGATAATGCCGATCAACGTTTAACAGCAAAAGGTTATGAATTAGGTTTAGTAGGCGAAGCACGTTGGCAGGCTTTTAATATTAAACAAGAAGCAATTAAGTCGGGGCAAGACAAACTTTACAATACTTGGGCACGTGTTAATGATAATGCCTCGCTTGCGCCTATCCTTACTACACCATTACAGCATGACTGCAGAATGTCTGATTTAATTAAACGGCCTGAGGTAAACTATCAAAAGTTACAATCTATCGATAGCTTTCAATTGCCTGTTCTTGCTGATGAGGTAGCTGAGCAGCTAGATATACAAAGTAAATATGCTGGTTATATTGAGCGGCAACAGATGGATATTGACCGTCTACGCAAGCATGAAGCAACAGCGATTCCTGCTGATTTTAACTATGCTGAAGTCTCAGGTTTATCAGCTGAGATAGTACAAAAATTAAGTCTAATAAGACCTATAACTATTGCACAAGCAGGCCGAATTTCTGGTGTAACGCCCGCCGCTTTATCCTTACTGCTCATTTATCTTAAAAAGCATAAGGCGCCAGCATGAGCTTGCAGGATAATACAGAACGATTATTAGAATCGGGATTAAAACAGTTAGGTTTAACTATTAATCCTGATTTATTAATTCAGTATCTTCTGCTTTTATCAAAATGGAATCGCACTTATAATTTGACTGCAGTGCGTAATCTAGACGATATGGTCATTAAACATTTGTTAGATAGCCTTGCCATCTTGCCGTGGATTTACGGAAAAAGAATAATTGATGTAGGAGCAGGAGCAGGTTTACCAGGCATTCCTCTAGCCATTGCTAACCCTAGTTTAGAAATTGTCCTTCTAGATAGTAATGGTAAAAAAGTTCGTTTTATGCAAGAGGCAAAACGATTATTACATCTCGATAATGTTATAGTGGAACAATCTCGGGTCGAAACCTATCGTCCAACGCTAGGTTTTGATACAGTTATGAGCCGAGCTTTTAGTAGCCTTGCTCAAATGATAACCTGGACACAACAATTAGTTGCGCCTTCTGGAATATGGCTCGCCATGAAAGGTCGTTATCCAGAAGATGAATTACAAGGGATTAGCTTTCCTTATCAAGTTAAAGCATATAGCATACCAGGCTTAGAAGGTGAACGCTGCTGCGTAATTATAAAGAATAATAAAACCAAGGAATAAAAATATGGCGAAAGTTATAGCAATTGCCAATCAAAAAGGTGGTGTAGGTAAAACCACAACCGCTATCAACTTAGCTGCCTCTATTGCTGCAAATCGCCAGCGAGTGCTGCTTGTTGATTTAGATCCGCAAGGAAATGCCACCATGGGTGTTGGCGTTGACAAAAATACCCTCGTACATACTTGTAATGACGTTATTTTACGTGATTGTTTAGCGGAACAAGCATGCCTTACGACGGCATGTGGCTTTGATCTAATTCCAGCAAATGGTGATTTAACTGTAGCTGAAGTTAGTTTAATGGAAAGAAATCATCGAGAAACATTTCTCTTAAAAGCATTACAAACAATCCGTGATTCCTACGACGTTATATTAATTGACTGCCCTCCTGCTTTAAATACTCTTACTATTAATGCACTTGTTGCTTCAGATTCAGTAATTATTCCAATGCAATGTGAATATTATGCGCTTGAGGGTTTAGCAGCTTTATTATCAACAATTGAACAGGTTAAAAGCTCGGTAAATCCACGCTTACAACTAGAAGGTATCTTACGAACAATGCATGACGCTCGCAACCGTCTATGTTCAGAAGTATCCAAACAATTAATACAACACTTTGGTAATAAAATATATCGCACCGTTATCCCTCGTAATGTTCGTTTAGCAGAAGCACCTAGTCATGGCATGCCTGCAATACAATATGATAAAACATCTGCTGGAGCTAAAGCGTATATGGTGCTTGCCATTGAAGTTATTAAAAAACAATCTGTTACAATTTAAGGGGTAATTTATGTCTATCAAACGAGGAGGTTTAGGGCGTAATTTATCAGCTTTACTTAGCACACCCGCGCCAAACCTTATTTCTAATACCAGCAAAAATGAAATAATAATTAAATTAGCGCTTGATTGCTTACAGCCTGGTAAATATCAGCCGCGTTCAGCAATAGATGATTTAACATTGCATGAATTAGCTAGTTCTATTAAGCAACAAGGGTTACTACAGCCTATCCTGGCCCGCTCTCTCGTTAATGGAGCCTATGAAATTATTGCTGGTGAAAGACGATGGCGTGCTTGTCAATTAGCTGGTTTAACTGAGGTACCAGTTATTATCAAACAAGTAGATGATGAAACTGCTATAGCCATGGCTTTAGTTGAAAATTTACAGCGCGAAAACTTAAGCCCTTTAGATCAAGCTCGCGCAATGGCAAGATTGATTGAAGAGTTTGGTTTAACTCACCAGCAAATTGCAGATCTTTTATCTAAATCTAGAGCCGCAGTTAGTAATTTTCTTCGCTTGTTAACACTTTCGCCTGAAGTGATGAGGTTACTTGATAATGGCGATTTAGACATGGGGCACGCGCGTGCTCTACTTATTCTTGATGAAGAAAAGCAAATACAAGTTGCTAACATCATTATTGCTAAAAATCTTTCTGTAAGGGAAACAGAACAGTTGGTAAACCGACTCAAAGAAGAGGCTGATAAATTACCTCAGCCTAACAGCCGTGAATCATTACCGCAATTTTCATTAATTTATTCACATTTAGAAAAATTAAAAGAGCATTTAAATACCCAAATTAATGTTAAACATAGTAAAGCGGGCAAAGGCTCCTTAGTTATTCACTATAATTCCTTACAAGAATTAGAAACAGTGATTGAGCAAATTATCAGTTAAAATTAGTTCGACAGCAAAGATATACTCTAATTTTATGTCAAACTAATTTATTTATAATATTTGGTAAATAAGGCTTAAGTATTATGATATAAAAATGATTTCTTTAACAACTTTATAGCCGTAAGTGTATAAAGCGAAATTTTAAATCTGACTAAGCAATCGATCGGATTTAAAGTTTGGTTGCGACAAATGCAGCTGTTCGGCAAATAGAGCTGAACAGCCGCCACTTTATAACCAATAGACGAACACAAACAAGAATAACCACACCACGTCGACAAAATGCCAATACCAAGCCACGGCTTCAAACGCAAAATGACGTTCCGGCGTAAAATGCCCTTTTATACAGCGTATGAGAATCACTATTAGCATAATAGTACCAATAGTAACATGTAGACCATGGAATCCTGTAAGCATAAAAAAGGTCGTACCATAAATACCAGCATCTAGGGTTAAATACATTTCTGTATAAGCCTCATGGTATTCATAGGCTTGTAATGTTAAAAACAAAATACCTAGCGCAATCGTCAATGCCATACCAACGATAAGTTGCTTTCTTTTATTTAATTTTAAAGCCCAATGTGCCCAAGTAATGGTAGCGCCTGAGGTTAAAAGAATTAAAGTATTTATCGCTGCTAATCCCCAAGCACCCATTGCCTCATTAGCGCCAGCAAAAATTTGATTATTTGGATTCATCAGCAAAGGCCAAGTTGCTTTGAAATCTGGCCACAATGTATAGTGAGTCATAGGGTGTATTTCACCACCCAACATGGGTACAACCCAATAGCGGGTATAAAATAGAGCGCCAAAAAAAGCACCAAAAAAGCAAATTTCAGAAAAAATAAACCACGTCATTCCCCAACGAAATGAGTGGTCAACTTGCGAGTCATATAATCCTTTTTGATTTTCATAAATCACCTGGCCAAACCAGCCAACCATCATACCAATAAGTATTATAAAGCCTAAGGTGAAAATATAGGGCCCATACCAATCATGATGCAACCATGATGCTGCGCCCACTAAGGTTGTTGTAAGCCCTATAGAGCCTACTAAGGGCCAGTGACTAGGTTTGGGAATGTAATAGGTGCCATGCGCTCCCATAAATTAATTCTCCTATTATCTCTATCTCTTTTAACTTAAACTTTATTAGTTAATCACCCGGTTGGTTACATCAAATAAAGTGTAGGATAAGGTTATTGTTTTTACCTTTTCTGGTAAATCGGTATCTAAATGAAACAACAAAGGCATATTCATTGCTTCATGGCCATTTAAGGTTTGTTGAGTAAAACAAAAACATTCTGTTTTCTTTAAATATTTAGCCGCAATTCCTGGAGTTACACTTGGTATAGCTTGTACTGTCATACGAAAATTGCTTTGATTCTCAGCATAAAAGGCAAGCTTGGCAATTTCACCTGGATGTACTTTAATCTTTTTTGTTTTCGGATAAAAAGCCCAAGGTACACTACTATTATTTGTGGCTACAAACTCAACGGTTATCTCTCTATTTTTATCAATCGTTTTATCAGTAGCTTCATATGCCTCAACTTGACTATTGACTTTACCGTTAATTCCTAAGGTTTGGCATAAGCGATTATAGATTGGTACTAATGCAAAACCAAAGGCAAACATACCAAGCGTAATAAAGCTTAGAATAATAGTTAATCGCGTATGTCGTTTTACCACTAACTTATTCCTCTATATAACTATTTTCTATTAACTTTTTAAGTAGTAAGTTAATCAAAAAATATCCTCTTGTTAATCAATTTTTGGAGGTATCGTAAAACTGTGATAAGGAGGTGGCGAAGATAAAGTCCACTCTAGGCCTTGTGCTCCTTCCCAAACTTGATTAGTTACTTTATGGCCTCTACGGATTGTTCTAATAACATTATAGAGAAATAATAATTGAGCAAATCCAAAAACAAAGGCACCTATTGATGAAATCATATTAAAGTTTGTAAACTGCAAAGCATAATCTGGAATACGTCTAGGCATACCTGCCAATCCTAAAAAATGCATTGGAAAGAAGGCAACATTAACAGAAATAACCGATAGCCAAAAATGCCACTTACCTAAGCGCTCATTGTACATATGGCCTGTCCATTTCGGTAGCCAATAATAAGTCGCGCCAAGAAGTGCAAAGATGACGCCAGGCACTAATACATAATGAAAGTGGCCAACCACAAAATAAGTATCTTGATATTGATAGTCAGCGGGAACAAGCGCCAACATTAAACCGGTAAAACCACCTATAGTAAATAAAAACACAAAAGCAACTGCAAAGAGCATAGGCGTTTCAAAAGTCATAGCACCCTTAAACATCGTGCTTACCCAGTTAAACACCTTAATGCCGGTAGGCACAGAGATTAACATCGTCGCATACATAAAAAATAACTCTGCACCTAACGCAATGCCGGTTGTAAACATATGGTGTGCCCAAACAATAAATGATAAGCCAGCAATAGCAACCGTTGCGTAAACCATGAAATGATAACCGAATAAAGGTTTACGGCTAAAAGTAGGAATAATTTCTGATATTACTCCAAATGCAGGTAATACCAATACATACACTTCTGGATGACCAAAAAACCAAAAAATATGTTGAAAGAGAATAGGATCGCCACCACCTGCTGCTTCAAAAAAGCTAGTGCCGAAGTGTCTATCAGCTAGCATCATCGTTACAGCTCCAGCTAATACTGGCATAATTGCAATAAGTAAAAAGGCTGTAATTAACCAAGTCCAAACAAACATGGGCATTTTCATTAAAGTCATGCCTGGCGCTCGCATATTTAAAATAGTCGCAATAATATTTATCGAGCCCATAATAGAGGAGATGCCCATCATATGAATGGCAAAAATCATAAAGTCAGTACTGGGCGGAGCAAATTTAGTAGATAACGGTGCATACATTGTCCAGCCAAAATTGGGCCCACCACCGCTATGAAATACCGTGGAACCTAATAAAGCAAATGCAAAAGGTAATAACCAAAAGCTCCAGTTATTTAAGCGAGGTAATGCCATATCCGGCGCACCAATCATCATGGGAATTTGCCAATTAGCCATACCTGTAAACGCTGGCATAACGACCCCGAATAGCATCATTAAGCCGTGGAGAGTAACCATTTGGTTATAAAAATTTGGATCAACAAATCGATGTCCGGGTTGAAATAATTCAGCTCGAATTACAAGTGCCATAGCGCCTGCAACAAAAAAGCTAATCATAGCAAGCCATAAATAAAGAGTGCCGATATCTTTATGGTTAGTAGTAAACAACCAACGTTTTGCAAATCCTAAAATACCTCTGCCTTGCTCAGGCCCATGATCATGATGATCATCAACATTGTGGGTTATTACTTCACTCATCGTAAACCTCCAGCTTGAGCTTTATTTACCATTTTAGGTTCTTGACTATTACCTTGCCGAACGCTTAAAACATCAGCAGGTTGAATAATATCACCGGTGTTATTTTCCCATGCATTACGCTCATACGTTACAATGGCAGCAATTTCCTCATCAGTTAACTGATCTTTAAATGCTTGCATTGCTGTGCCAGGGACGCCATTTAAAACAATGTCTATATGTCTTGAAATTGGCTTACCTACCGCAACTGAACTACCTTTTAAGGGCGGATATACAGGCGGCATTCCTGTTCCATCTGCCTTATGACAAGCAACGCAAACTTGTTCATATTTAGTTTTACCTGCTGCCATAATTTCTGCGTTAGTCATGTTTTTTTGTACTTGCGTATTAGTGGCCGTGCTGGAATATTGATCAGCAACTTTAGGTTGCTGGTTAACCCATTTTGTAAAATCTTCATCATTAACAGCTTGTACTACAATCGGCATATAAGCGTGACCTAGGCCACATAACTCAGTGCATTGGCCTCGATAAACACCGGGTTTTTCAATTCTCGCCCACGCCTCATACATAAAGCCAGGCATGGCATCGCGCTTAACACCTAATTTAGGTACCCACCAAGAATGAATAACGTCATTAGATGTAACAAGAAAGCGGATTTTTTTATTCACAGGCAAGACTAAAGGCTTGTCTACTTCCAACAAATACCATTGTCCTTTTTTATCTTTATTTTCAATTTGATTAAATGGGGTAGCTAGATTACTAAAAAAACTAATCCCTTGGTCTAAATATTGATATTGCCATTTCCACTGATAACCCACGATCTTAATTGTAACGTCAGCCTCTGCCGTATCTTCAAGATTTAGGAGAATACTTGTCGCTGGAATTGCTAAACCAACTAAAATAAGGAATGGAACGATAGACCAAAAAATTTCTAAGCGACTATTATGTATAAATGTTGCTGGCGCATAACCCCGAGATTTCCGATGATAGATAAGGGAGTAAATCATAACGCTAAAAACAATTATTCCAATAATAGAGCAAACAATCATGGCAATATTATGTAAATTATACATATCGTTACTTAATGGAGTAACACCTCTATGCATATTTAACTGCCACTCATTTCTGGCCATTGCCTCTGAGCTGATTATTAATCCAGCCAAAAGGGTAAGCACTTTACTTACCTGAAACCTATTTAGCATCCCCATCCTCACCTTATCATGAGCCATAAACTAACCGCAGTTATGGCTTAATGTTTAAATCAAATTGTTATCCACTTAACTTAAAGTCCTACCATAAACTATAATTACCATCAGTTTTTGACTGGCTTACCATATACTTGATAGCTTCGATAATCTCATCGGTTGAACAGACTTTACAACCACCATTTTTAGGATGGTATTCACCGTGAATAGTATTCTCAATTAAAACATCCATATTTTTAGCAATTAATGGTCCCCATATTGCTTTATCACCAAGTTTAGGTGCGCCATTTTTTCCTTCGTTATGACATACGCTACAGTTTTCGTTATAAACTAATTTTCCATTAGAAGGGTATTTTTTTGAACCGCCTGATTTTAGATCACGCCATTGAGAGCGAGATAATGAGCTGTTTAGAATGTAATCGGTTGCCGAAATAATATCATTATCTGAACAGGTTACACAGGCCCCTTTGACAGGCATGCTGTTATAACCATATATCGCATGACGATAAAGCCCGGTTAATCCACTATCTTTTAAGCGATTAAACCAATTTGCACCATTACCAATTACAGGCGCACCCATCATTCCTTTCTGATGACAAACAATACAGGCGTTAATATAAACTTGTTTGCCGCGCTTTAACGTGGGTTGTTTCTCTGAAGCAGCAACACCTAAGCGTTCTTCACTAACGACCGTTTTTAAATAAGTAGCAATAGCCAATCTGTCCTCATTAGTCAAATTTTGCAGACTGTTATGATTTACTTCAGCCATTGGACCTGCAACAGGTCCTGCTTGATTAATCAATTCACTTTTCTTAAAGACATTCGCAACTTCATGATGGCTTGCAGATTCTAATCCGGCAGCTGTGATATTGGGTGCCCAATAACCATCAATGAAACCTCCGGTTAGATAATAACGCTGCTTTGGAGCACCAAATATATTCAGTGGTGTATGACACATACTGCAATGACCAAGTGTATCTACAATATATTTACCTCGATTCCAAGCAGGTGATTTATCTTTTTCGTAAATAAATTCATTTTCCTCAGGGAAGAAAAATAAAAGATTCCATCCCCATAGAGCAAACCTTGCACCAGGTATATTAAAAGGGAAAGGAAGTGATTTATTCTTCTGCTTAACAGGAGGAATACTCATAAAGTAAGCATACAATGCGCGTGCGTCGTCATCAGTGATTTTAGAAAAATATACATAGGGAAAAACAGGAAAATAATTTCTACCGTGGGGATCCCGACCATCTTTTAAAGCTCTAATAAAATCTGCTTCAGTCCAATTACCGATACCAGTCTCTTTATCTGGGGTAATATTAGGGCTGTAAAATGTGCCAAATGGCGTTGCTATAGGTAATCCGCCTGCATAGGACGGTGTTCCACCTTTAACATCTGTATGACAAGCAATACAATCGCCCATTTTAGCAAGATATTCGCCACGCTTTATTAACGTTTCTTGCGCGCCAGTAGCCGGTTTAGTAGGTGGGTAGGTAGGGTAAAGTTCTTGAAGATAAGGTTCAATTACTTTTGTTGCTTGATTAACGTTACCAGTATTAGGTATTTCTTTAGGCTCATTTGTAACTGGGGACGTAGTAACATTTGCTTTATTGGGTGTTCCTGTTTGATTGGCTGTATTAGCTGGATTAGTGGTATTCGCTGTATTCCCGGTCCCTGAACCATTCGTAGTTCCTGCATTATTCGCTGCATTAGGATTAGTTGCAGTACCTGCTGCACTTGTTGAGCCTGTACTATTTTTTGGAGCAGCTGGTTTAGCTGTATTAGTCACATTGGCTGTATTGGCAGTATTAGCTTTATTTTCGTTATTTACTGTATCTGCATATACATTAAACAAATTAGTTATGCCAAAAACAAAAAGCAATATTGCCTTACTTTTCAACAAAGAGCGCACGCTCCCTCCTTAATTAACAGACGACTGACTTCATGAATACTCAAAATAATCAGGCATTTTATACTTCTCAAGCTATAACTTGCAATCTAGTTTTAATGGAATTCTACTTCTTTATAAATTTTTATAAAAACTTATATTATTGATTGTTACTCCTTTAAATTATTCGAGCTAAAATATCATTCTTAATCAAGGTGATAAATCAAAAGCAGGTAATCTTAAATTATATGTGGACTAAATTAAAGACAATCTTGTTAAGTTAAATAAGGTATAATTTTGCCTCATTGGCTATTTCTTGAATAAATTTTTGATACTGGGGAGCAGATACTTGCCAATAATGCCAATAAAGTGGCATAAGCCAGCGCTTACCAGGATTAATTTCAATAAGCTTCTTTTGCTCTAACTCGTCTAGAATATCGAGCCTTGGAATTAAGCCAAAACCATAACCCTGTAAAGCAAATTGCTTAAATCCTTCAACAGACGGCACCATATGATAGCGTTTAGGATTAAAAGAAATTTTAAAAAAATGTTGAAAATAATGTTCATGTAATCTATCACGACTATCGAAAACTAAAATAGGCGCTAACATCATATTTTCCTGTATAGAAAGATTTTTTTTAAAGTAGCGCTTAATAAAGTCAGGAGAAGCAACTAATAAATAATCCATATGCCCTAAGAGTCCACATTCGCAGCCAGGTAAGGGTTTGGCATAATTGGTCAAACATGAAGACACAATGCCCTTACGTAAATAATCAATAGTTAACTCTTGATCATCAGTAATAATGTCAATATTTACCGTATTTAAACTATTTATATTAGGTAATGCCTTCATAAACCATGTTTCTAAACTATCTCGATTTAAAGCAATTGATAAACGACTTGGTGTATCAAGATGTAATTCTTGCAACAAATGCTCTTCAAGCAATCTTGTACGCCGTAATAAGCTTAATAACTTTTCACCTAGTGGCGTCGCCGTATAGGGTAACGATCTTATAAGTAGGGGTTGGCCAAATTGATTTTCCAGCTGTTTTATACGTTGAGTTACGGCAGGCTGCGTTATAAATAATTGTTTAGCCGCATTTGCAAAACTTTGCGTTTGAATAACCATATCCAAGGCACATAAAGCTCGATAATCTATCTTCATAAGTAAAATTTATCAATTATTAAAATAATTAATTTTAATAATAATTAAATTTAAGCGATAATAGAAGCCTATTTTTTTTTAAAGGAGGGCTAAAACTATGTTAGTTTATCTTAGTGGTTTAGCGTTAGGCTTGTCTCTCGTTACAGCCCTTGGCCCTCAAAATATTTTTTTAATCCGTCAAGGTGTTCTACGTCAGTATGCAGTATTATCTGCAGCTGTTTGTTGGATATGTGATATTATTTTGGTATCTGCAAGCGTGGTAGGTTTACATCAATTACTTAATCTTCACCCCTTTTTAAAAACTTGGATTACTTGGGCCGGCGCCCTTTTCCTTTTTTATTATGGTCTCAGCGCCTTAAGTAAATCACTGAAAAAATCGTCTAAGGAGAATCCTAAACTAAAGGAAACGCCTAATAATCGATTACAAATCATTTTACTGGCAGTAGGTTTTAGCTTACTCAACCCACATGCTATTATTGATACATTGATTATTATTGGTGGTAGCAGTAGCCAATTTCCGGGACATCAAAATGCCTTTTTCTTAGGTGTTATTACTTCCAGTTTTCTTTGGCTGATGCTACTGACATTTGTGACGCAATTTTTTTCCGAGATTTTGGCTAGGGAAACTGTCTGGCGTCGGCTTGAATTTGGTAGTGGTATCTTAATGATATTTTTAGGCGCAAAACTAATACTTATGTAATTTAATTTAACCTAAATTCGACATAAAATATTTTTATGTCGAATTCGTTACTTCTTTTTAAAGGCCGAAAAGAGTCTTTGTCACTTTTATGTTGAACTCAGATTAATTTCCAGGTTGATAATTAAAAATTTTATGCGCTGTATTATTTATTTGACTCGCTACAGTTGTTTTTAAGGTTTGCAATAAATCATTAAATCCATGCTGGCCATAAATGCGATAAGTTAAGTCAGAAACTTGTGTGCCTGCAGCAAACCGCGCTAATTGATTTTCAAACTCTTGAGAAATATCATTACGACGTCCACCAAAGAAGTTCCTCGGGTTTAAACTATTAGGCTTTAAATCCTCAGAAGTCCAAGTATGAATTACATCAGGTGGTACACAAGGTCCCAAAGTTAAAATTAAATCTTGTATAGGCTTAATAGCCAACTTATACCAATGATCTCCAGTGTTCTTACCCATAGACCAATTATATATAGCAATTAAATCGTCCAAAGATTGACGATATTTTTCATAAGCTTCTGAACGTTTAGCCTGAGCGTGTGCTGCAAAACTAAAACCAGCTATAGATAGTGTTACTAATGGAAATATATAAGCGCCCAAATAACAGGTACTACCTACAATTACACCTAAGCAGATCTTATAATCAATTGCTTTTAAGGCATCTGCTGATTCTTTAAAACGCGAAATTTGCTTTTCAACAAATTCTAAATGGGCAGAATTTTTATAATTAAAAGTCTCTTTAGGTAAATTCAATTGAGAAGATTGACCTGGGCTTTTACTGAATAAGATTCCAAACATAATGACTACTCCATCCTTTGACATACTATGCTGGTTTACCATAAATTGTTTTTTATTGCAATTTGTAAAAAAAAGAGCTAATTGATGAAGGTTAAGGAAGATGTAAGATTTTAATAGAAAGGGCCAATCAGTGTGTCGCCAATTGACCCAGTGGAATGACACATAGCAAGTCCAACCTCGCATTAATAATATTGCATATTTGCCAAGAAGTTGTCAACCCAGTTTTCTATAAGCTTAACAATAAAGTAATTTATATATTTTTATCTTAAAATACGAATTATGGATTGAGATCAGTTAAAATTAAGAAAAATTAAAGAGTTTGAAACAAAACGCAGATAACTTTTATTTAGCGAAGGTTCTAGCCAATTTTTATCCAGGACTCACATTTAGTTTAATTGTTGTTTAATGTTGAATAGGCTAATATCTCTTCTTATTTAAAATTGGTATCCGAGGTAGTTATGTTCTTTGGTAATAGTGTAGAAGATACCAGACAAATTTTCTTCACAAGCTGGCGAAAATATACTTTAAAAGAAGTGCTTACACCACTTGAACAACAACTTGTTGACGTTATTTTGGCGCATCCTGAATATCATTCTCTTTTAGCGGCAAATAATGGCTCTCTTAACCAGCAGTACTTTCCAGAGCTTGGACAAACTAATCCCTTTTTACATATGGGTTTGCACCTGGCTATTCGCGAACAAATTGCGACCAACCGGCCGGTAGGAATTACTAAATGTTTTAAAAAACTGGTTGAGCGCTATCAAGATCCCTTATTAGTTGAACATAAAATGATGGATTGTTTAGCCGAGTGTCTTTGGCATGCGCAACGCAATCAAATGCCTCCTGATGAAAATGCCTACATCACAGCCTTAGGCTTATTATAAATTTTCTTTTATGAAAATAACTTCTAGAACAAAATAGAGTCACTTTTTAACCAGTTAAATGCTACTGTTGTAGCTGTCACCCATTAAGTTTTCGACAAGGTACAAGTTCGCTTGGCAAAGGATTGTACATAGGTGTATCGTACTTCAATGAATGAGCATACAACGCAGTATAAAGCTTGGTGGGTGGAGCTATACTTTCGCAAATAAACAGCTATAGTTAGAAGTAGCAAGAAAATAATTAGTTAACTTTATTACTATAAATAATAAGTGGATAAGCCATTCTCTTAGCTAAAAATTAAAATTTTTTTGAAAAATACTTTATAACTGATAGAGGCTTAAAATAAATTATACTACAAATAAAGGATTTTAAGAGAGGTTTAAGGAGATTACTATGAGTAGAGTTACTATTTATATATCTATTTTATTTTTTGCTTCAACAGTTATAAACGCTAAGACACCGCCATTAATAATAAGTGGCATTGAATCACAAAAAATTACTCCCATTATAACTGAGAATCCAGATCAAACTATTCATTTACAACCTGATCATCCACCTCCTTCTCAATTAAACTCAAGTAATACGCCTAACCCAACAACACCGAATACTGGAACTGCTCCTAATTCTATGGATGAACAAGGTAATACCACTAATAATCCTTCTATAAATAATAGTACCGTTGACTCAACAACCCCAACGTCGGTTGATGAAAGTGGTAATACTACTAATGACACCGATGTTAATACTAATTTAAGCGCTACACCTAGTGGTACTACTTCTTCAACGACTGAGGAAACAGATAATCAGAAAGATATTAACACCAATTTAAATAATACTACTAAAGGAGCGCCGGGTAATTCTAAAGGGGCTCCTGCTGTAAGTGCGCCTCCTGCCTTAAATAATGATAGTGGCACTGCCAATGATTCACCCAATGGCAATAAGCCTGCTATAGTAAACCCCAAAGATAATACTTCATCTATTTTTGATTCCGAAGATAGAATAATCTTCGATAATGAGGAAGAGCCTGAAGAAGATGACGATATATTCTTTATGGATAACGTTGATATAACTCCACCAGAGTCAAGCAATCAAACAATACCGAATTCTCAATAATTAATGTATCATATTTTCGCTAGCTACCTTATATAGAATGCACCCTTGCGGCAACAATTCTTTTAAGAGATCATTGTTAGGTCTTGGTCTAGCAAGCATTCAAAGTTAGTTTATTAGTAAAATATCTTTTTTTAATTTTAGTTTCCGAATAGATATACAATTAATTAAAAGTTAGGCTCATTTAACTGAAAAGCCTTACTTTTTTAAATCAATCTTTCGTTAATTTAGTAAGTTTGCAAGATTTCTAATTACTATTTTCAAGTCAATCAGGTAATATAGAGCTAAATTTTAAAAGTTTAAATCAATGAGTAAGCAAGAAAAAACAACCCACTTTGGCTTTACCCCCGTCGCTTGGCATGAGAAGGAAAAAAAAGTTGGGGCTGTTTTTCAATCTGTTGCTAAAAATTACGATTTAATGAATGATCTTATGTCGCTTGGCATCCATCGTCTTTGGAAACGTTTTACGGTAGAATTAAGCCAAGTTAAATCAGGGCAGGCTGTTCTAGATTTAGCAGGTGGAAGTGGGGACTTAACACGATTATTGAGCCAAAAAGTAGGCGATCAAGGTCATGTTGTTCTTGCTGATATTAACGCCGCGATGTTAAGTGTTGGCCGTGAAAAGTTAATTAACATAGGGCTTGTTAATAACATTACCTATGTTCAAGCTAACGCTGAAATCCTACCCTTTCATAATAATAGTTTTCATTGTATTACTATTGCTTTTGGCTTGCGTAATGTTACTAACAAAGAGGCAGCATTACGCTCGATGTTTCGAGTTTGCAAACCAGGCGGTAAATTACTTATTTTAGAATTTTCTATGCCTAATGTTCCTGGCCTAAAAACTATCTATGACTGGTACTCATTTAATATTTTACCTAAATTAGGACAATTCATTGCGCATGATGCTGATAGCTATAAATACCTTGCTGAATCAATCCGGATGCATCCAAGCCAAGAAAACTTAAAAAAATTAATTGAGGACGCCGGATTTGAAGATTGTCAGTATTTGAACTTAAGTGGCGGTATCGTTGCTTTACATATCGCCTATAAATATTGAGAACATCGATATGATTAAAAAATATTCTTTAAAAGCATTACAGGCAGCTATTAATCAAGCTCTTTTCCTAGATGAAAGCATGCCTACAAAAATTAAAACTTTTGAAGGTAAAGTAATTGAAATTATTGTTGCGCCATTAAATGTTAACTTTTATATTACTTTTACAACAGGGCAGCTCTGTTTATTAGAGCGCGTTACAGATGATCCAGATACCATTATTCATAGTAATCCTCTCGGCCTTATACGTTTAAGTTTTTTACCTGCATCTAAAGCTCGCTCACTATTTAATGATAAAATACGAGTCTCAGGTGATATTGAACTAGGTTTAGCTATCAAAAAATTATTTGATGAAATTGATATTGACTGGGAAGGTCATTTAGCGCATTTTACAGGCGATGTTATCGCTTATCAATTAGGCTCAATGATTCGACGTGGTGTAGAGTTTAAACGTCAACTTAGCACCTCGTTACAAAACAATATGACTGATTATTTACAAGAAGAGCTACGGCTATTTCCTACCCATGAGGAAGTGGAAAACTTCTTTACTGATATTGATCATTTAGTGTTGGAAGTTGAGCGCTTACATGCTCAAATTAATCTCTTGGATAAGCAATGAAATCCATTAAACAGTTAATACGTTTAATTCATATTAATACTATTTTAGCTCGTAACGGGCTTGATCAAGTTATTGTTTCAATTCCACTCTTTTCTGCTCTACGCTTTATAGTATATTTAAACCCTTGGAACTGGTTTCGCAAAGAACAACTTACACGAGGTGAGGCACTTCGGAAAACATTAGAAGATTTAGGGCCTATTTTTGTTAAATTTGGTCAAGCATTATCTACTCGACCTGATATTATTCCTGCTGATATTGCTTTAGAGCTTTGTAAATTACAAGACAGTGTCCCTCCTTTTCCTAGCGAGCAAGCGTTAGCTATTATTGAAGCAGCGTTTGGGCGATCAGCCTATGATGTTTTTGCCTACTTTGATCCAGAGCCTCTTGCTTCTGCATCAATGGCTCAAGTACATGCTGCACAATTAAAAACAGGTGAAGAGGTGGTAGTAAAGGTTTTACGCCCTAATATGCGTAAAATTATCGACCAAGATATTAGCCTTATGTATACCATTGCATCTCTTGCGGAGCGTTACTGGTCAGCAGAGAGCAAGCGACTTAAGCCGCGAGAAATAGTTCAAGAATTTGAGCATAATTTAATAGACGAACTTGATTTACAACGAGAAGCAGGCAACGCTGGCCAATTACGCCGCAATTTTCCAAATTCACCTTTATTATATATTCCTGAAGTTTTTTGGGACTATACTCGCGAAAATGTCATGGTTATGGAACGTATTCATGGCATTCCAATAAGTGATATTGCTACATTAAAAGCTAATCATGTTGATATTAAGAAACTAGCAGAACGTGGTGTAGAAATCTTTTTCACCCAAGTCTTTAAACATTGTTTTTTTCACGCTGATATGCATCCAGGCAATATTTTTGTTTCTTATGAGCATCCAGAACAACCACAATATATTTGTATTGATTTTGGCATTATTGGTACCTTAAATGATAGCGATAAACGTTACCTAGCTGAAAATTTCTATGCATTTTTTAATCGCGATTATCGTCGGGTTGCCGAACTGCATATAGAATCTGGTTGGGTTGCTAGAAATACACGTATTGAAGAATTTGAAAGCGCTATTCGTACTGTTTGTGAACCCATTTTTGAAAAGCCATTAAAAGATATCTCTTTCGCCCAAGTCGTTTTACGACTTTTTCAAGTTGCTAGACGTTTTAATATGGAAGTCCAACCTCAGTTAATTCTTTTACAAAAAACGCTTTTAGCCATTGAGGGCTTAGGCAGGCAACTCTACCCAGAACTTGATTTATGGGCAACAGCAAAGCCTTTTTTACAAAATTGGTTAAAAGAGCAGCTAGGACCAAGAGCGTTTTTTAGACGATTACGTGAAAACGTTCCCTTCTTTGTTGAAGAATTACCTCATATGCCTCGTCTATTACAAGAAGTATTAGTACTTAGTAAAGAAGAGAAAATTCGGTCCTTAAATGATCTTGCTAATCGTCAACGCTATAAATCAACTCAAAACAATTGGTTTAAAGGTTTAGGCTTCGGCATTTTCGTCACTATGCTTATAATAAGTTTACTTAGCTATTTAAATTTACTTAATCCAGAAAGATTAACTGCTACAACCTTTACTATTGCTTTAATTGGCGGTTTAATTTACGTAAGTAACCTTAATAACAGGAGTTGATATGGGATTAAGTGGAGTTAGTCCATTGTCATTATTGTTAATCCTTTTAATTATTATTGCTCTCTTTGGTACGAATAAGCTAAAAAATATTGGCTCTGATTTAGGCAGCGCAATTAAAAGCTTTCGCAAAGCATTAAATGAAGACAATGATGAGAAAAAATCATGAATATGAGTGAATTATTGGTGATTATCATCGTAGCCCTTATTGCTTTTGGGCCCAATAAATTACCAATGCTTGCTGAACATTTAGGCAAGTTTATTCGTCAACTTAATTCTCTCAAAATGCAGCTAACTAATTTTTGGCAAGCACAACTTAAGGAACAACAATTGCGTGAGAATCAGCAAAAAGCTGAACAAGCAGATACTATTTATAAAAATAGAGATTAAACATAACTAAAAATAAGCCTTTTTATGAACCAAAACGTAATTCAGGACGATGGCAATAAGGGGCTTTATGATGTTTAGCATAATAGTCTTGATGATAGTCTTCTGCCGCCCAAAAAGGCATCACTTCAAATAGCCTAGTAGCAACATTATAGCCACGGTTTGTTAATGTCTGTATTAGGGCATTTGCAGCAAGATATTGGTCATCATCATAGCAAAAAATAGCACTTTGATATTGCGGCCCAATATCTGGCCCTTGACCTGAGCGTTGAGTTGGATCATGAATTTCAAAAAACCGTTTAATAATAGCAGAATAATTGACGCGAGATGGATCATACACAATTCGAGCAGCCTCATAGTGACCACTTGACCCTTGACACACTTGCTCATAAGAGGGTTCTTGCACAGTACCGCCGATATAACCTACTTCAACTTTTAATACACCAGGAATAAGTTTTAAAAAATGATCAATACCCCAAAAGCATCCACCGGCAACAATAGCTTCTTCAGTATCTAAGACTGTTTTATCTAAAACAAAATCAATAGACGCGGAATTAACACAATGTCGTATATTCTTTTGAGTTAAGTATTCACCTACAAAGATATGGCCTAGGTGTGCATCACATCTATTACATACAATTTCTGTTCTCATCCCATCTTTATCAGGTAATTGCTTGATGGCTTTATCAATATTTTCATCAAAACTAGGCCATCCGCAACCAGAGTGAAATTGACTTTCTGCTCTAAATAATGCCAAACCGCAACGCCTACAAAGGTATGTGCCTCTACCGACAAGATGATTATAAATACCTGTATTAGGATATTCCGTTGCTTTATGACAAATAATACGTTTAGCAAGTGGAGTTAGACTAGCTGTTTTATCTAAGTATGTAGTCATTGCACACCCCACTTTAAAGAGAAAATAAACTTCTTACTTTACGCGATTGCAAATTTTATCAGCCATATAACCGATTGCACCTGCATAATATATAGAATTATTATAGCGTAAAATCATCTTGTAATTTGGATAGGCTAAGAAAACGGGACCACCATTGGGCTGTACTATACTTGCGTCTAGTTCTGGATAAGGCAAGGGTTGGCCGTCTTCTGTTCGAACACCCATAGCATTCCATTCACTTACTTTTTTGACAATGGATTTACCTTCTAAATTTTTATCAAAACCATTCGGTAATTTAACATGAATGCCCCAGGGCTGACCTGTTTGCCAACCATTTTTCTTCATATAATTAGCAATCGAAGCAAACACGTCTGGCTTACTTGACCAAATATCTTTACGGCCATCACCATCATAATCAACTGCGAACTTTACCCAGCTTGAAGGTAAAAATTGTGGTTGGCCAGAAGCACCTGCCCACTCACCTTTAAAACGGTCCAGTGTAACATGACCATCATTAACAATGCGTAGAGCAATAAATAGTTCGTTACGGAAAAAATCAGGCCTTGTTGAATCATAGGCTAATGTTGCTAGAGATTTTATAACTGGAAAATTACCCATATAAGAGCCATAACTGGTTTCCATACCCCAAAAAGCAACAATAAAACAAGGATCAACGCCAAAATGTTGACCTACATCTTCTAAAAGCGCTTTATTATTTCCATAATGTTTACGCCCCATTGTAATTCGATAACTATCTGCGCGGGTATGTAAATATTTGGTATACGTTAGACGATGTTCAGGTTGTGAACGAGCAAGGCTTTTTACTTGCCGACTAGGCTCACGAATATCAGCAAACGCTTGATCAAATAATTCGGCTGAAATGCCTTGATTAATAGCTTCTTGCCTCACAGTAGCAACCCATTGATTCCAACTTGGGCTAGCTATAACAACAGATGAAAAGCAACTCAAAATCCAGGGCAATAAGTTAAATATCAACTTTTTCATTTTTTTCTCTCATTAAGTAGGTAGGTTCTCACGAATTAACCTGATAGCCCATGGTGATATAACTATATATTTATCATGGTAAAAGATAAATATGCAGGATTTATGCCGTAATTAATGTAAAATTAATTATTTTTACAATTAAATTTAGTAAACAAGAATTATAGTATCAATTATTACCAAATTTAAAGCATTTGCTGCAAGGTAGGCCAAATGTTGTCCAATATTTTTACTTGCGATTCTTGATTAGGATGCAGACCATCTGATTGCATTGCACTAGGATTGCCCGCAATGCCTTCTAAAAACATAGGAATTAATCGAACTTGATATTGATTTGCTAAATCCATATAGACTTGCTTATATCGATTTAGATAGGTTGAACCATAATTTGGTGGTAATAAGGTGGCGAGTAAAAGTACTTTTGCTGATTTTTCCTGCGATTTAACAATTAATTTTTCTAAGTTACCCTTTATTTCTGCAATCGACAGGCCTCGCAGCCCATCATTTGCGCCTAATTCAATAATTACAATATTCGGTTTATGTTTTGATAATGCGCCTGACAATTTAGCCAGTCCATTTGAAGTAGTGTCACCACTAGTACTATAGTTAACAACTTTATAAGGCAGAGACTCTTTTTGTAGCCGTTCATTTAATAAATTTACCCAGCCTTTACCTTCTTCTATACCAAAGCCTGCACTTAAGCTATCACCAAGAATAAGAATCGTCTTTGCATAAATTGGTGCTATTATAAAAATAAAACATATTATCCAAAGGAATTTTTTAATCATGATTAACTCGGACGCCATAATTAAATTAATAAATGTTAATTATAGCATCCCTGTTGATAATGACATTTTAACCATTTTAAACGCCATTAACCTTACTATTCCTGCTGGTGCAACCATCGCTATCACCGGTGTTTCTGGCTCGGGTAAGACAACTCTCTTAAATATTATGGCCGGATTAGAAAAACCTACTTCAGGTCAAGTTTATTATGGTTTACAAGAAATTAGCAGTCTTAATGAGGATAAACGCGCAAAAATTAGAGCAAGACAGGTTGGTTTTATCTTTCAATTTTTTCATTTATTACCTAACCTTACCGCGCTTGAAAATGTCATGTTACCTTTAGAAATTAATCAGCAAAAAAATCCTGCACCTATTGCTTTGGATTGGCTTACACAAGTTGGTCTAAATAAGCGAGCAAAACATTATCCGAGTCAATTATCTGGTGGCGAACAACAACGTGTGGCTATTGCTCGGGCCTTTGCTATTACACCAGCTGTTTTATTTGCAGATGAGCCCACAGGAAATCTAGATAAAAAAACTGGGCAAGCCATTATTAATTTATTATTTTCTCTCAATCAACAATATCAATCGACCTTAGTTATGGTCACTCATGATGATACGCTCGCAGCACGTTGCCAACTTCACTGGCCACTTATAGATGGGCAACTACAATGCTAAATTTTCCTTTAATCTTACGTACGTTTGTACGTGAATGGCGTAGCGGCGAGCTTAGTCTATTATTCTTAGCGCTACTTATCGCAGTTACTTGTATGAGTAGTATCAATAATATTACATCTTCTATTGAAAACTTAGTAAACCAACAAGCTTCACAAATGTTAGGCGCAGATGTTTCTATTACAAGCAATTCACCTATTCCTAAAAACTGGGAGAGGAAAGCAAAGGCGTTGCAACTAGTAACAACTCAAACTATTTCTTTTTTCAGTATGGCTATGACAAATGATAAATTACAACTCGTTCAGGTCAAAGCAATTACCTCACCTTATCCTTTAAAAGGGGCCATCAAAGTTGCCCCACAACCTTTTGCTTTAGCAACCCGTGTAAATCATGCACCAGAATTAGGCCAGTTATGGGCTGAGGCAAAACTACTCTCTCTTTTATCCGCTAAAATTGGTGATAAAATTACCATCGGTGAGGCAACTTTTATCATTAGTAGTGTATTAATAGAAGAGCCTGGGCAAACAGGAGATTGGTTTAATATCTCACCGCGCGTTATTATTAATCAAGGTGATCTTGCCAAAACGAAAGTTATTCAAACAGGTAGTAAAGTAAACTATAACTGGTTATTAATAGGCTCAGAGAATCAATTAACTAAACTTAAAAATTCACTTAATCCGCCTTTAAGTGAACAACAAAATTGGCAAGATAAAACAACTAACCCTACACTTATTAAAGCAATTGAACGTACTCTAGCTTATTTAAACTTAGGTATTTTAATGAGTTTAATTCTAGCTGGTATTGCTATCAGTATGGCTATGCAGCGCTATAATCAAAGACATCAAAAAAATATATCTATCTTAAGATGTTTTGGTGCTACTGAGAAAGATATCTTTCTTATTTATCTAGGTATCATACTTATCTTAGGCTGCTTTGCTTCTTTAATAGGAATCTTATTAAGCTACCTCTTTCAACCTTTTTTGTTCAACTGGCTAAAAGGATTATTACCAGATTTTCAAGGGGGCTATAGCTTCAAACCTGCTCTGCTTAGCTTTTCTACTGGCATTTTAATATTACTTAGTTTTACTCTGCCGCACTTGTTAAGCTTACGTAAAATTTCAGCTATAACGTTATTTAAATCCCAGTATCAAATAAATAAATATTCCTTCTTAAATTATTTTATTACATCTCTCGTGTTGTTTGGGCTTGCGTTCTTATACATTCGTTCCTGGCAATTAATTCTTATCGTTTTTATAGGCTTAATATATTTTGCCATTTTTGCTTTAAGCCTGATATTAATAAGTAACTTCTTTATTAACTTTATAAAAAATAAAATTTCGTTTATTTGGCGTTTTGGCTTTACAAGTATAAGCCGTAATTTAACTAACAGTTTATTACAATTAATAGGTATAGGTTTGGCACTAGCAGCGCTATTAACCTTAAATTTATTTAAAACCAACCTAGTTGAAAATTGGCAACAACAATTGCCAGCCAATGCCGCCAATTTTTTTGTTATTAATATTCAGCCTACACAAACTTCTAATTTCTTAGATTTTCTTAAACAAAATCAAGTTAAAAATGCTATTTTATATCCTATTGTTAAGGGACGATTAATTACCATAGATGATACTCAAGTTTCTTTAAAATTAGGCGCTAAGGCAAACGATATTAATGCCTTACAAAGAGAATTAAATCTATCTTGGTCCAAACAATTACCTGAAGAAAATAAAATTGTTCAGGGTAGCTGGCAAACAAATCAATCCACGTGGCTTTCGATTGAAGAAGGATTAGCACGGCAATTAGATGTCCATGTAGGAGATAAGTTAGGTTTTCGTATAGGAGAGCAAACGATAAATGCGCCTATTACAAGTATTAGACAAGTCAACTGGACAAGCTTTAAGCCTAATTTTTTTATTTTATTTAGTCCGTCTTTATTAGCTAACTTACCTAAATCTTACTTAACTAGTTTTTATTTACCTGAGGAAAAACAACATCTATTAGTAAATTTAGTAAGGCAATTCCCAGGCATTACAATTATTGATATTGCAAATACGATAAAAAAAGTACAAACAATTTTTCGTAATATAAGTAAGGCTATTAACTTGATTACAATATTTAGTTTCTTGATAGGCATCATCATCGCTATTTTAGCGATGCTTGCCTTTAATGATATTAAACAACAAGAAATTTATGTATTAAAGTTATTAGGTATACAGAAAAAAGCGCTTTTTTGGATTAGAAGTAGTGAAGCAGCTATTATTGGTTTTTATGCCGGTTTACTCGCTATTATTTTAGCTATTGTGATTAACTACTATTTCAATACCATTGCTCTTAATTTCACTTTTAATCCCCCCTGGGTACTTCTAATTCTTGTACCAATGCTAACAAGTCTTGCAAACATCTTAATTAATTATAAAATTGCTCAATTTCAAGACAAGGGCTTAGATTAACCTTTTTTTAATTAATTTAAACAAGTTGACAATAAGTTTTTCCGTTAACAGAAAAATATGAATAATATTTAATTTACTTGTTTATTTTATAAAAAAATATTAATGTTTTAAGTTAAAAGTTTTATTATAAATGCAAATGGTACTGGTATGATTATTTTATATGTCCCTTTTGAACGCGCTAATTGTGGAGACCTTGGAGAAAAAGCTAAACTATGGAAAGATAATTATTCTTTAAATACTACAGAAAAGATAAGTATCATTTATTATAAAGATGACTTTGATTATGAAAATATTGATCCAAATAGTACTATTTTTATCTTGGCTCATGGGGCACTTGATATTTCTAACATTTTAGCAAATCATCCCGAGCCTAATCAGGCTTCAATAATCAATATTGACAGTCTTGTTTCACGATTTGAATTTGATTTTTTAAGTATAATTTATAAAATTAGTGCCATTCATCTTTATTGCTGTGGTAACAAACAAAAAAATCAATTAATGGCAAATCAATTTCAGTTATCTTTACTACGGTCAGAATATGTTCATATCTATTTTTATCAAGGTATAATTTATGCACCAGATAAACAAGGCAGATTTTTAACTAAGCTAAATAATAAAATTATTTCATCCTCACCTTTTACTTTGCTTCATATGGAAAATAAAAAGTTTAATTCACCAATAGGCCATCTACCTATTAAACTATTAACTATGATGACTCATCAAGAATTTTTAAAAAAAGAAAGACAAAAGAGTTCAGATAATAGAAGAGAAATCAGATTTACAGAAACTTGGCATCGTAGAACCCAAAAACATGAGCCAGAGGTTATAATTCCAGATAACCAAGCTATTAATACCCAAAATAGTGCAAAGCCAGCAAACACAAGACTAAGTTTTTTTCCCTCTAAACAACCGTCTACTGAAGAAGCACCTTCTAAAAACTCAACCTGTTTGCTCTTATAATAGGCTTTAAGAATTAAATTATGTAAAAAATTCACTTAAAACCGCTTTATAGGATGCAGAGCTTACAAACTCAGGCTATTATTTAATTTACCCTAATTAATTTAATTAAAACAATGACATTACTTAAACTTGATGTCGAATTGTTTTATTCTGCCATCATTAATGCTTGCCAAGCTATTATTGAGCATCGCGAAGCATTAAATGCAATTAATGTATTTCCTGTTGCTGATGGCGACACAGGTAATAATATGGCAGCAACAGCGCAAGCCATCATTACGCATGCATCACTTAAACCTACTTTTTCTGAAACCTGCCAATCTTTAGCAAACGCTGGTATTTTAGGAGCACATGGTAATTCGGGGATGATCTTTTCGCAATTTTTTAATGGCTTTTTAGAGACGCCTTTATCGAATGCATTAAAAACCAACGATTTTGCTAATTTGATTAAAACAGCTTGTGTTAGTGTTCGCAAAGCTATTGTTAATCCTGTTGAGGGAACTATTATAACGGTGATGGATGCATGGGCTAATAGTTTAATGGATAACGCCACAAATATTGCCTGTTTTAATATTCTTTTACAAAAGACAAAAGATGTCGTTGATAAAGCACTAGCGTCAACTATGCAGACGCTACAATTACTTAAAGAGTCGCACGTAGTCGATGCTGGCGCATTAGGCTTTAATTTTTTTATCCAAGGTTTTACCGAGTTTTTAGCAAATCCAATTAAAAAACTAGAAAAAGTAGATTTTAATTTCGAACAGAATTTACATGAGCTTCCTAGCCATAGCAAGCCACCAACAAATCGTTATTGTAATGAAGCTTTATTAGCAGGTGATGACCTTAACCAAAAAAAACTAACTCATTTATTAGGTGATTTAGGTGACAGTATGGTTATTACTACGAATCAAAATTTATGTCGCGTTCACATTCATAGTAATAACCCACCTAAAATTTTTACTAATTTGCGCGAAATTGGCAAAATTCAATATTCCAAAGTAGATGACATGCTACGACAATATCAATCCATTTACGAAAGAAAGCATCCCATTGCTTTGGTTGCTGACTCAAGTGCTAGTATTCCTCAATACCTATTAGATCAACATCAAATACATTTAATACCACTTAATGTCCAATTAGATGGGCATGATTTATTAGATCATTATTGTTTTGATGCCAATCATGTTTTTAATGTTTTAGGAAATTTGAAAACCTACCCTACCACCTCATCACCTACCTATGCTTTTATAAATGAAAAAATTAGTTATCTGGCAAAAAATTATGAACAGGTTCTTATTCTTAGTGTGGCTCAAGTGCTAAGTGGTACTTATAACGCCATAGTCAATGTTGCCAACCGCTACGCTAATATTCATGTGATCAACACTTGCCATGTTTCAGGAAGTCAGGGGTTATTGTTAAATTATGCTGCCGAGCTAATTAACCAAAATTTACCTATAAGTGAAGTGAAAGAAGCTGTATTGGAAAAAATTAGTAAAACTTACTTTTTTATTATGGTAAATCAATTCGATTCCTTAATACGCTCCGGCCGAGTAAGTAAATTAAAAGGAAGAGTTGCACATTATGCAGGATTAAAACCTATTATTTCATTAGACAAGGAAGGTAGAGTTATCCTTGTTGATAAAGCATTTAATGAAGTGAAAGCGTTAAGTAAGCTTGTTGTTAATGTGAGTAATCTAATGCAAGACAAGGATTTAGACAGCTATTGTATTATTCATGCAGGGGTCGCGGAAAAAGCAGAAGAATTCGCTGTCATGACTACTGAAGCGTTTAAAAAAGAACCTTTATTTATTGATCCTGTATCAATTGCCATTGGTTTACATGCCGGTAAAGGATGTATTGCCATTGCAGCCATGCTTAAATAATTTTTAAATTTGCAAAGGCACGCTGTCTAGTTAGCCAGTTTAATAAAAAACCATAAAGAGGAATAAATGATATTAAGCTAATTAAAATTTTAAATCCTAGGTCCACAGCCGCAATCTCTACCCAATGCGTACTTAAGTAAAGATTATTACTATGATAAAAAGCAATAAAGAAAAAGCAAAAAGTATCTAATATATTGCCAAAAATCGAAGCAATACTTGGCGCCACCCACCACCGACCATAGTGTCTTAATTTCTGAAAGAAAAAAATATCGAGTAATTGACCTAGAACATAGGCAAGAAAACTCGCCAATGCAATTCTAAAGACAATTAGATTTAAACCCCATAGATAGCCATGATCAAACCAATTTGAGATAAAAAAAGATAAAATTAAGGCTGGTAACATAGCAAAATAAATAACTTTACGAGCCTCAATAGCACCAATGAGCCTAGTTGTTAAATCAGTACAGATAAAAACTAGCGGATAGGAAAAGGCACCCCAAGTTGTATGAAAATTTAGGAGTGTAAAGGGATGTTGCACGAGAACATTACTAAGACAAATTACAAAAATATGAATTAAAGCAATGCCTATCAGCTTAGAATACATAGAATTTAAATAAAAAGATAAAATTATATTCTAATTAACGTAAGTTCGACATAAAAGAGACGAAGGCTCTTTTATGTCGCTAAACGAACGTTATCCCGTGAAATGCGAAGCATTTATACGGGATCCAGATTAAATATAATTAAATTCGACATACAATATAGCAAATATTTTATGTTGAATTCACATTAGTTAAATGAATTAACTAGTGTAGAATTTAAATTATCTTGCTTGCGAACTTGCAGTTCTCTTGCCATCTCTAAAGTTAGAATCTTTTGTAAATTAATAACCGCTGCAACTCGGGAAGGATGGCTAATATTTTTACGCTCACTCAGCCAAACTTCAATTCCATCCATAATTTTTTGTAAAGCATCTAAATTATCAATAATTATACTAGTAGAATACCAATAAATAAGTTCATCTAACTCTTTAGTTGCTTTAGTACGCCAACTAAAAAACCCAAGATCACTTTTATCTTTCCACCAATAATACAAACTTTGCTTGTGTAAAGGTTGCGAATTAGAAGGTATATTTAAATTTAATTTCTTAAGCGCTGTAGAGACCGTTTCTTCGTACTTAATGGGTAAAGTAATATGAGTATGGATAGAAAAATAGAGCTGTTCATTAAGCCAACTTTTTAAAATCTCCACTTGTATACTTCGACTGGAAGTCTTGGAATGAATAGCGTGTATAGCTTCCCAATTAGATAACTGAGTATGAAGTGCCTTTAATTGATCCAGTCTATAAGCATAAATTCCATTTTCTACTTGCTCATCCAACGCTGCTATCGTTTTATCTAGCAAATGGGTCTGATAGCTTGCTAATCCACTAAGTTTTGAGTATGCATCTCGACTATCTAGCCACCACTGTTTTATATTCCCCGTTCTTAGGGTTTTTCTAAGTTCTGCAACAGTTTTTTTGGTTTTAAAAAAGATCATTGTAATTAACAATTGAAAACTTTGAACGATGATAAAACAATTTGTTTTTATTTACAATAGGTTAGTTAAAATATATAGGAAAACAAATCTTTAATTGAAAAAATATTAGACAAATAGTATGTTTTTTGGGTAAAATAAGACTTTAAATAATTTATTTTAGGATAAAGTAATGCCATTTACGTTTTTTGACTCTATCAAACCCTCGGCCTCGGAACCAGGCCTGAATGCTCATAAATCAAGTGCCTTAACTCAAATAGTATCAAGCAGCCTTGCCTCTACTAATGCTGTAATAGATTTTAATCCCACTACTCAAATTCCCCAAAAATTTGTTCAAACCATAATTGGGTTTTCGTCCCTTTTCCGACCAGACGTTACAAATTTTGAAAAGATACAAAATGCTTTATTAGGATTACTTGCTGCAGCGCACTTAAGTTTAACTACCACTTCATTATTTCAAAATTTAAACTGTAATGAAAATGATTCTAATCCAATCTGTCGTAGTATTTTTATATTAGAAATTTTCTATATAAGTCTTTTATCTTTAGGTTGGAGCGTAGGTGAAATTACAGCAGCTATCCAGCATGCAACTCAAAATCTACCTTCAACTACTGACTTAAATTCTAAGAAGATAGCAGCATTCACAGAACTAGTTGGCAATTTTATTGCTAGTTTAAGTGACAATGACACCCCTATCATACAAATTCCACAAAAAATTATACAAACAATTGCAGGCTTTTATAGTGCTTTTAATGCTGTAGAAAATAAGGAAAGAGCGCAAAATGCCGCCCTAGGAGCCTTTGCTTTGGCGCAATTAGTTTTAAATATTATATTACTTGTTCAAGGTAGAAGCTGCGAAAATAATGCGGATTTAATCTGTAAGCTTTGTTTTTTATTTAAGGCTCTTTATACGGGTACTTTATCGCTAGGATGGAGTGAGGGTGAAATTAAAGCCTATGCTCAGCGGATTCAACAAGCAGCATCGGCCCTGCCAGGAGCACAAGCAAACAATGCGCCTAACCACGTTGGTATTCCTATAGCTCCGAACCAAGTACCTCAACAGCCTCAACAAACAACAAATAGCTCTTGCACTATTATTTAACAAATGAATCAAGCGCTAGTTTGAAACAACTAGCGCTTATGAACTAAATAAAAACTCGCAGGCGCCTTGAAATTTAAAATTATTCTTCGACTTGAATATCAATTTTCTTCTCAAGCGCTGCTTCTTTTTTAGGGATAATAATCTCAAGAACACCTTGTTTGTATTTAGCACTTATTTTGGCATCATCGGCTGTTTGAGGCAGACTAAAACGACGATAAAATTGTCCCTGTGCGCGTTCTACTCGAGTATAACCATTTTTTTCTTCCGTTTTGTCGAAATTCCGTTCGCCTTGAATGGTTAATAAATTATTTTCAAGTGAAATATGAATATCTTCTTTATTAACCCCAGGAATATCAGCAATAACAACAAATTGATTTTTATCTTCTTTAATATCAACTGAAGGTGCCCAAGTACTCGTTGTAACAAAAGACGAGTCATCTTGTTGCTGACCTCTTAAAAAATTATCCCATAAAGAATTGATGTCTCGATATAAAGATGGAAAATAATCACGTTTTAAACTATTCATACTTAATTTCTCCTTTATGAAATAGGGTATGCCTAATAAATATTAATTATTTTTCAAAATTCAAGGGGAGATAAATAAAAAATTAGAAAGAGGCTATTATTCACTACGTAAAGAAACAATGGGCTCCATTTTGGCTGCTCGTTTAGCAGGATAAAAGCCAAAGAAAATGCCTGTAGCAACGGAAACAGCAAAACCCGCAACGGGTGGCAATAAGTAGAGCATAAATGCCCAACCACTAAAATAAGCAACGCCGGCTGTAAACAATAGTCCTAAAATAACGCCGAGAACTCCGCCTAGTAGGGACAAAATAACTGACTCGACTAGGAATAACATTTGAATTTCTTGGTTACGCGCCCCAACGGCTTTACGAATGCCTATTTCCTTTTTACGTTCACTAACAGAAACCAACATGACGTTCATGACGCCAATACCACCCACTAATAAAGAAATGCCACCAATGACTGCTAAGAGTAAGGTAAAAATACGACCTTGGCTTTCCATACTAGCAATAATCTGCTTAGCACTGCGAGGAAATACACTTAGTTTAGGCGCATATGTTGTGATGTAGTGCTTAAGCTCGGAAATAACGTCATCAATGGGGCTATTTGGCTTTAAAAGCATAATTGCATTATTTATCTTGGTATCCTTACTAATTAAGGCCATGCCAGAAATAGGAATAATGACGGCTTGATTGATATCTTCATTAAAAAAGCCACTTTCTTGCCACGGCTTGGTAATACCAATAATAGTATACATAGCCTGGCCTATACGTAATTGTTTCCCAATAGGATTATCTAAGGTGAGCTTTTTTAACTGATCTGCAAGGCCATTGCCTATAACGCAATAATGTTCAAAGGATTCAACGAAGGAAACAAAGTGACCTTCTGCCATATCAATATGAATAATGCGTGCCAAAGCATCATCGGCACCGACGATAGCGCCCCTTAACGGAAATCCTTGAAAACTTATTGTTTGGTAAGCTGTTGCATAGGGTGCTATTTCTTGCACTGCTGAAATTCTATCAGGAATTTGCTGCCAAACTGATAAAGACACTTCATTCCCACCGCTTTGCGAACTTTGCTTTTGTTCTTGTTGAAATAAAGAAACAGCAAGCAAATCAGTGCCGAGTGCTTTGAACTGAGCTAAAGCTTTCTCAGTCGCTAATTGACCACAGCTAATTAAAGCCACCACCGCAGCAGTGCCTACTAAAATACCTAACACCGCTAAAAACGATCGCAGTTTTGCTGCATTTAAATTAATGATTGCTTGCTGGCAATGACTTAATAAATTCATGATTCACTCTCAGCAACAATTTGGCCATCTACGATGGTAATACGACGCTTACATTGAGCAGCAACGTGGTTATCATGCGTTACCATGATAATGGTTCGACCTTCAGCGTGCAAAGTTAGAAATAAATTTAAAACTTCAGTTCCTGTTTTCGAATCAAGAGCACCTGTTGGTTCATCTGCGAGAATAACTTGAGGCTCACCGACTAAAGCACGAGCAATAGCTACTCGCTGTTGCTGCCCGCCTGATAATTGCGTAGGACGACGCTCAGCAAATGTTTCCATACCAACACGCGCTAAAGCCTGCATGACTCGTTCATCTATCTCTGAGGCGCTCATATTTTTTCTATAAATAAGAGGTAATGCTACATTTTGCTTCGCTGTAAACCGCGACAATAGATTAAATTGTTGAAACACGAAACCAATTTGTAAATTACGCAGCGCCGCTAACTCATCTTGATTAAGTGCTGCAACATTACGCTGGTTAAGCAGATAGGAACCATTATCGCCTTTATCAAGTAAACCGATAATATTCATTAAGGTAGATTTACCTGAACCTGAGGCACCAACGATAGCTAATAACTCACCAGAGTCAACAGATAAAGAAACCTTCTTTAATACCTGACTTGTGACTCCTCCTAGAGAATAATTTTTAACTAATTCTTTAATCTGTATAAGTGGCTTATCCATCATAGACTACTGTATCACCTATTTTTAAGCCCGATTCTATAATTACCTTATCCGCCAAGGCTGAACCGGTCGCTACCTGACGAGTAGCAATTTTACCATCTGCAAGTACTCGCACGACATTGCTGCCCTTCTCACGCTTTATAGCCGCAATCGGAATAACTAATTGATTATTTCCATCAAGCGAAAGTTCAATCGCTGCACTCATCCCTACTTTAACTAATGCTTGTTGCTTTGCTGTTAACTGTTTAACTTCAACGGTAGCATTAAAAGAAGGTAAACCATTACTTCCTGTACTTGAGGCTTGTGCATTAATAGCGACTAATTTACCTTCTAAAACTTCTTTACCTAAAGCAACGCCTGTTATTTTAGCCTGCATACCTGGCTTAATTTTATCAATGTCCACTTCAGGTACATCAATCTCTACACTAATTCCCCTTAAATCTCCAATTAAGGCAATCACCTGACCTGCTTTAACTGCTGAGCCCACTTTTAAATGGCCTGATTTCTCATCACTTGATTTAGGCGGAGAAAGCAATACACCTTGAGCGGGCGCTTTTAAATGAATAAGATTATGATTTCTTGTTAAAGCCTCTTTAACTTTATTAAATTCTGCAATACTTAAAGTTGACAAATTTTTCGCATCCGTATCATCAATTTTATCTAACATTTCTGTCAGTTTACGCGTTGACTGCATAAGCGCAACACGTGCTGTATCTAAGCTAGACTTTTCACTTAAATAATTATTTTTAGCAATTAGACCTGCTTTCCATAGTTCATCGGTCCCGGTAAATTTAGCCTTGGCAATTGTGAAATTATCTTTAGCTTTTAAGTAATCCGTTAAAACTTCATTATATTGTTTTTGTAACTCATTCGAATTTAAAGTGATGACTATCTCATCTTTCTTAACTACTTGCCCATAGTTATAATTCATCGTTTCAATGACAGCATCCATAGGGCATGTAATAGCACTTTCATGAAGTGGCTGAATAGTTCCCGTAAAATACAGCGTTTTATGAATAGGTTCTGATTTAACAGTATAAGTTTGTTGTTTAGTTGCTGTAGGTTTACTGGAATCGCTACAGCTTATTAGTAGCATTACTAATAATGGAATTGTTAATGTTGAAATAATTTTCATTGACCGTACCTAAGCTTAATCTGCCATTCATCTAATGTTGTACCTAATAAGCGTTGCAAGGCTGATAGTTGGTTAAGATAGGCTATTTTAGCACTAATCAATCCTGCTTGAGCTTGTATTAACTGATTTTGGGTATTACTTACATCGAGCGCTGTTGCAATACCCGCTTGTAATTTTTTCTTTTCTAACTCATAAGATTGCCTAGCTAATCTAACTTGCTTTTCTGCTAAGCGATATTGTTTAGCCTGGCTTTGAATCGCATTAATTGTATTAGTAATGGTGGTAATAAGTGCACGTTTTGCAGCAATTAAATTTAATTTATCTCTTTCTAACTGTACTTTAGCATTGATCAGTTGACTACGCCGACCGATATCATTAATAGGAATATTAAGCGATAAATTTATGGATTCATTTATATTGCGACCATTATAAATACCTCTTAAACCTCGATTTAGGCCAGTTACATCTGATGTCGTACCTGACTGAACACCACCACTTAAGTTAAGCTCCCAGAGTTGCTCATTCTTAGCTAGATTAAAGGCTCTTTCATCCGCTTTCACCGTCATTTTTTGTGCTAAATATTGGCTATTATGATTAAGCGCAATATCAATGGACTGCTGTAAGCTCGGCACTTTAACATTATCTAAATTCACATCGTTAGGTACAGCTAAGTGCATATTTGGATCAAGGCCAATTGTTTGTAATAAATCTTGCGCTGCAGTTTTAAAATCATTTTCTCCCTGCTCAACCATCAAACTTAATGACTCAATTTGATAAGATTGTTGAATATTGCCCGTAGGTTCTAACTGCCCTGCTGCAATTTTCTTTTGATTAATTTCAAACGTCCTGCGTGCTTCTTCTAACTGACGGCGCTGATTTTCTAAGTTATTCCCACTTAAAATTAAATTACGGTAAGCACTAATTACTTGGGTGATTTGGTCAATAATGGATTGTTTTAAATTAATTTTACTTATAAATTCTGCATCACGTGCATCTAATAATCTCGCTTCATTAACGTTTTTACCAAAACCACGTAATAATGGTTGATTAAAAGAGAAATTAAGTACAGGCGTAAAAGTATTATAATTAGGTACATTATTATCTATACCTACGCTTAATGTTGTTCCATACTTCGTTTTTAAGGATACCTCAGGAGAAACATAAAGAGACTTATTGACGCTATTACCTACCCCGCTAAAGCGATTTTTCTCTATAGAAGCCGCACCCTCTATAGCATACTGCAATTCAAATTCATTATTGGCCAAACGTAACTGATAGCGCTGAATGATTCTATCAAGTTCAGCATTCTGAATATTAGGGTTATACCGTAAAGCCAATAAAATAGCTTCTCTTAAACTTAAATGTTGAATTTTCTTATTTTTTATATTTGGCGCTGTTGGTAATTCAACCCAATTATTAAGCATGTATTCAGGATTAGCCATGGCTGTCTCTAAACGTTGACCTGCTTGACTAACTTCAAGAGCTTCTTGCTTGGGCGCTTCTACCCAACGATATAATGAACTACTTTCTTTAGGAGTCGTTATGGAAGCGGCATAAAGATCAAATGCCCCTAAAATTATAGCTAAGGCCCAACCAAGCACTAAACTTATTAACCGCATGTTTACCAAAAGCATCAAACCTTAAAAGTCTTCATGGTTAAATTTAAATCATATCTAGCTGCACTATACCATTTTTAATCTTGGTGGCAAGCTTAGAGTAAAACTTAAGATTCTCATGAGGGAGGTGAAGGAGTATATATAAGCGTACAACACTGAGACAAGTGAACTTGCAACGCAGTATAAAGCTTAATGAATAAAACTATTCTTTCCTAGAAAGACTATGACATAATCCGTATTAAATGATTTACCCTAAAATAATATGAAGTATTCTGACTTGCGGGATTTTATTGAACAACTTGAATCCCGTAACTTATTAAAACGTATTAATTATCCTGTATCGCCCTATCTCGAAATGACTGTCGTTAGCGATAGAGTTTTAAAAGCTCAAGGGCCTGCGCTCCTTTTTACTCAACCTAAACAAGCTTCAATGCCTGTATTAACTAATCTTTTTGGAACAGTAGAACGAGTCGCATTAGGTATGGGTGAGGAAAGTATTACAGCTTTAAGAGAGGTAGGTAAATTACTAGCTGCATTAAAAGAACCTGAGCCCCCTAAAGGGTTTAAGGACGCTTTCAGCAAATTACCTCTGTTAAAACAAGCCTTAAATATGGCACCTAAATACATTACCTATGCAACTTGCCAAACTCATGTATGGGAGAAGGATGAGGTCGATTTATATAGCCTACCTATTCAAACTTGTTGGCCTAAAGATGCAGCGCCCTTAATTACTTGGGGACTGGTAACGACTAAAGGCCCGCAGCAAGCACGCGAAAATATGGGTATTTATCGCCAACAAGTGCTAAGTAAAAATAAACTGATTATGCGGTGGTTATCACATCGCGGTGGCGCTTTAGATTTTCAAGCCTGGCAACAAACTTACCCCGGGGAACGTTTTCCTATTGCGGTTACTTTAGGCGCTGATCCGGCAACTATTCTTGCGGCTGTGACTCCTATTCCTGACACGCTCTCTGAATATGCTTTTGCAGGGCTACTGCGTGGTCAACGCACTCAGTTAACCCGTTGTATAGGTAATGATTTACATGTACCAGCGACTGCAGAGATTATTTTGGAAGGTTATCTAGAGCCTGGCGTTGAAGCACCGGAAGGTCCTTATGGTGATCATACTGGGTATTATAACGAAGTACAGGCTTTTCCTGTTTTCACCGTAGAACGAATAACCCATCGCGATCAACCTATTTATCATAGTACCTACACTGGCCGCCCACCTGATGAACCGGCTATTTTAGGTGTTGCTTTAAATGAAGTATTCATACCATTATTGCAAAAACAGTTTCCGGAAATTGTCGATTTTTATTTGCCTCCGGAAGGGTGTTCATATCGATTGGCTGTTGTTACCATCACCAAACAATATCCTGGTCATGCTAAGCGAATTATGATGGCCGTTTGGTCTTTTTTAAGACAGTTTATGTATACAAAATTTGTTATTGTTTGTGATGATGACATTGATGCACGAAATTGGCAGGATGTTATTTGGGCGATGACGACGCGTATGGACCCATCACGTGATACTGTTTTAATGGATAATACACCTATTGATTACTTAGATTTTGCCTCACCTATTTCAGGACTAGGTTCTAAAATGGGTTTAGATGCAACAAGTAAATGGCCCAGTGAAACACAACGTGAATGGGGCGAGCCTATAACCATGGACAAGGATGTTGTACAAACTGTGGAAGCTTATTGGCAACATTTAGGACTATCATCGTGAATCAGGCTTTAATTAGTGCACAGGTTGAGCGTATTGCGCCATTAACTGATAGAGTTATCAAACTAATACTTTCACCCAGTCATTACATTGATTACCAGGCGGGACAGTATTTACAAATTTTCTCAATAAATGACTATTTAAGTTATTCCATTGCTAATGCGCCCTTAGGCTCTCATAAATATGAGCTACATATTCGACATGTCCAGCAAGACTTTTGTAATCGCACCCTTTTTGCCGAAATCAAAAAGCAAGGTGCTGTTAATATTCGCTTGCCTTTTGGCGATTGTCATTTAAATAAATTAAAAGCTAAGTCGCCTATATTGTTTATTGCTGGGGGAACTGGCTTTGCACCTATTAAAGCGATGATAGAACAATTATTAGCTACGGGTGATGCAAGGCCTTTTGAGCTTTATTGGAGTGCGCGCTCCCAAAGTGATTTATATATGGATGAAAAAGTAAAACAATGGCAAGCCCATGTTGACCATTTTCGTTATTTTCCTCTTTTATCTAATACCAATATAAAAGATAAAATTGCTAATTATATTGTTCAACAACATCCACATGACCTGGATAAGTACGAAATTGTTATTGGTGGCCCATTTGATATGGTCTATGACATCCGCGATGCATTAGTTGTGCAAGGAATTCCAACTCATCATATGTATTCTGATGCATTTAGCTTTGAAGCAAAAAAGGAGTAATTAAATGGAAACATTTTATCAAATTTTAGGACTTATTGGTGCAGGATTAATTATTTGGTTTATGTATCGCAGTATTAAATCTAGGCCCGATTTATTTAGTCGCGACAATTTAAATAAGAGTTTTTTTACTATGGGAATACTAGCTATTATTTTAATTGCCTTTGTAGGCTTATTAATACTTATGGTTAGAAATACTTAATGCCTACTTACAGTACTATAATAACGGCCCTGTTGTATTTTAAGATATGAAGAAATTTTCGGATTATCTATTTCATGCTCAAAAAGATCGCTTTTTAAATGGCATTCTTCCACATAAGTTGTTTGACTACTGTTATCAACTAATAAACGATACCAAGCGTTACGCGTAGCAAAATCACGCTTAGTCGCTTGCGGGTTAGGGCGCCCTGAAGCTTGAAAGAGGGGATCAATATCGATAACAACTGCTCGATAACCATGCTGTTGATGTACAACGCAATCACCAATATTAAACTTTGCCACTTTTTGCATGTCACCTCCCTCTAATAAAGGTAGAACATGTTTTATATCGGTTACTATGTTTATAAACTTAAGTATTTTTCTGTTTATAAGAAGCTAAAATAATACCAAGCTCATATAAAATACACAGAGGGGCTGCGAGCATAACTTGCGATAAAACATCCGGTGGCGTTAATAACATTCCAACAGTAAAGGCACCCACAATAATATACGGCCTAATTTGTCGTAAGGTGGTGATACTCACCAAATCTAGGCGAGCTAATGTTAAACAGACAAGTGGTACTTGAAAGCAAAAACCAAATAACAGCAACATCCGTGTAATAAAATCGAGTGTGCTTGCCATATCAGGCATAATCTTAACTGGGAAAGGCGTTGCTTTGGTAAAAAACTGAAACATAAAAGGCAATACAATATAAAAGCAAAACAGCACACCCATAGTAAATAAAGAAATACTTAGTAAAATACTACTACCTAAATTTTGTCGTTCACGTGCATAAAGTCCCGGCGCTGCAAATTGCCAAATATGATAAAGCGCGACTGGCGCGGTACAAAGTAAGGCTGTGTCAGCAGCTAAATTGAGTGGTGTTAGAATAGGAGACGTAATTTGTGTCGCAATAATAAAATTATCAGCCGGTAAAATAGAAAGCAACGGCTTTACAAGCCAATAAAATAGCTGTTGCGAGAAATAAAAAAACAGTAAAAAAAAGCATAGAAAAATACTTATCACAAGCAACGCACGTTGTCTTAATTCTAATAAGTGGCTTAACATGAACTCGCTTGATAAGTTAAGTTTTAAATTAGCATAATTTTATTCTTGATTAGGAGCAACCTTTCTGCAAAATTTTTAATTATGCAGCTTAAAATTCACAGGAAAAGAACATTTTACTTAGTATAATTGCAGCCTTAGCTAACCCATTATTATCTATCTAATTCCTGTCAAGACTGTAAACTACAAGTTAAAATAATACCTTTATATAGCCTTAAAGCGATATAATAAGCTATTAAATACAGTTTAAGGTGTTTTGAGGTAATTAAGTGAAACATAAGCCACGCAAGCGATTTGGCCAGAATTTTTTAAAAGATCAGGCTATTATTGCAAATATAATTAATGCACTTAGGTTGCATCCTGATGATAATGTCTTAGAAATTGGCCCTGGTAAAGGCGCATTAACCCATCTACTGTTAAAACATTTAAAAAAACTAAGAGCGGTTGAAATTGATAGAGATTTACAGGCCTTTCTAAGCCAAGCTTTTAAGCCAGATCAATTAGAAATTATAGCGGCTGATGCACTAGCTATTCCTTATGATACCTGGGGAAGTCAGTTACGTATTGTAGGTAATTTACCTTATAATATTTCTACCCCTTTAATCTTACATCTGTTATCTTTTGTTAAAAATATCAAAGACATGCATTTTATGTTGCAAAAGGAAGTTGTTGAACGATTAAGTGCAGAACCTGGTAGCAAGGACTACGGCCGTTTAAGTATTATCGTCCAATACTATTGTGAAGTAACCCCTTTATTTGATGTACCGCCAGAGGCTTTTTATCCTGAGCCCAAGGTCAACTCATCGGTAGTAAAATTAGTACCTTACTTAACTTTACCTCATCCAGCGGCTGACCTTAAAATATTACAAAATTTAGTAGCAACCGCTTTTTCGATGCGACGCAAGACCTTAGCTAATAATTTAAAATCACTTATTAGCGCACAAGAATTAACTAACTTAGGAATTGATGCTGGTTATAGGCCTGAACAAATTAGTCTACTAAACTATATTAGAGTGGCTAATTTTTTAGCAGACAAAATAAATTTAAATAATAAACGGTAATATTATAAATTATGGCTAAATTTTTGGAGATTAACTTGTTTAATCGGTACAGTAAAAAAGGTACAGGACAGGCTAAGCCCTTAAAGGATTTAACGCGAATCTTAACTGCAGAAGAAATACTTTCTGAAGAAAAAAGGGCTTTATTGCTGGAGCAAATTCGTAGCGCATGCTCTTTAGAGACCTCACGCTTTGATAGCCTTTGTTTAAGTATTATTCATAATCTAGTTAATCATGTACAAAATTTACCTGAAACTTCAAATAGTTACTATTCTCAGCAGGGTGGGTTATTAGATTATGCGCTTAATCGAACTGAAGCAGCACTTAATTTATTTAAAAAATTTGTGTTACTTGAAGAAGAGACTGACTATTCTGAAGAACAAAAATTATGGCAATATACTTTATTTTCTGCAGCCTTATTACAAGGTATTGGCAAATTACAAATCGATTATCTCGTTGAACTTTATGATAATAATGGGCAATTTCTAAAATTATGGAATCCCTTATTGGAAAATCTAGCTTCTGTAGGTAGCTGCTATGATTACTCTTTTCAAAAAGAAAGTGACAATGAATTACGTAGGCGTTTAAATATTCTTTTAGCACGAACATTAATGCCAACCAGTGGCTTTAGTTGGATTGTTTCCAATACGCAAGTTTTAGCTGTTTGGCTTGCCTTACTCAATGAAGATCTTTATTCAGCAGGAACATTGGGCGCTATATTAATTCGCGCTGATGCGATTGCAATACAACGATATCTTAATCAATTAAACTTTAAACTTACAAGTAGTAAAAATAATCGCTATAGTAGGACAGGCACTTTCACGGGCAGCGTGCCAGAATCTATTAGTAATTTGGAACAACAAATAGGTACACAATTTATCCAATGGCTGACTAAATCCCTAGAGTCCGGAATTATTATGATTAATAAAGCACCGTTGTATATGGTACCCGGTGGCTTATTAATGTCTCCTGATATTTTTAAATGGTTTGTTCGAGAACATCCTGAATATAAAAACTGGCAAGCTGCTCAAAATGCGTTTTTATCCTTAAAATTACATGAAGTTGGCCCTGACGGTAACACTTTAGCTCGCTTTGAGCAAAAGAATACTAAGCAAATGCAAAGTGGTATTGTATTTAGCCATTATGCGGTTGCCTTACCTGCTTCAGTTCAGTTCTATAACTTAAACACAGGCAAAACATTAACCTTATCAGATATTGAAGTTATTCATTCAGCGCAATTTTCTAGTAATTTTACTGCACCGCAACAAACAAATGTCACTCATTCACTAGAGATATTAAATACAGCGGGGCAATGGCAACAAGCAACTGCTGCAAAAACGCCAGAGCAAAAATTAAATTCTGGATTAACATCACGTGGCTGACTATGTTATTGGTGATATACAGGGTTGTTTTGAGTCTCTTTTACGT
Organism: Legionella busanensis; assembly: GCF_900461525.1. NCBI lineage: Bacteria > Pseudomonadati > Pseudomonadota > Gammaproteobacteria > Legionellales > Legionellaceae > Legionella > Legionella busanensis. The sequence continues at coordinate 71,732 of NZ_UGOD01000001.1, read as the reverse complement.
TTACTTGACCATATCCAATTTAACGAACATATGGACAAACTTTGGTTTGTTGGTGATTTAGTCAACCGCGGCCCCCAGTCTTTAGAAGTCTTAAGGTTTGTTAAAAATTTACCTATTACCTCCCCTATGACATTAGGCAATCATGACTTACATTTATTAAATAAAATCTTTGGTAATGCTTCAAGGACAAATAAAGACGACACGCTACAAGCAATCTTAATAGCCGATGATAGATATGAACTAGGGCACTGGTTACGTCAACAGCTTTTTCTTTATTACAGTGAAGAATTTAATATGGTCATGTGTCATGCTGGCATAGCACCGGTATGGAATTTAGCTACAGCCAAGGCATGTGCTTTAGAGCTAGAAGCTGTTTTACAGGGTGAAGATTACCAAGCTTATCTAAACCATATGTATGGCAACCTACCGAATTCTTGGTCGCCCCATCTTACAGGTTTTGAGAGGTGGCGAGTAATTACCAATTATTTTACCCGTATGCGCTTTTGCGGAACTCATGGTGAATTACATCTGGAATATAAAGGGACTATTGAGCAAGCTCCGCCCCAATTTATACCTTGGTTTTCTGTGCCAGGAAGGCAAGAAATTGAGGCAGATATTGTTTTTGGCCATTGGGCAGCTCTACAAGGTAGGAGTCCCCATCCTCGTATTTATGCTCTGGATACAGGCTGCTTATGGGGCGGGCGTCTTACGGCTTTACGTCTTCAGGATAAACAACTTTTTTCTGTTCCTGGCTTAAATGCCTTAGGTCACTTTTATTAACGCTATTTAAAAGTTGGGTTAATAGTTACCTATTTAATTAGATAGGCTGGCTTATTTGCCTTGATGTATTTGCATCTTCGCGATATTTGTCAATTTCAACTCGTAGCGTTTCTATCTGCTCTTTTACAACTTCTAAATGTTTTGATACTTTTTCTAGAGAAACTTTGCTTTTACCCTCTAAGGAAACACCTCTTATACCTTCTTTTAAGTAGTGAATTTGATTTTCTATTACTCCTATAGCAGGGCTTTTGCTTGACATTCCTGCTTTAGACAGGATTGTTTCATTTTTACTTTCCAATTTTTCTATCTCTGCCTCTATTTTTTTCCAGCTTTCTATTTTTACCCTTGTTGGAACATCACTTTCAGGCGTGCTACTCGCCATTTCCCTTAGTAACTTAATTTTTTGCATGTTCCGTTCAATAACTTTCCTTTCCCTTTCCGTTAAATTGCCATCAGTAGAACTAAAAAATCTTTGAGGATGATTGGTTCTGGGCAGAGACTGTGATTTATTTGCTCTCAAGAGTCCTTTTTCAAACTCTTCCTCTGATTCTTGTTTTACACTTGCATATCGCGTCAGCTTTATTACATCTACCCATTTAATATGTTCTCGTATGGTGTGATGAATTTCAGCGAACCGCTCCGGTTTCATTAATTGTAACAATTTTTTTTCTTTTAGTTGAAGGCTATGAATCTTTTCAGGATCATCCCCCCGACGTTTTTCTTTGCTAATCATATTTTAAATTTTTTTTAAATCTTTTTTCAGGTTAGTAGCATTTACAGTAGATTGAATCCCATATTTACTCATATCGCGGTTAATAGCATCAATAGGGGCAAGATAAGCTTGAATCTTCTCCTTTTTTTCTTTTAAAAGTTGTAAAGCAGTCCTGCTGTTATCACCGGTTAAAAATTGAATCCCTCTTTCCATTGCTTTTTGCCTTAGGAGAGTCTCATGATACATATCTCGCTCCTCAATAAATTGATATGCCTGATTAAGTTTTCTATTTAAGGTAAATTTTAAATAATCCCACAGCTTATCGGGATTATTTCTGCCCCTTGCTAAATCAAGCTCCCCTATTGTAGGATTATTTATTTTTTTAATAATTGTTTCAATACTAGCTATTATTTCCTGATTTCCATTATCTTTGACCTTATCTTCAGCTAAATTTCGTAATTGTGTGATGAAATCTTCTCGTGATAAGGCCTCATCAATACCTCTGCTATCTTTAGACCGGCCTAACAGTTTGTATAATAATATTAATTCCTCTAATGAAAGTTCATATGGAGAATTTTGGCCCAGAATTGCTTTTGAACTTTGCATGTAGCTCTCTTTCGACTTTACTTCCCTTTCAATTGCCTCAAAGCCCATTCTATCTTTTACTTGATCAATTACCTTAGAAATATAATTAGAGTCGAAACCTTGAGCTTGCCAGGTTTCTATTATAGAAATAATTTCATTTAAATTATTCAGGTCTGCTCGAGCTTCTTGCACGTCAGATAAGTTTAGGTAGTGAGTAGTTATTTCATTAAGGTTGTTACAGTCCGCAAGAAAAACTAGATATTTATTATTCGAATCACTAGCCCTTTTTTCAAATCTAGGCGCCATAACAAACCCCTTTACAATCTATATGTGTTAATTATAGATATACAAATTTATTTATTTCTCTTCTTTATTTGTTTTTATGAATAACGCTATGATAAGAGCAGAAATTTTGATAATGATTTAGATAAGACCTCATCAGACTTATTTTATGGAATAAAATAATGAATAATTGGATGATTTATGGCGCAAATGGCTATACGGGTGAATTAATAGCAAGAGAAGCAAAAGCGCGAGGACTTAACCCAATTCTTGCTGGACGTAACGCTGATAAAATTCACTTATTGGCTAATGAATTAGGCTTTACAAGCCGAGTTTTTAGCTTATCCGAGCAAGCTGACTTAATAAAACAACTCGCTGATATAAAATTAATCTTAAATTGCGCCGGTCCTTTTTCTTCTACCAGCCAGCCATTAATCTCAGCCTGTATTCAGTCAAATACACATTATATAGATATTACAGGTGAGATCAGTGTTTTTGAATATGCTTATGGTCAAAATGACCAAGCAAAAACGGCTAATATTGTCCTTTGTCCAGGCGCTGGCTTTGATGTTATACCTACAGATTGCGTCGCAGCAAAATTAAAGCAAGCGCTGCCAGATGCCAATTATTTAGCACTAGGCTTTGATTCTAACTCTACTTTGTCACCAGGCACAGCAAAAACGGCGGTCGAAGGTTTAGCGGAGGGAGGTAAGGTGCGTATTAGTGGGGAACTAAAAACGGTCCCATTAGGGTGGAAAACACGTAAAATTGATTTTGGTAAAGGTGAAAAATTAGCCGTCACTATTCCTTGGGGCGACGTGAGCACTGCTTATTACACAACCAGAATACCTAATATTGAAGTCTATCTTCCTATCTCTCCAAAAAATCTATCTACCCTTAAAAAAGCCAATTACTTACGGTGGCTTCTAAAATTAAACTTTGTACAAAATTTTTTAAAAAAGAAGGCTGCAGCCCAAAAAGGCCCCGATGCTAAGCAACTTAAAAATCTTGTTACTTATGTTTGGGGAGAAGTTAAAAACACTATGGGTGACAGTAAAACTATGCGTATTACCACAGGTAATGGATACGCCCTTACAGTCACAGGTAGCTTAGCAATTGTTGAATATCTTTTAAAAAATCAAGTAAAAGGTGGGTATCGAACACCTTCACAATTAATGGGCGCAGCATTCATTGATCAATTAACATTAAATTAAATAAAACCCTAAAGTTAGGGTTTTATTTATAAGCCTGCTAACTAGAAAACTACTTTAAGGTCCTTTAATAGTAGACTCTAAAATTTTAATATCATCAACAAAGCATTTTGTTTCACCACTCCAAGGAAAAGTAAATGCTTCACAATGATAAGTCAGCATCACATGTTTATTACTTTCCATGGCTAAAATGGCTTTCTTTACTAAATCTGATTTAAATTGACCAAGCGTAAAATGAAACTCTTTGCCAGTTGCGCCACTTGCATTATCAAGCCCACCACGAATTAACTCCCCTTCGTACGTACCCCAGTAACGACCTTCTTTTGCGACTTTGACAATAATACCTGACTTCTGTCCGGATTGAGTTGTCCAGCAACCTGTTAACAAGCTACTTGTTACTAAAAGCAAGCCAGCCAGAATTATCCTCATGAGCGCTACTCCCCGTGATAATGAATTAGATTAATAAATGCTTCAGCTAATTATCATGCTTATTTAGACTTTAAATATACCTATACTTAAGCATAATCTATTCCGCTATTACTAATTAAATATAGAAAAATAATTATAATTTTATCGCTTCCCGATAAGATTAAGCAAATAGCATAAGTTAATTTTTAAAAATAATGTCTATGAATTTTAATTTGATAAAAGAATAGAAAACGTAGAAAAACTTTATTTAAAGGTAGGTAAAGATGCCTTTCATTAAACTAGTTAATGAAAGGCAAACTAAATTAGTGCATCATAACATAACGGCCATGTTTAACAGTATAAGTATGTCCATTATGATAAATAACACCATGCTTACGGTAAGCAACCATATCTCGATAAACAACAGGTTGGCCTGTTAACACAGCTACGCCACCACCAACTGTGTCAGTAACAACTGCACCAGTTGTATTTACAACACCTGTGCTTGTTCTAACTACAGCACCACCCATGTTGTCCATAGTATTCCAACCACAGCCAGCTAAGGCTGCTGAAAGTATAGCAACAGAAGTTGCTGTGAGTATTAACTTTTTCATATTCTTCCCTCTTTCGTTAATAGTCCATAATTCACTACTACAGTTTAAACATAGTACAAAATTTTATAATTGCTAAATTTAAGAGGGAAAATAGCTTTTATAAACAAAGATAAATTATAAGTTTAGCGTCTAATTTATATACTAATAAAGCTCAATTATTACTATAGATATTTGTAGGAAATTCTTCATCAATTTCACTCTTGTCTTTCTTGACAGAGAAAAATTGCGGCATTAAAGCCTCTTTTGCTTGCTGACTAACTGACCTCCTAGAATCGAGCGTACCGGATTGCTCTACAATTAAATCGACCTCTTCTTTTAAAGGTGCATTATCAACTTTATTTTGACAATGGCGTGCTATAAGTGCCAGGGTTAAACCTATAGTAAGAAGAATGCCTCCAGCTAATGCAATGCTAGCGCTACTTACAGCTACTGCTGCTCCAACCGGTGGTATTAAAGTGATAAGCGCCGCAGTTAACGCTAAAAGCCCTCCTAATACTAGAAAAGCGCTAGTTGCTTCTACACTAGGGTAAGACATAAATTTTACAGCCCAAGGCGTATCTGGAGACTTTTTGATTAAAAGAGTAACGTCTATTATTACGCTTTTTTGAGGTATAATTTTTAATTGATTTAATTCTTCATCAAGAATAGTCCACTCCAATCCTGAATGAAATATACCGTATTGAGTTGTATTTTCTATCATAGCTTTATCAGCTATATCATAAAAGAGAGTAAGTTTTACTTTCTTAATAGCAGACCATCTATCACTTTGGGTTTGCTCTCCTATACCAAAAGACTTTTTTTGTAAAAAAAAGTGAATTTTCCGAGAGGTTTTATCACCTTCTAACAAATTATTGAAATTTTTTGGCATTTTATACATATATAAGTCAATTTGAACGCTGGAGTATAAACTTATGCGAAAAATTTTAAAAGCTTTAATTTGGTTAGAATTTCACCTGGTTTTTTTGCTAAGTCATGAATGCAGGGCTGTAGAAGCACTTTCCAAGTGTGGCTGGACAAAATTGAATATCTTAGCTGGGGCTAATGGTCCTTGAGTTAAAAAATAAACGTAGGTTGAGCCCAAGCTAACCTACCATTTTTTATTAGTTTCGTACAACCTAGTTAAGACAAACTAACATTAATATGTATATTTATTTTTTGGTAAAAGCACAGCTTACATTCTGTGTTTGCGGTTCCAAATCAACAAACCCTATAACTTGACCTTCCATAATCAGTTTTTCATTATTTAAAGAAAGAGTCATCTGCGTAAGAATAGCTTCCGTAGTATTAAATTTAGTATCTGAATATTTTTCAAAACTCATGCCTTTTAAGGTTAACTTAGACATATCCTGATTCCATTCAAATACCTGGTGGTCAAACGCTGCCTCATTATTTTCGCCACCTGAAGTTCCTTGCGTATGAAGAGCGCCTATACTAAATTCTTCATCATCTATACTAAAATACTCCGCATCATTTTCTATAGTGAAATCCATCGGTATTGCTGGAAAATTACCTATGACACAATTACCTGACCAATTGCCGGAAAAATTTGTATATTTGATACCTTGCTGTTTCGCTTGTTTTGCTGGGTGTAAGTCCTTAAACTGATTTGACATTTTACTAGGCATTAATTTATGAAAAAAATTTGCAGCCGATAGTGGTATTGTAAAAATACTTCCTATTACAAAAAGGGTGGGTAAGATGTTTTTATTCATTAAAAATCTCTCTAATTTACGAAAAGGGTTTTTTCAGCAATTCCTTTTACCCATTAAATTTTTTTATCAACTTACCTTTAAAATCCCCAAAATTTAGACGCAGTATTAAATAACTAAAGCAGTATAAGTATCTTTACTAATCACTTAAAGTGAGAATTTTTTTAATTACAGGAGATATCTGATACCAATATTAAATTGAGATAAAAACTAGGTAGATTGATTAGAAACTTGTTTTAAATTAGGTAAACAGCACTTAAGAAATTGATAGGTCTCTTTATAAATACCGGGGCTACTAGATTCCCGAGGTCCACCAATATTAAGTATAGAAATATTATTTATACTTACCCATTCCTTTAAATTATTTATTTCATCCTTTTTTGCCATTAGATTAATAATTAAATAAGGTTTATGTTGTTTTATAGCCTCTTGCAGTGTTAAGCAAGTAACATCTTTCTTATTAACCCAGGGCCAATTAGGAACAATAATTAAGGTACCATCCGAATCACGAACATTTAATTTTGTACGTTTAGCCAGATTTGATGTAGTAGTTTCTTGTAAAGTAGGGTAGTAATTTAATATACAACTGCCGTTTTCATCTAACCCACCTTTTACACACCACCCACCCGTCATAAATCCTAACTTCGATGCAACCTTAAGCGCCGCTTGATCTACTCCTGTTTGGCCACCTGAAACAATTTTATCAACCATGACATCCCAATATTAAATCGATGAAACTGAACTTGGAAAAACTTAACAATCCCTATACTAACAAAGGCTGTATGAAATTAGTTTTTGCAAATAAATTGTAAAAAAAGCTTCAATTTGCCTAAGTAAACCTCTAATTAAGGTTAAGATCATAACATTAGTAAAGTATTAAGGAAGCAGACATGGCTACGTTATCAGCACTTGGTACTCCACCCAAGTTAGAAAATGGAGATAGAAAAGAATTAAAAGCTAAAGCTATTGAAAATAACCCTTGTAATATGTGTAGAGTACTTGGCTTAAGTAGTTGCCAAGGCCATGGGGGTGGCGGCGGAGGTGGTGGCTCTGGTAACGAAGATAAGTTATCAGGACGTGATCCCGGTGATTTATATGAGAACGAAAGCCCACTTTCACTCAATTTAAAACCCTCCCTTATAGAGGGAATGTTATTATCTTCATTTTTAGAAGCTAGTGAAATCTGGCATGAATCTCTCGAAGAGGACCTATTATATTTATATAAGAACGATTTAGCCCTTGTATTTTTATCTTTGAATTTATCCCAAGGCTTGATTACTTTTCAAGAAAATAAATTACTTGATACAGATGAACAAAAGGACCTTGCAACTCTATATGATGCGATAAACAATGAATTTAAACAATTTAGAAAAGAATTGAGCGATCAAAATATTAAGCTTAATGCCACATTAATTCGGGTAGATAATAAATTAAGTATTTCTTTTCGTGGTGATTCATCAAAATACTACGATGCTTTTGTTACAAGACTAATGGATAAAAATTTAATTCCTACAAAAAAAGTGGAGTTAGATCTGGCCCAAACTGCACAAAAACAAGAAGTTTTTCTCCCTCAGGATAGTAAAGCAGATGCTTACAAATCACCAAATCCCTTTGATATTTCTCGTGGGCCAAGGCCACCCGGTTATCCAGAACAAGCCGGCTAATTATAACGTGTGCTTTAACTTTTGGTTAGAATGATCCGCATGAGAAAATAGGTAAACGGTACAAAAAGTAAAATAATCAGTAATGGCGCAATCTTTTCATTCATGCCCAAAAAATAAACAAAAAAATTCAATAAAATTACGCTAAAAATAAACTGTAGCACATAGATTAGAGGAAATTGCAGGCTCTTTTTAAAAGAATGTTTTTCTTTAAATACATAAATTAAATTAAGTAAATAAGAGGTAACAACACTTAATAAATAAGTAATAGAATACGCAATGTTAAGTGTTGTAACATTTAATAGAATAAGATATACAAGGTAGCTAATAAGCGTGTTTAGAGTGCCAACTATCACAAATCTTATAAAAGTAGGATTATAAAATTTTTTTACCCACTCAAGTTGAGCCACTGTGAATTTCATCAAAGATTCTCCAGACATATACTTATTAATTCTAACATTAAAATAATTAGATTTAATAAAAGGGATATAATTTCAATCGCCGTTACAAGCCTAGCAAGAGTCGCTTTGAAATTAGAGCTTAATCAATATTACTTATCTACCTTCTTAATTAACATTGCTTATTTTTATATCATTATAGGTATTAAAGTTATTTAATTAAACAATGGCGCTCAGGCATACTTAGGTATGTGTAGCGAAAATGAAGAGCCTCAATTACGACTACGTTTCCATCTCAAGGCTACGCTGACTATAATCAGTTAAATACTGGCTTTATTTTGTTCTATCCATGCCTTAATTTGAGTCCGCAATATAGATAAGCTGACCATACCATTTTTTAGGACTTCATTATGAAAGTGACGAATATCAAAATGAGCGCCTAAATCTTTTTTAGCTATTTGCCGCAAGCTTTGTATTTCATTTTTGCCCAATAGATAAGCTGTAGCTTGACCTGGCATCATAATGTAGCGATCTATTTCTCCTTCAATAATATTGTCACTAAGAGCAGTATGTTGTTTTAAATAATTAACCGCCTTTTCTCGACTCCAGTGGAAAGCGTGTATTCCAGTATCAATAACAAGACGAGCAGCTCTTAATGATTCATTAGATAACATTCCCAAGCGTGAAATATCATCTTGATATAATCCCATCTCATCAGCAAGACGCTCAACATATAAAGCCCACCCTTCACCAAATCCAGCATTAAATAGATACCGATTTAGCGTAGGTAGTGCTTTGTTTTCATAGGTGAGCGCAATTTGAAAATGATGTCCAGGTATTAACTCATGAAATAAAGTAGCTTCTTGGTCAATACGACTCTTTTTCGTAGGTTCATAAGTATTGATATAAAAAATACCAGGTTTAGTACCTGCGTCGTTAGGAGGATGATACTCTCCAGAAGCACCAGTTTTCGCTCGATGAGCTGGATAAGCTTTTATTGTTCCTTCGGTTTTTGGCATGATATCAAACCATTCAGAAACTTTAGATTTAACTTTTTCTAACGCTGCAAAATTATAATCTAAGATATCCTGTTCTGTTGAAAAATAATTCACTGATTCATTTTTTGCACGCTCAAAAATAGCAGTCAGGTCTTTTATGCCATATTTTTTCAACCCGATTTCTACTACTTCATCAGATATTTTTTGCATTGCCTGCAAACCTAGAGCATGAATTTCGCTTGGCGTTAAGTTCAATGTAGTTTCTTGTTTTAATTTAGCTTGATAGCATTTAGCACCAGCGGGTAAAACTCCGACACCTATCTCATTTCGAGTAGAAGGAATATACTCATTTTCCAGATAATCTGTATATTTCTTTAAGGAAGGGTTAATTATTATTTTTATTAAATCCTCTACTTGCGCTTTAAATTTCTCATCACCATCACGACGTGCGAAATCAAAATATGGAGACTCTTTAATAGGACCATCAATTATTATACGGAGTTGAGTTAAAACTCTCTTAGCAGCGGGTTTTGGGGCAGTATATCCAAGTTTCAGTCCCCATTTTAAATTATTAATTTGATCGTCTACAACTTTATCAAAGGATTGCCATCGAGTAAGGGCTAATCGTCGATATTCCGGTGTTCCAATAGGCTGTTTTTCAGCAACAATAGCCATTTTATTATGCCAACCAAAAGCTGGATTAATATCCCATAATTCTTCTCTACAAATACGGCTTGCCTTTTTAGCTTCTAACGTTTCTTTTAAAAGTAAATAGGTGGTGTATTCCGGTGTATTTTCCAAATCTTTTTCATTGAGTTCATTGAGTTTTAATAAAAAATTATCCTCTTGCTTTAACCAGGCTGCATAACCTTCTAGAGAAGAATCCATGAAACGATCTAAAGCTATATTCGTCGATCTTCCCCAAAAAAGACCTAACTCAGGTGAATATTCAAATAAACTATTTTCATATTCATTTGCAAGCTCAGAAAATTTCGACATATTTTTTCTCTCAACAAGATGGGCAGATGCGCATAACTTTATATTAAAAGATAAGACTAGGACGCTTAATAAAATCGTGATGAATTTCCTATTGGAAAGCATCTATTAAAACTCCTATTATGAAGATTATAGAAAAAGATTGATCACTTTTATCTAAATGGAACCTGATGGTTTATGATTGATTATGAATCTTATTAGAAGCCACGTGTGTTGGCTCCCCGGGACGGGCTCGAACCGCCGACCTAATGATTAACAGTCATCCGCTCTACCGACTGAGCTACCGGGGAATGAGGCGGAATCTTAAATCGATTCCGCTTGTGGGTCAATAGTATTATTAAGTATTTTGAATTTTTTTTATTTTTGACAGAATTGCTGTAAGCGATCCATGGCTTTTTGTAGGCATTCCATACTTGTTGCAAACGATAAACGAATACAACCTTCATTACCGAACGCAGATCCTGGCACTAATGCGACACCCTCTTCTTGTAACAACTTTTCTGCAAATTCTATATCATTAGCAAAGCCTCTTCGCGTAATAATTTCTTGCACACTAGGGAAAATATAGAAGGTACCATCAGCTGGAATAACTTCAATTCCATTAATATTATTAAGTCGAGCGACTAAATAATCATGACGTTCTTTAAATGCTTTAACCATGTCTTTTACAGTTTCCAAACCACCATTTAAAGCAGCAACTGCTGCGCGTTGGGCAATAGAGCACGGATTAGAGGTTGCTTGAGATTGGATGGTTTTCATCGCATTGATAAGGGAGGCAGGCCCTGCAGCATAACCAATGCGCCAGCCAGTCATAGCATATGCTTTAGAAACACCATTAAGAACAATAGTGCGTTCATAAAGATCAGGACATACATTTAAGATATTGGCAAAGGGGTGCGACCAGATAATATGCTCATACATATCATCTGTAGCAATGATGACGTGCGGATGACGCTGCAACACCTCAGCAAGGGCTTGTAATTCAGCTATACTATAAGCTACGCCTGAAGGATTAGAAGGACTATTTAGGAATAATAATTTTGTTTTAGGAGTAATAGCCTCTGCAAGTTGATTAGGTGTAATTTTATAGCGATTTGCCGGCGTAGACGGTATAATAATTGGTTTACCACAAGCTAATAAAACGATATCTGGATAAGATACCCAATAAGGCGCCGGAATAATAACTTCATCACCGTCATTAATAAGAGCTTGGCAAAGATTATAAATACTTTGCTTACCGCCGACAGAAACAAGGATCTGATTTAGTTGATAATCAAGACCGTTATCTCGCTTAAATTTATCGCGAATAGCTTGTTTTAATTCAGGTATACCGTCAACTGCTGTGTATTTAGTAAACCCGGCATTGATAGCAGCAATGGCAGCCTCTTTAATATGATTGGGTGTATCAAAATCAGGCTCGCCTGTTCCTAAATTGACGATATCAAGCCCTTGAGCTTGCATTTGAGTAGCCTTTGCTGCTACAGCTAAGGTAGGAGAAGGTTTTACTTGCTGCACGCGATTAGCTAGTGCAATGTACATATTAAAGCTCCTATTAAATTGATTTTTGTAGTTTTAAATCAAATTAGGTTATTGTTAAAATGAAAAATATATTTAAAATTTATTCGAATTATAAACCAGCAGGCGATCAGCCTACAGCGATTAATTCCTTAATTGATGGTCTAAAATCAGGCTTAGCGCGCCAAATCCTTTTAGGTGTAACTGGTTCAGGTAAAACGTTTACTATTGCTCATGTTATTCAGGCATTAAAGCGACCTACATTGATCATGGCGCCTAATAAAACATTAGCAGCACAACTCTATGGCGAATTTAAAGCGTTTTTTCCTGATAATGCTGTCGAATACTTTGTCTCTTATTACGATTATTATCAGCCCGAAGCCTATGTCCCCTCCTCTGATATGTTTATTGAAAAGGATGCCTCTATTAATGAGCATATTGAACAAATGCGTTTATCAGCTACAAAAGCTTTAATTGAACGCAAAGATGCCATTATCGTTGCTACAGTCTCTGCCATTTACGGCTTAGGCGATCCTGATTCTTATTTGCGTATGTTATTACATCTATCCCGTGGAGAACAATGTGACCAGCGTAAAATTTTACAACGCCTTGCTGAAATGCAATACACTCGAAACCTGAATTTCTTAGAAAGAGGTCAATTTAGAGTCCATGGTGATGTTATTGATGTGTTTCCTGCTGATGCTGAGAAAGAAGCTATTCGTATTGAATTATTTGATGATTATGTAGAAAATTTAGCAAGCTTTGATCCGCTAACAGGCGAAGTCATTCAACGCTTACCACGCGTTACCGTCTTTCCAAAAACTCATTATGTAACACCGCGAGATAAATTATTACAAACAGTTGAATTGGTAAAAGAAGAATTACGTGAACGTGTTAATGAATTTACCGCGCAAAATAAATTATTAGAGGCGCAGCGGCTACAACAGCGTACCTGTTTTGATATCGAAATGATGTTAGAGCTTGGTTATTGTTCTGGTATAGAAAATTACTCACGCTATTTGTCAGGACGCCAGCAAGGTGAAGCACCACCTACACTTTTTGATTACCTCCCGCCAGAAGCATTATTAATTATTGATGAATCGCATGTAACAGTACCGCAAATTGGAGGAATGTATCGGGGTGATCGCTCTCGAAAAGAAACCTTAGTTAATTACGGCTTTCGTCTTCCATCAGCACTAGATAATCGACCATTACGTTTTGAAGAATTTGAAGCGCGCTCACCACAGACAATCTATGTTTCGGCAACGCCGGGCCCTTTTGAAATGCAGCACGCTGATAATATAGCAGAACAGGTAGTAAGACCTACTGGACTTGTTGATCCAGACGTTATAATACGGCCTGTAAAAAATCAAGTTGATGATTTACTTTCTGAAATCAATCTTGTTGTTAAACAAGGTTATCGTGTTTTAGTTACAACGTTAACCAAACGCATGGCCGAAGATTTAACAGACTATTTAAGCGAGCACGGTATAAAAGTACGTTATTTACACGCTGATATTGATACAGTGGAACGTGTTGAGATTATTCGCGACTTACGTCTAGGTGAATTCGATGTTTTAGTAGGTATTAATTTACTTCGGGAAGGCCTGGATATGCCTGAAGTAGCGTTAGTTGCTATTTTAGACGCTGACAAGGAAGGTTTTTTACGTTCTGATCGGTCATTGATTCAGACTATTGGCCGTGCTGCTCGTCATATTAAAGGCCGAGCAATTTTATATGCAGACAGGATTACAGGCTCAATCCAACGTGCTTTAGATGAAACAAAAAGGCGCCGTGATAAGCAAATTGCGTTTAACCTTGAGCATAATATTACACCACAAGGTATTAATAAAGCTGTCCAGGATATTATGGAAGGCGCTTATGGTGGTGCTAAGCGTAAAAACCAAGTTGCTGAACGGCAACCAACTTATAAATCTTTGACCCCTGAACAATTAGCAAAACAAATAAAGTTACTTGAAAAACAAATGTATGCGCATGCAAAAAATATGGAATTTGAGTTAGCAGCACAAGTAAGGGATGAGTTGTTAGCTTACAAAGATCAATTAAAGAGTTTTGATGTTTAGGTAGCCGACAGTATGTGATTTGAACCCTTGGGTTCAGGTGGGTAGCGGATGAGTTAGTTCAGGCTTCCCACTTCAAGGTGGGCTTGCACAACGCTAACTACAGGATGCTTCCCTAAATATGTGCATTGGTTCATAAATCTAGCTACTGTCGGTTAAATGGAGTATAGCACCGACTATAATACATGACCAATAAATCAACAGTTAAAAAATAGAAAAGAAATATGCTTTCTATTAATCCTTAAATTTTAGCGTAGTTATTTAACTAAATTAAAATGTACTTTAATCTATTTTTTCTTCAACAAAAGGATTGCCATTGACGACCTGATTTATTTTATTTTCTAAAGAATTAATAAACTGGGTGACTTGGTGCCTTTGCTGCTCCTGCTGCTTCTGACAGGCAATAAGCTCATGACTAACATGTAGGGAGGCCAAAACTAAATTTTGAAAATCATCTAATTGTTTAAATTTTTTTTTATTTTGTAACAATTGCTCATTTAATTTAGCTGCAGCCAGCTGAAGATTATCAACTTCATTTTCAGGGCACTTAATATCGTAAGTTTTATTTAATAATTTTATTGTACAAGTTTTCGACGCTGTCATATTTTTTCGCCTTAAGCTGTTTACCATAAGCACCTTAGCGCAGTTATTTTTCAATTTATTAAGCAAGTTTTTTATTAGAGCAACTGTCTTTACCCTAAATTTATCATCTACATCGCTGGATCCCGCGGGGCATAGGTATCAAGAAAACCAGCTTATTTAGCTTTTTTTCAATTTATCCTGCCCTAAGCAAATGCTATTCTTTAAATAGTAACAATTTTGGCTTGTTCCGACAATTAAGCTATTATTAGTAATTTATTTTAAGAGTATTAATATGTCAGCAGAGACTAATCTTGCGCGCTTACCCACTTATCAAGAATTTGTTAATAAAATTGCAATACTCTCTCTACCTATATCAAGTAGCGAATTGCATGGCATTATCTGCGGCTATCTTTGCGCAGGTGCCGCAGAAAAGGCTGAAAGTTACTTGCAAGCTTTAACGCTGCAAAATAAAAAAGATGAATTTACCCGTGCAGCTGCTATGGCAATTTTCGATGCTTATACAGTAACCCAGCAACAAATTATAAACATTGATTTTACCTTTCAACTACTTTTACCCGATGAAGAGTCACCACTAATCTATAGAGCCCAAGCTTTTAGCCAATGGTGCGAAGGCTTTACACAGGGCATTACTTTATCTGGGATCAATTATGAACTTCTTGATGAAGAAGATTCACGGGAAGCATTACAACATATTGTTGAATTTGCTCAACTCGATTATAACAATGTAGATGTCAGTGAAGAAGATGAAAAAGCGTTGGTTGACATTAGTGAATATACTCGTATGGCTGTCTTGCGCTTGAGTGAAGATTTTCATAATCTTCATTCTACTAATGAGCGTGCTAAACACTGAAGGAATTTTTAATGATAACTCAAGAGGAATATCAACAACGTCGATGCAAACTCATTCAGCAACTGCCTGAAGGTGCTGTGGCTATTATTGCATCTGCTCAAGAAATGTTTCGCAATGGTGATACACATTATCGCTTTCGACAAGCCAGTAATTTTTATTATTTAACAGGATTTAATGAGCCTAACGCCATGCTAATTTTATTTGCAGGCCAACCTGGTAAGAGCTATCTGTTTAATCAATCACGTTATCCAGAAGAAGAGCTATGGACTGGAAAGCGTTTGGGCCAAGATGGCGCCTGTCAACAATTAAATATGGATGAAGCATTTCCTATAGAAGCGTTTAAAACTCAATTACCCGAACTATTAGCCAATAAAACTTCTCTATTTTATGAAATTGGCCGTAACAAAATTTTAGATGGAATGATTATATATGCTGTAAAGGAATTGAAAACGCAGGTAAGACGCGGTACAAAACCACCAGATAATATACATGACATCGAACCTTTAATTAGTGAAATGCGCTTATTTAAAAGTGACGCTGAAATAGCGGTTATGCAGAAAGCCGCTGAAATTTCTGTTGCTGCGCATAAACGAGCTATGCAAGTTTGCCCCCTATTAAAAAATGAATACCAACTCGAAGCAGAATTACTCTATGAATTCAATCGCCAAGGTGCTAATAGCGTTGCTTATGTACCTATCGTTGGCGGCGGTGAAAATACCTGCGTTTTACATTATACCCAGAATAACCAACCTCTTAAATCAGGCGATTTAGTTTTAATTGATGCTGGCTGTGAATTTGAAAATTATGCTTCAGACATTACACGAACCTTTCCAATTAATGGACGATTTAGTGAACAGCAGCGTGCGATTTATGAGTTAGTATTAAAAGCACAAAAAGCTGGCATTGCATGTATTAAGCCAGGTGTAGCTTGGCCAACTATTCAAGAAACGATGGTTGCTATTTTGACAGAAGGACTATGTAATTTAGGTATCTTATGTGGTGATGTAGAAACATTAATTGCTGAAGGTGCTTATAAGCAATTTTACATGCATAATTCAGGACATTGGTTAGGGCTAGACGTTCATGATAGTGGCTCATATAAAGTAAATAATGAATGGCGCCTATTAGAGCCTGGTATGGTTTTAACTGTTGAACCAGGGCTTTATATTAGTGCTAATACATCTAATGTCGATAAACAATGGTTGAATATTGGCGTTAGGATTGAAGATGATATTTTAGTGACTAAAACTGGTCATTATAATTTAACTGGTGCGCTTCCAGTTGATATCAGCGATATTGAGGCCTTAATGCGTGAATGAAAAACAAGTTGATATTTTAATTATTGGTGGCGGGCTTGCTGGTGCTGCATTACACATAGCCTTAACTCGTAAAGGCTTTGATTGTTTACTTATTGAATCTTCATCCTTTACAGACAAGATTCAACCTAATTTTGATGCGCGTACCCTTGCCTTATCGCCTGCGAGCATGTACATCTTACAAACTCTTAAAATATGGCCTCTTCTTGAGCAAGAAGTAACGCCTATTCATAAGATTTACATTTCTGAACAAGGTCGTTTTGGTAAAGCTCAATTAAACCGCAAAGATGAAAAGCCATTAGGTTATGTTGTAGAAATGCAGCATATTAATCGTGCTTTTCATCAAGCCATAAACCATCATTCTGTTTTTGCACCCGCAGAAATAATTAGTCTTGATAAATTAACACCAGCAATCACAGTTCATCATAATAATGAACCCTTACACATTAAGGCGAAACTGATTGTTGCTGCAGATGGCTCCCAATCAAAAATACGGCAATTAGCAAATCTTGAACAGGGAATTAAAATTAAAGATTATTTACAACAAGCTATTGTGACTAATATTGGTTTAGCCCGTCCTCATAAAAATGACGCTTACGAGCGTTTTACTCAATCTGGACCATTAGCTTTATTGCCTATTACCAAACAGCGTATGTCAATGGTTTGGGCATTAAACCCTAATGAAGCCGATCGCATTAGTAAGCTTACCGACTCTGCTTTTTTAACCCATTTACAACAAGTTTTTGGCTATAAACTTGGACAATTCAAAAAAGTAGGTCAGCGAACACTTTATCCGTTAAAACAAGTTATTATGCCTAATACGATTGCCTGGCCGTTCGTTTTCATTGGCAATGCAGCACACACATTGCATCCTGTAGCAGGCCAAGGCTTTAACCTAAGCTTACGAGACATCGCGGCTTTAGCTCAATGTATTGTCCAATATGGCTTAACTTCTGAAATGCTTGAAAAATATCAAGCCATGCGTCAATACGACCAACAAATAATTTCCCGAGCAACGAACGACCTAGTTGAATTATTTACATCTAAATTACCTGGCCTAGGCTTTCTACGTAGTATTGGTTTATCGATATTTGACAATAGTAATTTATTAAAGCGGATTCTCACACACCATGCTCGAGGTTTTGCAGGGATAGTTCCTGATTTAGTGTGCGGTATTGATTTATAAGGCGGGGGTAAAATGAAGTCACATCAATTTGATGTTATTGTCGCTGGTGGAGGCGTTATTGGTTTGACTGCAGCTCTAGCCATGGCAGAGCGTAATTTTTCAGTAGCCCTTCTTGATGCCGGAGATTTAGAAATAAATGCCTTAGCTAAACCAGATTTACGCGTTTATGCAATAAATCATGCGTCACAAAATCTACTTAAACAATTAGGTGCTTGGGAATTAATTGATCTATCACGAGTTTCACCTTATCAGCATATGTATGTTTGGGACGCTGTTACCTTAGCCTGTATTGAATTTGACGCGCGTCTAATTGCCAGCTCTAACTTAGGGACTATTATAGAAGAAACTATCATTAAAAATGCCCTCTTAAAACGCTTAGCAAATGAACAAAAAGTGACCTTATTTCCTAAGCATAAAATTACGCAAGTAAATAGCACATCTGAACTAATTACTCTTATAAGCAATGAAGAAATATGGCAAAGTAATTTACTATTAGTTACAGATGGAGCCAATTCACCCATACGCAAAATGTTAGGCACCCAAATTACCAGCTGGCCTTATCATCAACATGCTTTAGTTACAACCGTAAGAACTGAGAAGCCACATCAAGAGACCGCTTATCAAGTATTTAATCCAGATGGCCCCCTTGCCTTTTTACCTTTAGTTGATAAAAATTTATGTTCTATTGTTTGGTCAACAACGCCACAGCAAGTTAATCAATTAATAACTTTAGAAGATGAGAGATTTAATGAAGCACTTAGTAAGGCATTTGCCTATAAATTAGGGCAGGCGCATGTAGTTAGCACCCGACATCAATTTCCATTAACCATGCGTCATACCAAGCAATATGTAGGTAAAAATTGGCTATTATTAGGCGACGCTGCACATACTATTCATCCTCTAGCTGGTTTAGGATTAAATGTAGGTTTAGCGGATATTAGTACATGGTTAAATTGTCTAGATAAAAGTGCTGGTAAAAACTTCTCAACTAACGTATTAAATGCGTATCAGAGGCAAAGAAAATATGCTGTATGGCAAGTCATTGCACTAATGGGTGGGTTAAAAACGTTATTCGCTAATCCTCTAACTCCAGTTGCTACTCTTCGCCAAGTAGGCTTAACCTTTTGTAATCAATTTACACCTCTAAAAAGATTATTTATCGAGCAAGCCGTTGGCCAATCTTTAAAATAGTTAGAGAATCGAGGATGTTTAAGATGCCAAGAAACCTTCTCTTTGGCATCTTATGAATAGCCTAATTGAAGGTTAATTATTCTTGACGCTTCATTGCGTCAAAAAACTCTGCATTTGTTTTATGGTTTTTCATTCTTTCTAGCAAGAACTCAATTGCATCACACTCATCCATAGATTGGAGAATTTTACGTAAGATCCAAGTACGCTGTAGATCTTCAGGACTTAATAAGAGATCCTCACGACGTGTTCCTGAACGATTAATATTAATTGCAGGGAAAACCCGACGCTCAGCAATACTACGGCTTAAGTGTATTTCCATATTACCTGTCCCTTTAAACTCTTCGTAGATAACTTCATCCATTTTAGAGCCAGTATCAACTAGGGCTGTAGCAATAATTGTTAAACTGCCGCCTTCTTCAATATTACGTGCAGCGCCATAAAGTCGTTTCGGTCTTTGCAGAGCATTAGCATCCACGCCACCCGTTAAAACCTTGCCTGATGAAGGAATAACCGTATTATAGGCTCGAGCTAAACGAGTGATGGAATCAAGTAAAATAACAACATCTCGTTTATGTTCAACTAAACGTTTTGCTTTTTCAATAACCATTTCGGCGACTTGAACATGGCGATTAGCAGGCTCATCAAACGTACTTGCAACAACTTCGCCTTTAACTGAACGCTGCATTTCAGTTACTTCTTCAGGGCGCTCATCAATTAATAATACAATTAAGTGACAGTCTGGGTAACTCTTTTCAATGGAATGAGCTAAATTTTGGAGCATTAATGTTTTACCAGCTTTAGGTGGTGAAACAATTAATCCACGCTGGCCTCGGCCAAAAGGTGCACACAAGTCAACAACACGAGCTGTTAAGTCTTCTGAGCTGCCATTACCTTGCTCCATCACTAGGCGTTGATTTGCAAAGAGAGGTGTTAGATTTTCAAATAATATTTTACGTTTTGTGCTGTCTGGTGCATCAAAATTGATTTGATCGACTTTTAATAAAGCAAAATAACGTTCATTATCTTTTGGTGGGCGAATTTTGCCATAAACCGTATCACCGGTTCTAAGTCCAAAGCGGCGAATTTGACTAGGCGATACATAGGTATCATCAGGGCCAGCTAAGTACGAGTCGTCTTCAGAGCGTAAAAAACCAAAACCATCAGGTAATACTTCTAAAACACCTCCACCGAGGATATCCTCACCTTTACTAGCGTGTGCTTTTAGAATTGCGAATAAAATATCTTGTTTACGTTTGCTGGAAGTATTTTCAACTCCCATTTCCTGAGCTATGTTAACAAGATCGGCAATAGGTAATTGCTTAAGTTCTCTAAGATTCATACTACTCACTTGATGTATTGTTTGTTTAAACGAAATGGGATTCCGAGATAATTTAATTAGGAAGATCAACGTGGAAAGTTGTCGTCAACAGGCTTCATTGCCAATGCTAGTTACCAAATGTATTAGCCTAATTAGCAGGGATATCAATAAAGAGGTAACCTTGAGATTGCCGACCTGTTGGAAACGGCCACATATTTAGCCTAACACAGCTTTTAGGGGAGATCCAGTTGTTTATAATAATTTTCTAACTTAAATAAGAAAAAAAATTTTCATATGTAGTACACAACCTATTTTTCTAAACGAAATTTAAATATAAATAGTGAGAAATAATGGATTTTTATTCTATCCTTAAGCTTATTTATAAGGTTAAAAATGTAACAAAAAGAGCATTAACTTAGTAATTAGGCCTAAAATTTGCTAAAATTTTATTTATTCTCTTTTTTTATAGAACGAAATTAAATATGTCTGCCCAAATCCCATATATTGAAGAACTAATTTCTAAATCTAAAGAGACGGCTGATTTTGTTAGAGCTTATTTACCTCAATTTACTAACTTAGATTTAGAGAGCGCTAAAGAGCTTGTTGCTAAGTTAGCTAAAGGCCGTTCCTATGATCAAATTCTTATTAAAAATTTTAATGGAAATGTTGATCAGTTAGCTCGAGCTGCAGCCTATGCATTTTTAGAGGGTAATATTCCACGAGAGCAGTTAGGTAGTATCCTTGAGTTTAGAGAAATGAAATTAGGGTTTGCTGCGTCTGATGCTACTCGCAATAAGGTGCGAGTTGGACAGTTTTTTGATAAAAATGAGCAATTAACACCAGAGGCTCGAAGTCTATTACCTCATTTTTTGTCTTCGGAAGAAAAAGAAAGGTTTTTAAGTTTACTTAAAGAAAAGCCTAGTTCAGATCAATGTTTTTTTGTTGTTAACATTCCTCGCTCATTACTGCAAAATAATGATGAAAATACTAAGCGGCTTAATGGGCTTTTACAGCTCAGTAATAATATTAAAATAATACTAAAATCGCCTACGCCTGTAATTGAGCCAGAATATACTCCATATGTACAATTAACAGACGAGCTAGAAGAAGGAGAAAAAGAAGAGCAAGAGGAATTTTACCCTACAATTGTATTTAGTGCAGGTGCGAGAGACGCCCTAACCAAAGCTATTTATGGTACCCATGCTAAATCACTTTATGCAAGTTTAGGCAGATTTAATATTGATGATATTGAACGCTCTATTAGAAATTATGGTCGTTATGCATCAACAGCCTATCCAGGCGTAGAAGATGAAACTTCTTTTCATAAAGTTATCGCTCGGGTTTTCTTTCTTACTTTACATGATGAAGCTCACCGCAGACTTATTTCCACTATTCCAAACTTTGCTTTTGATGCCTTATTGCAAGCTATCGATGTGATTCGAGAAAAAACAAATACTAAATGGTCGAAAGAAATTTGGGATACCTTAGATATGGAGGTTGGTGAATTCTTAAATGAAACACAGGCTTTCCGAGATCAACCCTCATCAGATGCAAGAACACAAACCTTTTCTAGGCTACTAAATGCTAAGGTCTACACTGAAGACAGACCTATGGGGTTATTTACAGACTCACCTTTTATTGAAACAACTTGGTTACTCATGATAGATATCGTATTAAATAAAAAAAACTGGCAAATTTTTTCGATTGATGAAAATGCTTTTCCTGAAGGTACTTTTTATAAAGACATGATTAATTGTATTCAAAAAAATAAACTAGCCCTTGACAGGGAAGCTTCACCAGTAAAACAAGTTGCAATGATGATGGCTCAATATTTTAATTTACCCGCTCAAAATTTAGATGATGTCAAATTTGAAAAGCAAGGTAGATACCTTCAGTTATCTCAAGGCACTAAACCTTTCCTTTTCACTAAAGAAGTTGCTTTATTATTAGAAAATAAAAAACAGTATCATTCGTTAATTATTAAAGAAATAAGAGAAGGCAAATTAAGCACGGACCAGCTTTCAGAAAAATTGACGAAACTTATAGAAAGAATTAATAGCTTAGAAGAAGAAAATGACCCATTAAACTTATTTCAAAGTGAAAAATTACGATTAATAGACCTAGTTAATCTCAGCGGCGATGAATTTAAACAACTTAATTTTAGAGTAATTGACTTGTTACAAGAAGGAAAATTAACGGTTGAGAAATTTAAACAACTATGTGCTTCAGGTATTATTGAAATAGTTAAGGGATACAATATATACCAGCTAATCAGCAAAGGAAAATTAACGATAAGCGACCTAGAAGCACTTTCTCCAGAAGAACTTACTGAGCTACGAGATCGAGCCATTGCTGCAGCTTTTTTAAGCGATGAATTAACTTTAGAAACATTTAAGAATCCAGCTTCTTTGAGAAATTTTAAGAATTTAAGCTCGTTAAAATCATATGCTAAGTTTTTTACATCTGAAGATACGCCAGAAATAAATCAATCAAATGCCATTATTAATAATATTAATGATAACAATTAGCCTTCTCACCATTACCGAGCAAAGACAAATTGTTGCCTAGTAAAATCTAGTGGGGTTTGATAAAAATGACATAAGGCTAAACGAAATCGATTTGCTCGCTTAGCTAAACCTTGTTTGCAATAAATCATGACCTGATCATAAACTGCTTGTTTAAAACTATCAGTATTAACCGAAGTGCCATTTAAATTATCAATGCTAAACTGAAATTGATAGCCAGCTGCTACTGATAAAATCCACTCAAGTGCTTGAGGTTTAACCTCAACTTGCTGGAAGAGTGCTTGTTCTTCAGGGCCGCGGCCATCAGGAATATACCAATAACCATAATCCACTAATGTTCGCCGTGCTTTGCCAGCAATTAACCAATGAGCACATTCATGAAGAGCACTACTAAAAAATCCATGCGCAAAATAAATAGCATGATATAAACGATCTTTATCGGCAGGAAGATAAATAGGCTCATCTATGCCCTTTATTAATTGAGTATTATACTTCTCTGCAAAACAGGCATTAAAGATAGTAATTAAGTCTTGATAACGATGCTCTTTCATGTTCAATGCAGTTTTATTATTGTTAGGCAAAGCTCATTATAATTTAAGTCCTTTTGTAAGCATTAACACTTCAAAAGTAAATCAACCTACTAGCTAAAAAAGATACCGCAGGCAACCTGCGGTAAATAATAAACACTATTTTGTATGTATTAATTTTTGTTTAATACTAATATTTTTCGAGTACTGGGCGTAGCTGGTAATTTAATATTACTAAGCTTTTCATAAAGCTTGGTAAATAAAATAGGAAATATACCATTACCTGTCACATTAGCAGCTGTTCCAAAGGGATCACATAGCAAATAAATGGCTGTAATTAGGCCGATCATTTCATTAGAAAAGCCTAGGTGTGCTTCTAAAATAGGTGCTACGACAATAATTACCCCACCAGGCACAGCGGCAACTGCATATTTTGCTAGTGCTGTATAAAATGCAAAGATAACAAAGGTTGATAAAGACGGTAGCGGCATATGAAATGTTGATAAAGTCGCTAGCGCTAGAATAGGTATACCAATGGCACTACCAATTGTGTGAATATTGATAATGGCAGGGACAAGCATTCTAGCTTTTTCTGCATTAAGATTTTTCTCTGTTGATAATAGTAGTACTGGCATAGCCGCAGCACTAGATATTGTACTTAGTCCTGTTAAAGTAGCCGGTAAAACATTTTTTAAATAAAAAATGAATTGTTTAAATTTGCCCTGGCTAGCAATAAGATACCAAAAACTTAAGTAAAGCCAGTGAGTTAGTATAATTAAAATCAATATTGGACCATATAGATGCAAAGAAGTATGTAAAACTTGCTCATGCTCCAATTTAAATAGAAAACCTAAAATAAAGACAGGTAATAAAGGAATAAATACCTTTTTTAAGAAGTTATTGGCTAATCTATTTAATACGACTCCCATTTGCTTAGACCAAGTTGTTGGCCATAGTGAAAAGAAAATACCTGTAAAAAACCCAATTAAAAGAGCAATATCATTTGAAATTAGTTTTTTCAAATGGAGTTGCCAAGCTGGTAATAATTGGGTGGCTGTAGTTGTAGCTTGGGCTTTAAAATGAAAAAGTTCAAGACCTACACATCCGGCAGAGTAACCAACCATTAAAGCTGTAAAATTTGAAATAAATACACAGGTAATTAATAAACAAACAAAAAGGAGGGCGCCCTTTTGTAAGTTAGCTAAACAAGAAAAAACAAAACTAAAAATAATAAAAGGCATGAAAAATTCAAGTATCGTCTTCATACTTAGACTAAGGGCATAACTGATTGATTTAACTTCAGTTGGTATGTATTGACCAGCTAATAAGGGAAATAAAATTACAACCAGCAATACACAAAGCAATTTGAATTTTTTTAAGTCAAAAAGCATGTTACTCCTTTAATTTACTGTTAACAAAATGCCTAAAAACTACACGTATGTTTAATCCACGTCAATTAAAAATTAATCATCACTTATACACTGGCGTTATTTTTAGAGCATGTTTACTTAGAGGAAAATAAGAAAATTAAGATTTAATCATTTGAATTTAAATAAAAATGATTAAAAATTTTGAGAAACTGCTAAATTATTCCCGTCGTTAAACGGGAATAATCAAATGGCTAAATTATTAACTGTTACTTTCAATGAATGCACTTAATTGTGATTTAGATAAAAGGCCCATTTTAACAGCTTCAACTTGCCCATTTTTAAAAAGGATAAGCGTTGGTATGCTCATAACGCCATATTGTGAAGGCATTCTAGGATTTTCATCGATATTAATTTTAGCGAAGGTAACATTTTCACCATGATTGGCAGCCACTTCTTCTAAAATTGGCGTCAGAGCGCGGCAAGGACCACACCATTCAGCCCAAAAATCAACAAGAACAGGCTTGCTTGATTTCAGCACCTCTTGCTCAAAATTTGCATCAGTAACAGTTTTAATATTATCACTCATAAAGAAACCCTCGCTAAATTAAAGTTGCTGTTAACCATTATAGATCACCACAAACCGCTTGCAACACACTTAATGCAACAATTGCCGCCGTTTCTGTCCGCAGGATGCGAGGGCCTAAACTCATAGGAAGAAATTGCTGTTTAATAAGATAATCTAACTCAACAGCACTTAACCCACCTTCAGGCCCAATAATAAGTCCAATCGCCGGTACTTTTTTTTGCTCTAAGTCTTTCCAATTTTGTGTAGCATCCGGAGTAAGGACAACATTTAATTTAGGTAGGGGCTGTCTTAAATATTGTTGCAAGGAAATAATTGAGTTAATTTTTGGTATTTTATTTCTGCCCGACTGTTCACAAGCAGCAATAGCGATAGCTTGCCATTGCAAACGCTTTTTCTCAAACCGCTCTGAATCGACCTTGACTGCGCAATGCTCGGTAATTAAAGGAGTAATACTTGCCACACCTAACTCAACAGCTTTTTGCACCACTATTTCCATACGTTCACCTTTAGAAATAGCTTGCGCTAAATGAATCAAGCATGGCGATTCACGATTAACTTCTTGGCTAGATAAGATTTTTACTATAACTTTCTTTTTATGAACACTAACAATTTCTGTATTAAATTCGTAATTATTACCATAAAATAGAGTTAAAGATTCACCTGGCTGCATACGTAAGACAACCCCCACATGCTGCCCTGCTTCACTACTTAATTCAATTTGCTGACCGATATCATATTCACCAGCTTGATAAATGCGTATTTTTCTCACTCTTTAGCCTACTTAAAATAATAATGAAAAATAATGGTTATTCAGTGTAATCACCTTTTGCGTTCATCACTTAATAACTTTAATTGATTTCGAGTTATCAACCGCTAATAAAGAAGTATGTTGCTTAATATTACTGACCATTATATTAGCGCAGGAATTGACTAATGATTGGATATCAGTCCAATACTCTTTCTCATGTCCTAAGCAAATTGCTCTAGCTCGCTGCATAACTAACTGATAAGTTTTAGGTAGATGTTCAATGGCCCATGTAGCTGCATCAGTTTTAGAGCGGATTGTATCCGTGCTTACCGTACACCAAATGCGAGCTAAAGTTAACAACACATTTCTGGTATCATGATTAAGATCAGCAATTAAAACACCCAATCCCTCTAAACTAGCTTTAATCACATCTGAATAAGGAATACAAGGTAATAATTGAGTGGGATTAGGCCCAAATAAGGTATTACTGGCTAATAGTACTTGGGTAATAATTAAAGCCAAATCTGGCATCTTGTTAGTTAACCAAGGTACATGATTACCAGATTCAAACTCGTTTCGTAACCATTCCCCATATTGAAAATCAAAAAGTGGTGGATAACGCCATGGTTTAATGGCAGATTTTACAACAATTGTTATTTCAATAGAGCGTTTAATACTTTTTAAATATATACCAGAGATTTTCAAGAACTCAGTAATTAATTTGGCTTTATCTTGCGACGTAGTTGAATGGCTAGCAACAACAAATAAATCAAGGTCACTATATTTCTGTAAACCACCGATTATAGCTGACCCATACAAATAGACACCGAGAAGACGGTCTTTTAATATACTTTTTAGTGCAGCAGTGCATTGCTTAACTTGCTCTACTGCAAGGTTATCGAGTGTCATAATCACAATTTATTGCTTACCTCTTCTAAGTTAATAGTTAGTTAAGCTCCTCACTAAAGTAAGCTAATATTAATACAATTTCACTGCCTCAGCATGTTATTTAGCTTAAATTAGATTTGTCAAATTTATTTATATTTAATTTGGATCCTGTACAAATGCTTCGCATTTTACGGGATAATGTTCGTTTAGCGACACAAAAGAGTCTCTGTCTCTTGTATGTCGAACTCACGTTAATTTAATTACCTATTTGACAAATTAAAGCTTACCAATTACCTTGAGCCCATTTATTTCATTCTTGAATGACGCTAAAACAAAAGCGCTGCAAAGCGTCAATGCTTTATGGGAGAATTACTGATATGAACACCACCCGTTTAGAATCCGATAGTATGGGCGAAATAGCGGTCCCCGCTGATCGCTATTGGGGGGCACAAACCGAACGCTCACTGCATCACTTTAATATTGGCCGTGATATTATGCCTATTGAGGTGATACATGCCTTTGGTATTTTAAAAAAAGCAGCAGCCCTTACTAATGTTGAATTAGGTAAATTAGCAGACGATAAAGCTAAGCTAATTATTCAAGCAGCGGAAGAAGTAAGCCAAGGTCTTCTAGATAAGCATTTTCCTCTGCATGTTTGGCAAACAGGCAGTGGGACTCAGTCAAATATGAATGTCAATGAAGTTATTGCAAATCGAGCAATTGAATTGGCAGGCGGGAATTTAGGTAGTAAAACACCTATTCACCCCAATGATATGGTCAATATGTCACAATCATCTAATGATACCTTTCCGACTGCTATGCATATTGCAGCAGCTTTAGCTGTTTATCATAATTTATTACCAGAAGTCCGCCGCTTACGTGATGCATTGGCTCAAAAGCAAGATGAGTTTAAAGATATTGTCAAAATAGGTCGCACCCACTTGCAAGACGCAGTTCCTCTCACCTTAGGTCAGGAATTCTCTGGTTATGTTGCGCAGCTTGATGCTTGCTTGCATTGGATTGAAGCTGTTTTACCTCAGTTATTTGAACTAGCAATTGGTGGTACGGCAGTAGGCACAGGGCTGAATACTCATCCAAAATTTGCTACTAAAGTTGCAGCTCATATTGCAACAATCACGGGCCTTCCTTTTGTTTCTGCGCCTAACAAATTTGCTGCTTTAGCATCGCATGAGCCATTAGTTATTGCGCATAGTACTTTAAAAACGCTTGCATGCGCATTAATGAAAATAGCTAATGATGTTCGCTGGCTTGGTTCAGGCCCCCGATGTGGAATTGGTGAATTAATTTTACCAGAAAATGAACCTGGCTCTTCCATTATGCCAGGCAAAGTCAATCCCACCCAATGTGAAGCCATGACAATGGTCTGCGCCCAGGTAATAGGTAATGATACGACTGTTGGTGTTGCAGGTAGCCAAGGAAACTTTGAACTTAATGTATTTAAGCCTGTTATTATTTTTAACTTCTTAAACTCAATTAATCTTTTAGTAGGTACTTGTCGCTCGTTTAGAGAGTTTTGTGTAGAAGGGTTGGCTGCACATCGCGAGCAAATTAATTATTACTTAGAAAATTCTTTGATGCTTGTTACCGCTTTAAATCAGCATATTGGTTATGATAAAGCTGCAAAAATAGCGAAAACAGCTCATCATGAAAATACGTCCTTACTTGATGCAGCGGTTAAACTCGGTTTTTTAACAAAAGAGCAATTTAAAGAATATGTTAAACCTGAGGAAATGATAGCACCAAAGTAAACAATGTAATTGTTCACAAGATATAGTTAAAGAATATAATGACTTGGTTTTTCCCGCGCAGGCGGGAATCCATTTCTATGCAGGCACAGTTCAAATGTTAGGATGGATTTCCGCCTGCGCGGAAATGACAAAATCATTAAGTTGACGCCAGCAGTCTTAATTCTTGTAAATAAGCACTTACTTGCTCAACATTATTACTAAAAATCCACTCTATACCTCGATTTAATTCTCGGTATAAGCCGTTCTTTGAATCAATAAACCCTACCCCTACTTTCTGGTGAGCATTACGTAAATTAGTAATTTGAGATTGCCTTAACAATAAGTAATGGGCCAAAACACCGCCATATCCTTTTTGGACGCTTAAATTACAGAAATGGCCAACATTATTATGCAGAGGAACTAATAAGAGTGATTCTTTAGGAAAAGCATGTTCAATTAGAGTAAATAGAGACTCATCTAAAGCAAGTAGATGATAATCTTGAATAGGCGTGAGCGGTTTTAATGCTTCAATAAGCGGTTCCACATCGGAAAAAGGTGCTTTTATTTCGATAAATAAATGCATTTTTTTACCATACTTCCCAATGACTTCTGTAAGCGTAGGTACCAAAGGCGCTTCTTGTCTAAGTTGACTTAATGTTAACGTATTAATTGTTAAATTCTTATTCCATAATCGCTTTAAAGTGGGATCATGATTAACAATAAGCTTTTGATCTGCTGTTGCTCGAATATCAAATTCAATACCCCAACAACCGAAGGCAAGCGCTTTTGCAAAAGCACTATCAGTATTTTCTAGGCAAGACTGTTTATGATTATGGGCACCTCGATGCGCTATTAATCTTGTCTTATCAATCACATTGGCATGTGGTTTGGTTTGTCGTTTACAGGCGAAATAAGTATCAATACCCATACTCAACCAGTCAAGCAATATCATAAATTATTCCAATATATATGTTATATATTTAGCGTATTTATTATAAATGCACTCCTTAGAATAAGAAACGTTATTTAATATTAAAGATTATGAATTATCTATCATTTAAATTAGAAATATTTATTCAGAACTATACTTTAAAAAAGTTAGAATAGCGGTTGACAGTTTTATTGTTCTTCAGTAACTTACGCTGCATTAATGCCGAGGTGGTGGAATTGGTAGACACGCTAGCTTCAGGTGCTAGTGGGGGTAACTCCGTGGAGGTTCGAGTCCTCTTCTCGGCACCATTTCCTTATAATTTAAACTTTATTTATTTGCCCTAAAGCCTGGCCATACTGAATAATGCTGCCTGCTTTAATTGTATCAAGCCAGTGTACTTTCTGGCCGTCAGCAAATAGCAGTACCACCGTCGAACCTAACTTAAAGTAGCCCATTTCATCCCCTTTATTTAATATTTTAGGATGGCTACGATAATCAAAATGTTGGTGTTTTTTAGCACGTGACAATTCTCCATGCCAACTTGTTCCAATAGCCCCAACAATAGTCGCTCCAACCAAAACCATGGCCATTAAACCAACTTCTGTCTCATAAAAGGTTACTAACCGCTCATTGCGAGCAAAAAGCTTACGCACTACGCGAGCTGTTGTTGGCTGCACAGAAAATAACTTGCCTGGAATATAAACCATATTAAGCAAGGTCGCTTTTAATGGCATATGCACCCGGTGATAGTCTTTAGGTGACAAATATAAAGTAGCAAAACGCCCTTCGATAAATTGATCACTTAACTTGTGATCACAAGCTAAAAATTCCTCAACAGTATAATAACGACCTTTAGCTTGTAATATCTGGCCTTTATTGATTCTACCTACTTCGCTAACTATACCATCGACAGGTGAAACAATATCAGCTGCAGCTAAGGGTCTTTTCTCAGGTTTTAATTGTCTAATAAAAAAATCGTTAAAGCAGGCGTAACTAAAGGGATCTTCCTCGCAAGCATCACTCATAACTATATTATATTTCTGCACAAACTGACGAATTAAGTGATTTTTAACGACAGGAATTTTTACGCCAGCAAGCAAACCTGCAAAATTAGTTAAAGCATGCTTAGGTGTAAAATACTGAGGTAGGGTTTTTAAATAATCAGTAAACATAATAAACATCAATTAAAGTATAGGGCATCATAACGGAAAAAAAAGCACTTTGTCATGTTTTATAGATATAAATCAGTAATTTCTCTCCCAACTTAGCTTTCAGTTAGTTCCTATTCAACAATTTTACCTTGCTTAAACATTTACAACCGTAAAAATCTATGGCTAATTAATTATAGAATTAATGACAGTTAATAGGAATAATAGTCAACATAATCGAATAATTTGCCGATAGACCCATATGCAAGCATTATTTTATTAAATCTTCGTAAACCCTGTTCATTTGTTTAGAGGAAAGCCCGCATGTTTAATTAATATCAGGAGAGTCTTATGCATGAAGGACACTATAAGTTACCCTACCGCCCTATGCCTGCTCAATCAAGATTTGGCCTTTTTGGTTGGCCTCTTCATCATGAAGCTTGTTATCTACCCACTGAATTACAATTTAGACAACGGATACTTACAGCAAGAGCTACAAGTGGACTTGATACAGAATTATTACAGACAAGCAGTAGTTGGTTTGCAGAAGATAAACAAATTGCCTTTATTAATGAAAATGAGAATTCCTGGTTTCTAAATAATGAATTTCGACCGCGGCAAGAACTTAGTTCGGATGATTTTCATATTGGCTTAATTGATAATCAACGTTTAAATTGGCCAGGATTAAGTACCCTTATGCGCAATATTGGTGATTATCTCTTAATACGTAATAGTCGCCTTGCACCTGAGCACTTTAACCAACCTATGAATTATGTTTTGCTCGATGTCGTGCAAATATTAAAGCGATTAGCTACGATTGATAATCCTACTTACGTTGCCCGACAATTACAATTGTTGCGGCAATATTTACGTGCTATAGAAATACATATACCCCCCACAGCCGGAAGCGACCGGTTGTTTTTAGCAGATTGCCGTTATAGTATTGAGGTTAAAGTCGAATCTGAAATTATCCATAATCTTATCACCCAGCAATTAGAAAAACGTCTTCATGCGGTAAAATCACAACTTAATAAGGTTGGAGAATTACGTCATATTATCTTACACTTTGCTTTAGCTGAAGAGCCTGTTAATCCACATCCTTATTGGGAACTCTTTATCAATGGTGAGTCTTTAGACTCCAATGCTCAATTTCCTACCTTAGCTGCAAAAGCCTGTGCGACGGTTAATCAGGCAGCGTTAACGGAGTTTGCCCTAGACTCTACACTTTTACCAGTCACTGTTAATGAGCAAATCCTAGATAACTGTCCAGAATTTAAGTTTATAGAAAATTTACCTAGTGAAGTAAAAGCAGCATATGGTAAAGGTATTGCTGACCTACAAGAAATCGTTCGTATTCAAATGATTTTAGATAAGCTCTTACAAACTTTTGATCGAGCAGGTGAAGTATTTACAATGATCCAATTTAGTGAGGAAATGCATAATTTATTACAAGGTATAGAGCAATTCATTCTACGATCAGAAAAGAATATTTTGCTCGTTCTAGAGGCAAATACACAAGCGTACCATAAATATATTCAAGAAAAACAAGATTTAACTTGGTGGGATAAAATTGCAAAAAATAAACAAACTCGTATTGATAATTTTATTAGCAATCAAGATAACCTTGCTCGCTTTTCAACAACGCCAAGCGACTTACATTTAGCCAGTAGTGAGTTACTTGGACAAGTTAACCAAGTTATTAATCATTTAAATCAACAAAAAAATCAAAATGAGCAACTTAAGTTAATTAGTGATGTCAAAAATTTAATAGAGCAACTTATAGATTCTATGCATGCTTGGGTAAATCATCAACGTATCTCGCAGGGTTTACCCACCATACCCAAAAAGTTAAGCCTTCCATTAAGTACAGATAACAGCCAAAATAGGCAAAGTAGCCAACTTCCTCCAGGAAAATCATTCGCTCTTAAGTCAACTCCTAATACATTGTTTAGTAAATCAGCCAAGCCTAAACTTAATATGTTATCAACTAATGGGCCTTTACCTGAATTAAATACAACGCATAAGTCTTGCTATCCCCTTAATCGATCTTCACTTCCTGCTAATCTGAACTCAACATTTAATAGGCAAGACAACTCTTCTATGATCTGGGTAACTAGTTTTCTTTTTCTATTACCTATTGGTCTTTTAATATTAAAAATTATTTATGATAAATGGCAAACTTCAGATAACAATTTAAATCATGACGCCATTAATAAGGAGAAATTTACTAATTTACTAAATTATGGGGCTGATAAACTAGCTATTTTGGCTCATGCAATAGAAGGTACTGATAGTGAAGATGAAATTCATCTATATATCAATACCTTAAAAGAGCTAAAAAATAAATTAAATCCTACTGCAAATGACTTGAAAAATTTAAAAGAGCTTATTAAAGATATTAATTATCTAATTAAATCTAGTACTCAATCCTTACCAAGTCAGTCTATAAATTCTGTGGGCTTATAAAACTGCTACATTCGTCGTTATAGACCTAGGGTGCCCTGTTAAAGCAGGGCGTAATTCCCAAGTCTGATCTTTTGCATAAGTTGCCAACGACTTTAAATAATGTTGGATATGAATATCATCTCTAGCAACTTGCATAACTAGTTGTGCATCTAAATTAGGACCTTTGCTAATTGAAATAGTTGTTTGCATTATCTTTAATAATAACTTAAATAAAATTGTATTAAAGGAGCTACTGTTTGTTTCACCTTGCGTAAAGATATTAGCAAGGATGCCTGAATTTGAATGGTTTTTATCCTTTAGCGCTTGATTTATATTTTCGCCCCGTTGCCTTCTACTAAAAAAGCTAAACAGAGGCTCATATTCCTTTAACGCTTTTTTAATTATATCTTCAAAAGCTGAGCGCTCTAAGCTATCTACCCATTTATACATCCATTTATTAAACCGAGTTAATGAATAGTCCGAATAGAGATGAGTAAATCGCTGATCTTCTTTAGCGTATTTAATTGCATGTAATGTATAAATATTTTCATTAAAATTTCCACGTTCACAGGCATACTCAACACTAATTAAATTGACATCTATTGCGCCTAAAGTTTTGTCTTCAATACTACTAACTGTATAAGAGCTTATCGTTTTCGAAACAAATAATGTCATTAAGTGTTTTATTAGTTGAGTATTTAAAGAGGTGCTAGAGTGCCCACCAGAACTTAATATAAAAGCCAATTTATTAGCATTATTATCTGTACTAGTTTTTAAATATTGGGTTACCGGCTCTTCCCGATAACGATTAGATAAAATATTTAATGAACTTGCAGAATAGTATTCAGTAATAATAGATGATATAGCACCATTGAAAGTTTCTTTATCTAATTTATTAACCCAATCAAATAAAGCTTTAATTGCTTCTGAAACAACGGACTCATGAGTGTGAGGAATCTGTAATAATTCAGCATAATTATGTCTAACCTTACTCTCAATAGGTGCATCTACAGAACTTAAGTGCCTTTGTAAATTAAAAGTACCATAGAGATTTAAGATTTTACTCATTAATTCACCAAACTTTATAGACCAGCTTGTACCTTTTAAATATTGGTGAATTTTATTTTCATAATTTCCAATAGCAGCCGATATAAGCTGATAAAACTCCTGGTTTTTTTCTATAGTAAGCTCATGTCTCTCTAACTTATAATAATCTAATGCCGCCTTTTTTAAACTTTTTCTAAAATTAATCAACTCTTGTAAACCTAACAAGATGCTATTTTCTTTATCACAATTAGTTGTAAGGGGATCAATATCTAGATCATTTTCTTCTAAAAGCTGAGCAGCTTTAATTAACGTTGGATCATCTAACGTGATATTGATTTTATCTGTTTGGGATGAAACTATAGGCTTAATACTTAATTTATCAATTAATTCTTTCGTTAACTGTTTGGCTTGCGATAAACTATCTTTGATTAAGAAAATAAGTGAATCTCGCCAAACCTGATGATATCTTTGCTCTATTTTTACTGACTTAAACCAAGCATTAGGATTAAATAAAAAAGCATCCATATCTGATGGTTTTTTAATATAAATAAAATCCTCATCATTTTTTTTATCAGAGACATCTTGATGAGCGTCCCAAGCCTGTTTCATCTTCTCATTTTTATTATCCACTTGGGACATAATCTGTCCAAAGGCAGACGGTTTATTACGAAGGTAATCACTGAAAGAGACAACCGAGACGCCACTTTCATTTTTAGGGCAGCCTGGGTAGAAAACAACAGCTTTATATAACTGTTGATAACGATCGTACAAAACCTTCATCATGTGATCAATAAAGGTTTCTTGACCTTCAAATTTTGGCTGAAAATAAGTGGGATGAATCCGTTTTAATTCAGATCTTTGCTTTTCATCTAGACAAGAATAATCAAATTTAATATCACCAAAATAATGTTCAAGTCGAGCACGTATTAATTCTGGATCAAAAAGAATAAGTTGCTTTAAGAAAGCATGAAAGAGTTGATCTTGAAATGAAATAGTACCTTTTTCTGTAAGAAGACTTGGATTAGTAGCTAGCTTTTGAAACTCAGCAAAATTTTTATAAATCTTTGTAACATTACCATTTGCAGGAATTGTGCGAGCTGGTGAATGGGTTCCTGGCAGCGAATTAGGCAAATTATCTAGTTGGCTTCCTCTTATACGCATCAATATTTCTGGCGGATCCTTTAAAAAACTATCGCTTAATCGCCCCCCTTTCATAATGTAGGTGATATCATAAAAACTCATATCACGATCAATTAATCCTCTAGTAGATATATTTTTAGGATGCTCGTCATCTTCGCCAATTGTAAGTAATATGGCTATAAATTCAGCAAAATTTTCTAAAAGAAGTGATTCTACACTAGGACATACCAACTCTTTCTCTTGAGGATCCGTAGGAGTAGGATCAGTCCATTGTAATAAAGGTTTAAAGTCAGGAATGGCGATTGAGGCAGTGCCAATAACTTCATCTTGGTCATTTAACACCAGTCGTTCTTCAGCTACTCGATCGACAAAAGTGCTCATAAAAACACTACTGGCAACAGAGTACTGAGCTAGTATCCGGGGATATGAGGGAGCGAGAGGTTTATAGAATCCTTTTTTTATCTCGCCAGCTGTGTCAATAAACTCGACCTTGAAAACTTCATGGCCTGAAGTAGGCACCGCTTCTCCGGCGCTTTTGAAAACTAACTGGCCATATCGTAAAGCCTTACTTGGCAAGGGCATGGCTCTATTTCCTTATTTTCTGGTATCAGCAGAATATATTCATATTAAGCAGAAAATGCATCTTTATTCAATAGTATTTTTAATAACAAACATGCACTGACTTAAAAAGACTTGCTAACATACTAATCATTTGCTGATTACCAATGTTTATTTTAAATTAAATTTGTTTAAAAAATAACAACTTAAATTTTATTCATTTAATATGATATTAGCACTTTTTTATAAAAAAGATGGCATCTATTTACATCTTATTCTAATTAAGTAAGTAATATCAAAGTTAATAAGTTAAGCAGTTAAAGTAATTTTCAGTTGCTCCGTGATGTTAATATCCAACGCTTTTATTTTTTCGCAAGAGGCAGTGTGTTGAAAAAAGAAAAAGTCTCCTGAACGTTTATAATGACAAATATTAGCTAGGCCAGCTGTTAATAATAAAGCAACCGAATTAGTAATAATAGCTAGTGTGCATCTTAGCCAGGGATGATAATCAATATTAGCAATAGCAAGCAAAGGCTCCTCTGCTTCTTTAATTGCCTTAAGTAAATTTTTTTCTGAATTAGGGGAATTAATTTGCTTAAATATTATCAAGTACATCTTTCTACGGTAAAGCTTTTCTTCTTGTTCAATCTTGTCTAACTTATCGGGTAGTTCTTGTTTAAGTCGCACTCTAATTTTATGACATTCATATTCAAGCATATTTATTACGTTTATAAAAAGAGCGTTTTCTTTGCTTGCCTGCACTAAACAATTTACCATTTTCCTACTGTCATAAGGCTGTAATACCGCTAAGGAGTTCATTATTTTTAAGACATTGATAAATTGATACATAAAATAAGGACTTGATTTAGCCTCTAATTGCGTAAGCTCTGCTTGTAATGTTTTTATATTCCCTGTTGTAAGAGCAACATAAGCTACTTTCATTAAGTCTGGCTGTAAAGCTACTTTTTGCTTTTTAATGAAACCAGTTAATTGAAACAATTGTTCCTTTTTTAAATCCTCAACGAACGGCGAAATTGACTTTTTATTAAGATTTAACAGTGCAACAGCCTCACAAAAGGATTTTATATCAAGATCATTTTGGTTTTTTAAAAAAGCCAGAAAATTAATAATAATAGGTTTATTTATTTCAAACATCGTTAAGTTATTGACGATAGATAATAACTGAGAATTAATAAGCAAGGAAGAAATTATATTTTTATCAAATCCTAGTTTAAATAAACTATGACAAACCTGTGCTTGCTCAGTAGTTTGACATAAAAGTGCTAAATTAATAATGTCTTGCCAAGCTAGGTGGCTAGTATAAAAACCTGCTGTTAAAAACTGAGCGAATTCAGCAGGGCTAAAAACTTTTTCTATATTTAAATTTTTGCCCTGCAAACTATTTATTAAGTCCTGAAAAGAAGAAACATCCACTATATAAAATATTAACTTGCATAAGAGCGCTTGCTTAAATGTATCATTTGGTAATTTTTCTTTTAAATGTGTTAACCAACCTAAATTGCGCCATATAATTTCAGTCTCTCTATCTACTTTATTAATCTTTTCATAAAAAGCAGCAAATTCATTATGATCAATAAGAAACAATAAAGACGAAATAGCTTCATCAGTTAATGCATTTTTAAGGAAAGCAGCTTGTAAACTATCAATTCTAGCAAACAAATACTTTGTTAATAGTTTATTTTGTATTAGGAGATCCCATTTTTCGATTAACCCAAACTGGTCTAAGAGTAATAACAGATCGCACCATCGTCTCGCCTTTGTTACTTTAAATTGCGATAAGTAACATATCTTTTGATAGAGTAAGCTTGCCTCATCTAAACATTTATAAATTTGCGGGATAGACAGCCTTAGGTCTAACTGCTGTGCTACTTGTAATGCTTTATTGGCAAAGACTTTTTTAGGTGATTTTCTTAACGTGGTAAGTAATTGTTGATTATCTTGATAATTATCATTTACAGCTACATTTTGTAAAAACTGGCCAATAACCTCGAAATTAGGATTTATTTGGCCATCAGGCAGGATATTTAAATTAATAAGACAAGAAAGGAAGGGATGCTCAAGTAATGCAGTAAAAAGTGCTGGCTCGGTAATTGAAATTAGATTTCCGATTTTAGTCTTTTTATTTTTAATAAAGGGGCGCGGATGAACGCTGGTTAAAATGCAAATTTGGCGTTGGTTTGATACTAAATTAGTATGCTTTATAAGTCCAATCATCCATTTTGTTGGATCATCACGCCGATAATATACACCTAAACCACATAAAGCCTTATTTTGATCTATAAAAGCAAAATGCAGATTAACATTATTATTGTAGTAATTAGTTAGTTCCTCATTTTCCTTAAAAAAAGGTTGTGGGCCAAAGATCAGAAATAAATTTCCTGCTGACATATTACCTTGACTATAATGCTTATAATCACTATTAGTATGATTTATCCAGGAATTAATATGATATTGACAGTTTTCTTTACTACCAAGGAATAAAGTACGAAATAAATCTTTTTCAATATCTTTGCTTGTTGTTCCAGAGCGTAATAATGCTGATAAGCCAAAAGCTGTATAAATTCTGTCGCTCGTTCCTTTAATGAGATACAGCATACTAACTACATTTAATATCAGAGAGCCGGCATTATAGCTTAACTCCTTTTTTAAATAAGTTAATTTTTCGCAAAAATTGTTTACAATTTAGCATCTTAGTAAGAAAAGGAATACGTTCTGAATTTTATTTAATCTTGACCAGAAAGAGGATATAGTCCAGATAAAGAGTTTATATATATAGAAGATGTTAAGTTAAAGTATTAAATAAACTTATTAAGTTAATTATTAAACAATTCTATTCTTTAATTAATATAGCCTAGTTTTAATCGAGTTTTCGGGTTTAATCTTGCTAATATGTTTATTTAACAAATCTATACGACCTATTGTAGCCATTATTAAGCATTTAGTCATAGGATCTTGATTTTGCTGCATTTCCAAATTTAATACTTCTAATATTTTATCCTTGGTTAATTTTATTTGCTTAATTTGAGTTGAATCTAAACATTCGTCTGGGCAATTTAGTTTTAAAATTTCTTTTAACATCTCTAATGCATAAACCAAGCTATTTTCTTTAAGCGTTTGTTTAGGCGATTTTTTAGGAATTTTCTCAAAATCATCTTCTATGGTTTGTTTAGATAGTTCGTCAGAAATTTCCTCAAAATCATCTAGCGTTTGTTTAGATAGTTCGTCAGAAATTTCCTCAAAATCATCTATACCTTCAATAAGTACAATATCATTTTCTATTTTGACAATAGAAGATGGAGATGGATTAGAACTGCCACATGAAGAATTATTTTTTAAATCAGTCTGTACATTTGGAACTGACGTACCTTTTTTATTAAAAAAATTTGATGAGGCGCTATACGCAGGCTCTTTTAAAGAAAAATAGTCAGGATAAATCTTTGCTAAAAACTCATTAATTACTTTTAAGTCATCTTGAACACTTAACATATCACTAAACCCAAAGAATATATTAAAAACAATTTGTTCAATTTTACTACAATAAAATTAAGTAAATATTAAGTGATATACCTATAACGTTTAATTATGGAAATTTAATTAAATAGCCATAAAGTTATAAATTTAAATTATTAAGGCCATTTAGATTATTGCTATTGAAATTATTTTAATAAACCTATAAATACACGGAAAATATAAGATTAAAAACAATGGAGTTACTACCCCACTAGCGATTTTACTTCCTGCAATTCTTAGCTCATTTTGACTTAAATTTAGGCCTTCTAAAGTAAATTGGTCTAAATTTAAATAATTAAAACCTTAGTCCCAGGATGAGCTTTTACCCAATTAGCCACATATTCAATATAGTTATTTTTACCAACTGCAATGCACCCACGCGTTGAGCCTGGTAAGTTATTTAACCAATTAAACAATATAAATGACTGGGTAGGCCCATGGATTCCTACGTCTCTACCAGTATATCCTGCTGCTAATTGTTGTGCAGTTGGATAAAGAATTGGAATAAAGATTTTAAATTGGGTAGACTTCCTGGGGTAAGCTAGACTGTATAAACCAACTGGTGTTTTATTATCGCCTGCTTTTTTTTTACCAACGCCTTTGTAGCCAAGAGCTACTTTAAAAGTCTTAACGATAGTACCGTTTTTACAAATATTTAAAACTTGCTCTTCAGTATGGACATTGATTCCATTTAATAAAGGACAAGTTGTAATATTAGCAAATAAGATAACCGGAAAAAAAATAGAGAACAGAAAAATAATTGCCTTTATTTTCATAAAAATAGATAAATATTATTGTAATTGGTTGATAATTATTCCATGGAATTATATTTATTTATACTAAATTCTCTTAAAAAGACAAATATTGAACAAATTACGTAACCTAAACAGGCAATTTAATAACTTAAAATCAAATGCTTTTATCCTCCCTTTATTCATCCAAGCTCGTAATTATATTAGTTTCCTTGACTTAAGTTTGCCTTAATCTGCGTTACCTAAAATTAATTTATAGGGATCTTCTTTCATTGAAATAAGGAAATTATATGCAAGAGAAAAATGAGCTCCTAGATAAAGTAGTTGCACGCACACAATGGGGTAACAGGAATGGGGTAACTGCAATTATTTTAGGTGAGCAATGTGGCTATCCTTTAGGCGTTATAAAAAGCAACTCTATTAAACAAGCTATAGACATTGACGCTTTAATTTTAAACGGCAGAAAGGATGAAGGAATTAAATATGGATTTATCGATTTTGTATTTGATCATAAAACCGGGTTTATTGGCTTAACATTTAGTAAGAATCTAAATCCATTTGGACATGATGGCATTGCTGATGCGTTGTTAACGCCTGGCTCTACAGGAAGTGAGGCCAGGAGAGGGTCAATCGCTGGTGGCCGAATTGCCTTTTTAAATGGTTATTTTATCACTACTGAATGGAGTGGCCATTACGGTGACTTATGGAATGAACGAATAATTGAACATTTTCAAAGCACTTTTTTTTGGTCTACAAAACAACCAATTTGTCATATTAAATGGAAAGCTGATGCATCTGCAGCAGATCAGGCGTCAGAGGATCAGGCGTCAGAGGCAGAAAAGCCTGCTACAAAATTTTTAGTGTCTTGTGGATTTTTTGCTCTGAATGATAGCGTTACTAAGCAATATATTAAGGCAAGCACCCAATTAGATAAGCAAACTTGCGATTTAATTGCTTCCTATTTGCCAAAAAAATGACAAGTTTGTTAACTATGGTTTTTTATGAGTGTGAATACAAAGGTTAGCTTTGACTCAAATAAATTATATAATTCAGGATATTAATTACCCTTTTTAATTTTGAAATTAAAGAACATTTTTAAGTTAAAATAGAAAAACAGTGCTATTCTGGCCTTTATTTTTCTATTCATCCCTCCCGATTATATAAATATTATAGGCATATATTTAAAAGCCAAAATTTACACGATTCTGTCATCTATACTGATACAATTTCTGCCGCGAGATTTAGCTTTATACAACTCAATATCCGCTAAACTAATTAGCTCTTCCCCCGAAATGAGAGGATAAGCAGTTGTCCAATAAGATATACCACAACTGCAGGTTAATTGTTTTTTAACACTACCATGTTTTTTCGTGCCCTCCAGTTCTCTTAGTATACGCTGGGCTATAGTTATCGCATCTTGAATGTTAAGTCGTGAGCTTATTGAGATGAATTCCTCACCGCCATAGCGAAAGAAATAATCATTGGGGCGTATAAGAGAGCGTACTATCTTAGCAAAAGATTTTAATACCTCATCGCCTGCGTCATGACCAAGCTCATCGTTAATTTTTTTGAAAAAGTCGATGTCAAACATGAAGCAAAAGATATTATAACCGCCCCGTATGGCATTACTTAATTCTGCGTCTAAATATTTATAAAGGAAACGTCTATTATAACAGCCAGTAAGCATATCTACGAAACTGCTTTGTTCAAATTTTGCAGCGATTGCCATAAGCGTATTTTTTAAGTGAACTCTTTGAGTGACATCTTTAATTATTATTAATGCCATATTGTCATCATCATCAATGGGCAAAATATAAACTTCCTGCTGCATTTTATCCAGCTCCCCAAATGGGCCTTTAACAATTGAAACAGGAACAAGGTATTCATTCAGCATAGACGATAAAATTTGTGGATGACTGTAGTTGAGCACTTGTTCTAAGGCCCAGTTAAAACGAGAGCTAAAGTAACTTTCACCAAAAATGGAGTTTAAAGATTTTCCAATAGCCTGTTCTTCAGGAATCTGAGTGTTATCTTTTAACCATGCATTCCATGATTTAATTGTAAGCGCCTTATCGACAATCATAAGGCCAAAAGGTAAGCTATTATAAATTTTTTCAAAAACAGTTTGGTTAATTGTTTTCATCAATCAATTCTTTAATTGCTATTAATAAAGTTTTAGTAGAGTCTTTAGTTAAAACTAAAAATAAATGTCCTGAAAGCGTATCTTTTTGCATATCTAAAATTGTAGATACAATAAGCACCTCATCTAATAGATTAGGGAAAGAAGTACATAGATTTTTCAGCAAAGTCACAATATTATTTTCATCATAATAGGGTAAAGTTAAGCCCACTTTTTTTGATGTTAAATCTACTATCGCAGTAATACATGAACTGATAATAATATTGCCGATTTCTAATAGAGCTTCTTGTTCACATGCTCGAGCCTCTTCTTGAGTCAGCTGGGGAATTTTGCCCAAAACCGACATCGTTAACAGGTTTGTTTGTTCACGTTTAAACGCTAAAGCAACGTAGCCTTGTAAATCTTCTGAAAGCAACTGGTAAACAAAAGAAAAGGCTTCATCTTTTGGCCCAACGTTATTAATTTCTTGTAATTTCACAAAAGATATTTCAGGAATTGAAATTTTAATCGGTGATTGCAGTAATGAAGCTAATTGTTTGGCTGCTTTACTCACCCCGATATTCCCAATCTCTTTAAGAGCGTCTTCCTGGCTTGCTGTAAGGATCATGTTAACC
This sequence comes from Legionella busanensis, assembly GCF_900461525.1. Lineage (NCBI taxonomy): Bacteria > Pseudomonadati > Pseudomonadota > Gammaproteobacteria > Legionellales > Legionellaceae > Legionella > Legionella busanensis. Next base: position 28,620 of record NZ_UGOD01000001.1, on the reverse strand, counting down.
TTGCTAATAATGAATCAATACTTTCTGGAGAAATGGGCTTTTCAATCACATCTAAAAAGCCTAAAGCTTTTGCTTCATCAATAACAGATTGTTGTGTATTAGCTGTTAAGAGAACAAATTGCCCTTTTACACCATTTTTTTTCATTATTTGGGCAACTTCACTCCCGGTAAGATCGGGCATATTATAATCTAGAACAATTAAATCCATTTGATTCATTTTGGCTTTTTCTAACGCTTCATTTATCTGTTTTGCTTCAATGATTTCATAATTTGGTTTATTGCGAAAACAAGCTTTAAATAAAGCACGCGCAGTAGCACTGTCATCCATGATTAAAATTTTCATTTCTCCTCCATTATTTACAAATTTTAGCTAAAAATTTGGAAATTTGCTCAAGATCAATGATTTTATTAATCGCTTGCATTTCCACAGCGGCTCCAGGCATACCAAATACGACAGAAGTAGATTTCGATTGAGCAAAAGTGTAGCAGCCAGCTTTCTTCATCAAAAGTAGTCCTATAGCTCCATCTCGACCCATACCAGTTAAAATACCTCCTATAGCTTCCTTTGGATAACTTTCTGCAACGGATGTAAATAATACGTTTGCAGAAGGTTTAAAATGGTTAATTGGAATACTATCTTTTAGTATCGCAATCGGCTCTAAGCCTTTTGTGATAGTCAGATGAAAATTATCTGGTGCAAAATAGACGTGCCCAGGTTTAAGCATTTGATTGTGTTTAGCAACTTCTAATTTTAATGAAGTCTGATATTGCAGCCAGCTAATTAATCCCTCTAAAAATCCTTTCGTAATATGCTGAGTTATGACAATCGGAATATTGAAATCAGCTGGCAAGCCTTGCAATATACAATTCAGTGCTGCAGGACCTCCTGTAGATGAGCCTAGAGCTAAAATCTTAAAAGTTTGTTCTATTTTAGGTACCGCCGAGACTGAATCTAATGGTAGAGTTCGTTTTCGTGTTACCACAGGGACGCCAGCTAAGGCACGTATCGAATTAAGAATAAATCTTTTAGCTTCTGCAAAATCATTTGAAGAGGGACTAGGTTTTTCAATAATGGATAAAGCGCCTGCTTCCAATGCATTAAAGCTACTCTCAGCCATATTTTTATTATATTGCGAACTTATGATGATAATAGGCGTAGGACAATCTGCCATAATAGTTCGTGTGGCTTCAATCCCATCCATATTCGGCATAAAAATATCCATGGTAATGAGATCAGGTCTAAGTTGTTTTGTCAGTTGAATTGCTTCAATCCCATCTTTAGCTGTGGCAATTACTTGAATATCACTCGTTTCTTCAAGTATAGAGACAAGGAGTTGGGTAGAGACTTTTGAGTCATCTGCAATGAGTACTTTAATAGGCTTATTCATAGTAATAGACTCATTGTTTCGATTAATGAATGTGTATCAAATTCATTTTTGGCAAAAAATGCATCAGCTCCTGCTTCTAAGCCGCGTTCTTTATCCTCTTTAGAATTTAATAATGAAATAATAATAACGGGCATTTGAGCTAATTTTTTATCATTTTTGATTAATCTAGTAAGTTCAAAACCATCAACATTTGGCATGACTAGATCTGTAATTACACAGTCAAAGGAATTTTTTTGTAATAAATCCCAGGCCTTTTTTCCATCGATAGCAGTCATAGTACTAAACCCTGCAGCTTCTAATGAATTTGCACAAAGGCTACGAGTTGTAAAGGAATCATCTACAATAAGCACTTTTTTGCGCTGGGGTTCTTTCGAGCCTTGAGTTTGATATAATTTTTCTCTCGTAAGGTTTTTTAACAAAGCCAGCTCAATAATTTTTTGGGGCTCTAAAGCTAAAACCAATGTGCTATCTCCAGTTAATGTTGTCCCAATGTATTGTGGTAATTGGGAGAAAGGCAATGGTAGAGGCTTAATGACACATTCGTGTTCATTAACAATAGAATTAACCCATAAAATAAGATCAACCCCCGGGTAATCAATATATAAACCGCAATAATCTTGGTTACTTTCTAACGTTTCTTCTTCACGATTTAAAAGATAATTTAAACTCACTACAGGAATAGGTTGATGATTAACGACATAAGTTAACTGATTATTAACCCATTTTAAGTTTTTAACTTTTAGATCATAGAGTGCTTTTAAGGATAAACTGGGGAGCATAAAAATTTGTTCTCTTAATTTGAAAAATACGCCCCGTGTTGTAGCGAGAGTTAGAGGAAGTGTGAGAGTGAAACAAGTACCTTCATGTTCAACGGTCTTAACTTCAATATCTGCTTTTAATTTTTGTAAATCATTTTTAACTGCATCAAGGCCAACTCCCCGTCCAGAAATTTCAGTCACTCCTTTATGTAAGGAAAATCCAGATACAAAAAGACAATCTAAGATTTTTTCATCGCTTGCATGTAATAGCTCATTTTCCGAGTATAGCCCCATTTTTATCGCATGCTGCCTCACTTGCGAAAGGTTTATTCCTTTTCCGTCATCAATGATTTTTAAAATAATTTTTCCAGAACTTTGGGATACTTCCATGCGTAATTTGGCAGGAATTGGTTTGTTTGCCTTTTTGCGCTCCTGGTCTTCTTCAATGCCATGATCAATAGCGTTTCGTATTAAATGTTGTAATGAGTCTTTGACAGCATCTAAAATAGCTTTGTCCAATTCAATATTGCCGCCATAGACTTCAAATTCAACGGATTTATTTAATTTTGTTGAGATATCACGAACAGTTCTACTTAAGGGCGTTAACAACATCGATGCAGGGATCATTCGCATCGTTTTCACTTCTTCTTGTAAACTTTGTATTGATCGTGAAAAATCGCCTAAAAACTGTCCACTTTCGGCTGACATATTATTTAACGTTTTAATAGCAGGCAATGATAATAAGGATTTAAATTCCACTGAATTATTCATTTCTTTAACGCAAAGCTCTAAAGTTTTAAACCAATTCATTAATTTCAGACGATATATAATAAACTCATTGGCTTTTGCATTTACCCTTTCAATGCGATTAAGAGGAAGTTTGATAAATTCATCAAATTTGGTGCTTTCAATTGACTCCGTTGCTTTTTTTCCTTTAAGCGGCGCTAGAAAATAATCTACATCAATAGCTTCCCCTTTGTCGAATAAATTCAAAGCTACTAACAAATTATCGGAGACTTGTAGACAAGCATCGATTTCTTCTCTTAAAGGAGTGTGGTCTTTTTCTCGCCATTCTTGAAATAAATCTTCTAAACCATGAGCTATCGTTGCAATAGCCGGAATAGATGCCGAAGCTGCAGCTCCTTTGATATTGTGAGAATAGCGAAATAATTCTTTTAATGTCGCCTTTAATTCATTCTTTTCAGTGGTTTTTTCCAGTGAGAGTAAAGCATTAATAAGTGATTGATGAATCTCTTGCAATTGAATCTTGAAAGTTTCTAATAGAATTTTTTGAAGTTTTTCATCCATATATTATCTTCTGTCTACTTCCTGCAACTCTCTGAGCCCATATTGACTTGCTGTTTTTTTTAGTGAATCAGCAATTTTGCTTAAGTTAATAGTTGAATCTTTGGTTTGCTCGGTAGCAGAACTAAATAAATTAGTTACTTTATTGATTTCCTTAATACTCGCATCTACTTGCTCAATAGCAATAGCTTCTTCACGAACGGCAGAAACAATTTGCATAGACGCTATCGATGTCTCTTCAATAACATTGCCTAAAGAATTAATAATTTCATCAGTGAGCTTAACCTGCTTAGAATTTTCTTCTACACTTTTGTTACCTGCTTCAGTTACCATAACGGCATGTTCGGCAGTTTGGCGGATATCTTGTAAAATCTTTTGAACACGCTCAGTAGATTGTTGGGAGCGCTCCGCTAAATCTTTAACCTCTCCGGCAACGACAGCAAAACCTTTACCTGATTCGCCAGCTTTTGCTGCTTCTATAGAGGCATTTAAGGCTAACATTTTAGACTGTTTGGCAATGTCTGCTACAGCTTCGGTAATTTCACTAATTTGCTGCGTTTTATCATTCAAACTTAAAATTGTTGCTGAAATTTGCTGCATTTTACTCTGCAGTGTTTCAATAAAAGTGGTCATAAGATTAATGGCTTGACGACCTTTCTCACTAACTGACGTAGTAATATTGGCTGATTCGCCTAACTGCTTAGCTTTTTCCTTTGTTTGACTTGTAGTAGCTTTTATCTGTTCAATAGTCGTACTAATTTGAGTGACGGCAGCAGCTTGCTGTGAAGCACTAGTAACTTGTTCAGATACTGTAGATTCAAGTTGTTTTACACCTACAGAGATTTCATTGCTTTCTTCCATGATTTTTACACCGATTTCTCTTAATTTCTTAGACATGTTTTCCAAATCGATGCTTTGTTTTTTTTGTTCTGTAATATCTGTAGCCACTTTAATGACTTTTACTGGCTTACCTTGCCGATTAAAAATTGGGCTATATGACGATAATAGCCATACGACCTTATTATTTTTGCCAATTCGTTTAAATTCTGCTTGAATGTATTCGCCTCGATTTAATTTTGACCAAAAATTATTGTACTCCTCCGAATAGCTATATTTTTCATCAATAAAAATTTTGTGATGTTTTCCCTTAATTTCATCTAAGGTATATCCTAAGGTTTCTAAGAATTTTTCGTTCGCCGTAATAATATTGCCATCCATGTTAAATTCAATGATGGCTTGCGATCTTGAAATAGCATCTAGCTTAGCATTTAATACATCAAACAAATCTTCATCAGACCGTTTAAGTCTATATAAAGAATAAATAAGCAATAAAGCCATCAAAACAGATAATAATAAAATTATCAAATTGATGGATTTTAGCAAAAAATGGTCAGACTGAAAATTAATACAACGAATAATAAAACTAATCACTAAAAAAATTGTAAGTCCGACACTTATTTTAAACGGGCCACTCTTATATTTTTCTTTCTGGCTTTCCAACATGATTGCTTCCATTCATAAGTTTGCTGAAACGTTCTTTAATAAAATACTAAAAGTTATGCAGACTTTAGTTAAACAATTCATTTCCTTTTTAAATCAAATCACCTTGAATTAGTTCACTATATTAAATATAGCTTCTATATCAATTATTGCTATATCAGTTCTGTAAACTCCACGAATGTAAGTACTTCCATTTATTGTTTTTTCATTTGCAAAATGAGTGAGTTCTTCGGAATTTTTCAGGGTAATTTGATCTAAAACTTCATGTACTGATAAGGCAATTTGCTGCGAGCCTTTTTTACATAAAATAAAAAATGAAATACGCTCTTCACCTTGTAGTTGAAAGAGGCGCTTACAACTGATTACTGGCCATATCTCAGTATTATAATAAATTATACCTAGAAAAATTGGCTTAGCTCCAGGAATATAAGTGATTTGCTGGAAAGGGATTACACGTTCAATTTGTTGATAAGGAAGGGCATACTTTTGAATATTATCTATTTTAAAAAGTAAAAGTGAGCTCTCTTCTTGAAAGGTAAAATCTAGCTTTTTTTTGGCAATAATTGCTTTTCGATTTGCTAAAATAGCTCTAGCTTTTTCACTGCTTAATAATTCATCCTTCATGGCTTTATCTCTCATAATAGGAAATACTCGAATGGATGGCATTAATAAAATTTTCTCGAGTATCTACAGTATATAAAATAGAACCCTCATTTAATTTATTAGCAAATTGTAAGGCTTTCCTAAGCCATTTAGCCCCTTGATTTTTATTACCTTGTTGTAAGTAAACCAAACCAAGATAATAAGCTGCTTCTGGAAAATTATTCTTTATATACAAAGCATTTTTTAAAGAAGTCATCGCCGCAATTATGTCTCTTAGCTCAAGTTCGATTAATCCTTTAAAAAAGAAACTAACTGGATTAAGAGAATCAAGTTTAAGGGATTCTATTAAACACAAATGTGCAGCAGGCAATTCATTTTGCTGTAATAAACACTCCCCTTTATATCTTAATAGAGAGCTCGTTTTAGGCCAGTTTTTAAGGTAACAATTAATTTCTTCTAAGGCTTGAGTATAGTTCTTTTTTTCTAAATGAGACTCAATAGTTGCTAGCAATGATTGACGTGATAATTTAAATTCCCTTTTATCTTCCTGAATGGTTGCTGGTAGAGATACTTTTTTATTTTCTGGCTCCTTTTTAAGAAAACAAACGCCGTTTTCTAAATTAATGGTGAATTTTGATGAATTTTGGTGCGGGTATTCTGCATGACCTAAAAATAATAGCCCATCTTTGATTAAATTATCATAAAAATAATCTAATGCCCTATTAATTACTTCTGGTGTTAAGTAAATAAAAACATTCCGACAAATAATTAAATCAAATTGTCGAATCATTTTTTGAGGGTCAGCTAAGTTATGATGCTTAAATTGAACTAAGTCGCGAATAGATGAAACTAAGGTATAATTATTGTGATGATTTGTAAAATAGGTGCTTTCAAGCTTTGCTTCAGTTGAGCGTAAACTTCTTTTTGTATAGATGGCTTTTTTTGCTTCATCAAGGATATTTTTATTGATATCTGTGCCAAGCAAATTAAGAGTCCATTGCTTTAAATCAGGTAAAAGTTCTACTAAAAGAATGGCAATGGAGTAAATTTCTTCTCCCCTTGCACAGCCCGCACTCCAAATATTTATATTTAAATGGTGATTAAGTCTTTTTTTAAGAATTAAATTTGGTAAATAATGATTTTTTAAATAAGCAAAAAGTACACTATCTCGGAAAAAATAGCTTTCTGGAACAGTTAAAATATCAATTGTGATTTTAATGAGTTCTGAGTGACCAGTATTTAATTGTTCAAAAAAAGTTCTCTCATTTAAGTTTCTTTTATTTAATAACTCTTTTAGTTTATGCTGGATTGGCTCTAGGGCATGACTGTGAATATAGAGGCCATAATGTTTGTTAGCCCATTTTTCAAGCTTTAGAAGAAAGGGATTCATGATTTTTAAGTTTAAGTTGATGAAAATGCATTAGTTCTTCTAGATTAAGAAGCCACGAAGATACTTTCTCGCCTTCTAATATACCGGCCACATAAGGATAAGGTGAAAGTAATGCAGATTTTTGAATATTATCCATTGAGATAAAACATACTTCTATTGCCTCAGATACTAATAATCCTATTAATCCACTTATTAAAGAACAAATAACAATAGGAGTATTTAAATCATAAATTGGTTTTTGTTCGTCAACAAGGCTTGCAAGATGGTAAACAGGAATAAATTGACTATGGAAGTTAAGTAAACCAGCCACCGCATCATCTTCAGTAGGTAGTTTATCTAATTCTGGAAGCGCTAAAACCATTTGAATTTGATTTAAATCAACAAGAATTTGGTCTTCATTAAGCCTTAATTTTAAGCAATTAATAAACATTCCTTCCACGATCATTGATCCTTTTAGCAAATTTATATTACTTTTCAAATGCTTGCTTAGCTAGGTATTACAATAAGTCTTTACTAAATAATATAGCATAGTGAGTTAATTAAAACGGTGTAAAGACCTATCTGAGCCTTATTGGCACACTTTAAAGTAAACTATAAGGCTACGCATTAGATGATTTTTTTGAGAGCTTTTATAAACGTTTGTGCATTATGGATGGCATAGCCTTCGCCGTCATTATTAAAATAAGCCCAAATCCGTTTAGCACCACTTTGAGAAATTCTCTCTGCCCAAACAAGAAGTTCATCATCGCTGTAATCATATAAGTACCACTTTTTTTTACCATGAAATCGGATATAAACTTCATCCGTTGTAGAAATTAACTCATCAGGCAAATTGGGGCCGCTGCATGAACAGAAAATGATACCCATTTCACGAAAAGCAGTATAAACGTCTTCATTCCACCAGCTGATATGTCGAAATTCAATAACATTACGCCGTCTTATATCGAGCTGTGTGACAATATTATGCAATCGCTCAGGTGTATAGTGAAAACTAGGAGGTAATTGATAAAGAAAACATCCCATACGTGCTTGTAATAAATCAGCAATATAGCCAAAGTCGCACACCAATGTTGTTGTATCAGTAAAACGCTTGATATGCGTAATCAATTCACAGACTTTTACGGTATAAATAAATTTTTTGCGACCTGCCTGACGTTGCCAGGTAGTTACATTAGCCAGCGTTGGCCAAGAATAAAAAGGGGCATTTAATTCCACCGTTTTAAAATGTTCACTATAATGATTAAACCAGCTTTTGGTCGGCATATCTTCAGGGTAAAATTTACCCCGCCAGTGCCAGTAAAACCAACCAGAACATCCAACATTGATAGCTGGCAGGTCTGGTGTAAGGCTGATTAAATCAGAAGCCATGCGCGCATTGTGCATTTTCTGCGCTCGATTAATATTAGCCTCACGCTGTTTTTGCCTACGACTTTCACGCTTGGCACGACGCTCAGCTCGTTCCAAATCCTTTTCTTCTTTTGTCAACCTAACTATTCCTTATCAGCCCTATTAGGAATTTTTAATATTTTCTAAGGCACTGTCAATCATTAAATCGCTAAGATTAGTTATTAAATAGAGAGCTTTAGAAAAGTCATATAACCAATGTTAACATTTGAAATGACTTATAATTGAACATATAATAAAGTTATTGACCAAAAAAGCTTGTAATATCTTTAAATATACGAGCCATTATTTTTTTAAATTCTAAGAGAAGTTACATGCAAACTCGTAGGAATAAAGACACTATCCAGGAATTTACCACGATCACTACTGCGCAAGGAGCCTATGAGCTATGGAATTCATTAACAGCAGAGCAAGAAAACTTAGTCCTTGAGCAGCTGTCCTTAGAAAAAGGAAGTCTACCTACCTCTAAGAAAGATGCCCAGAGGCAGAGGCTACTATTTAATCAAGGCACTTTTGGCAAGGTACGCTTAGCACAAAAAGAAGGTAAATTTCTAGCAGTTAAAAAACTAGATATAAAATCAGATGAGGATAGAGAAGCCCTTTTTAAAGAATATGACTTTGGTCGCATTCTTAAAGCAGCAAATATACCGCATGTTGCTTATAGCACCGATGGAATCATTTCAACCGATGCACAAGGCCATGAAAGGCTATATCTTTTTATGGATAACGTTGCAGCGCTAGGCGATGGTGAGAATCTTAAAAAATTAATTAGTTATCTGCCCTCTGAGGAAAAACGTACCGCTGTTTTAAGGCATGCAGCCCGCTCTTTATTAGAAGCAGCAGCTAAAATGCAAAAACAGCAAATTTATCATCGTGATATTAAAGCTAGTAATCTTTTAGTTAGTGCCACAGGCGAGATTTATTTAGCTGATTTTGGCTCTGCATCAACTTCAAACGCTGGATTAATTGCCGCAGCCTTAAACCAAAGTGGCAATGAATACGCTGTTTCTTCCGTGTCTGATAGACGTTATTTTCCACCCGAATTTCATATCGCAATGACACTCGGTCAACCTTTACCTAACACTACTGTACCTGGTGACGCCTTACATGATAATTGGCGCCTAGGTTTAACCCTCCTGCAGCTTTGTGGCGTCATAAAAGAAGGCGAAGGCCTTTTAAGGCCACCTTATAATACGAATGATGAATTTGGCAATCTACAATTAGGTTGGATAGAGGAGTTAAAACAAAATACAAGGGGAAAACCACTAGATAAACTTATCCTAGAACACTTCAACACCGAACTTAAAAAAATAAAGTCAGAATCACTGCATAAAATTCCTGCTGAATTGCAGCCTGTTATTTTTGGCTTACTTGAAATTGACCCTGAAAAACGACGTATTGCTGCTCAGGCATTAGCGCTTCTACCACCCATCACTGAAGCACAAGAGCGAAATGTTGCTGAGGGATTTAAAGTTATTGTACACAATCAGGTTGCCGTATCAGTCAAAAATAAAATACGAAAAGCACTCAAAGAGGAAGCCAAAGAGAGTTCTGATGGGCAACAATGGATAAACAATGCCTTGCAAGCGTTTAAAAATTTAATCCAGCATCCCGATACGACGCCACCAGATATACAAAATTTTATTAATTCTTGGATTCTCAATAATAAAAATCGCCCTGATTTATCCTTTGAACATTTTGAGGCTATGCTTGATCGAGAAAGAGGAAAACCAATTAAAGCTACACAAACGCCTGAAATAAATGCGCCTAATACTCACACAGAAGAAATATCAACTTTCCCAGATGAAGATCCAGTATTAAACCGTTTAAAAAATGCATTTATAAAAGCAGCTGATGAATTAATCACCTATTCTCAATCAAAAGCGGAGACAAAAGACTCATCTTCTGAGATAGAAACGATCATTGATAGTATGAAAAAAGGCGTAAAGCGTATTAAAAAACTTCTTTCCAGTAAATCAATTAATATTATTACTCCGCCTGAACCAAACTCAATGGGTCCAACTGATGAATCTGCTTTGGCTATTGTTACAGCTCGTATTGAACAAATTGTAACGCAGCTGACATTTGGAAAGATGCTCCAATTTGATGATAAGGCTCTAGAGGCAGTTTATAGTATGTTAACTAAAGATAAACGGTTCTTAGAAGGTATTGTCAATAAGGTAAGTAACGGGGGCAAAATTGGTGAGCTATTACATAGCATTAACAAAAAAATGGAGTCTTTGCATAAAATATCTCAAAGACAATATTTTTTAGTTAGCTCTAACCCAATAGAAGATGTAGCGTACTTGGAGAAAGTAACTGGGGCAACGTATGTTGCCAACAATGATGATACAAAGGCACAGTTTACATTTACAAAAACCCCAAATAATACTGCCTATGAGCTTCCTTTAAAATTAACGGATGATGTTAGAAGCTTTGTAGCAAATCGTACAATAAAAGAGATGAAGAAAGCTAAATCCATTTATATATATGCCTCTCAAGGACAAGTAGGAAAGGCAATAGCTCAAACAATCTCTCAGGTAGGCTACAATAACAAGAACCTAAATATTTACGTTAATGATGAATTGATTTCTGTGAAAAATCACCAGTCTAAGGGTAAGTTATTTGGCTTTTTTGGCGAAAAGGTGAAATCTACTCATACTGAGCAACATGAAAAATTTACAGTTAAAGAGATTGGTAACGAAGATAGAGTATTAAGGCAATAGGTTAAAGGAAGCGAGCTTAATAGCATTTAATTTAACTAGTTGGAAAACTATGGATAACAAAATTTTGAAATACCGGGCACAATGGGATTCAAATTCTGATTACCTCCTGGTGACAATTGGTTCGGTCATTGGACTTGGAAATATTTTCCAGTTTCCTTTTTTTGTAGCCAAATTTGGAGGTATTTTTATTCTTGTTTATTTCTTTTGCGAATTATTTATTAGCATTCCTCTTGTTTTGGCAGAATTTTTTATTGGACGTCGAGCTAAACAGAATCCCGTAGGCGCCTTTAGTCTTCTTGCAATGGAATCAGGCGCTAATTATCGCTGGCGGTGGCTGGGGTGGATTTGCTTTACTATTCTTGTTTTGACTTTAGGTTATTACTGTTTAAATGTTTCAGCTTATCTTTCATCTTTATTTGGATTAAATCAGTTAAGAGCAGAAATAGGCCAATTTTTAATAATTAGTCCAATCACCTCCCTGCTGTCATTTTTATATTTCTTTATCTTTCTAGCGCTCACCATGGTGGTTGTTGCACGAGGAATAAATCGCGGGTTAGAGAAGATTTCTCGTATTGCCGTTCCTTTATTTTTTATTGTATTTTTTCTACTTGCCCTTTATGCCTCCTATTTTGGCAGTTTTAAAAATGCAATTCTTTATTTAATTCAATTCACTCACCCCATCACTTCTGAGTTACTACTTTCAGCTTTAGCTTATGCTTTTTTTAAACTCAATACAGCAATGGGCTCGATGATTGTTTATGGATCATATCTACCAGCTACTACACGGTTGGGCAAATCCACTTTAATTATTGTTGGCTTTGATCTTATCGCTTCCCTTTTGTCTTATTTTATTATTTTTCCCATATTATTGGCTAAAGGTAATATAACGCAGCTTTCTCACTTAAATTTAGACATGGTTTTACAAGCAATGTTACAGCTTTCTGGCGGTTTTTGGATTGCTATATTTTTTCTATTAGGTACTGTTCTTGCCTCTTGGATGCCTGCCATTGCTTTTGCTGAAAGCGCCGCCGTTACCATAATTGAGCGCTTTTCGCTAAAACGACTTATTGCTACGAGTATTATTACTCTATTAGCTATAATTATTGGTGCACTTATTATTTTTACAACCCACCTTCTGCCAGTAACCTGGCCTATGAGTGAAGTAGTGCAAGAGCTTGCAGGGCAAATTTTAACACCTATTTCCGCATTTTTAATTGCTATCTTTGTTGGTTGGCGGCTAAATCAAAAAGTAGCACAAACTGAATTAGATTTTGGGCCAAAATTATTTGCTACTTGGCAATTTCTAATACGATATGTTGTACCCATTTTACTAGTCATTGTATTTATTTATCTCTTATGGGTTTAAGTGGCCTATTATATTTATGCTAACGATGATTAAGACCCTAGCTTTGTTCATGCATTCGATTTAGAATCAACCGCCCTCCAGTAAATTAATACTGAGTTATACTCATCACCTAATATCTCCTGACTTTTGGGCTTAACACACTAACAAAAGATAATCGTCATCTATCCTTGTAGGAATCTTCTATATGAACTTGAACAGTAAAGCAAAAAAACAAATCGGCGCCTGCTTATGTGGCCAAGTCAACTATGAAATTGAAGGCAATTTTGATCTATTTTTGTTTTGCCATTGCACATATTGCCAAAAGGATACCGGTACGATACATGGGGCAAATCTAATATCGTATTCAGCAAAACTTCATTGGTTAAGTGGGGAAGAAAATACCAAAATTTATAATTTAGAGGGAACAAGACATACAAAGTGTTTTTGCCAAACCTGTGGCTCCGCTTTACCCTACATGTACGAAGGTAAAATGCTTGTTTTACCTGCTGGCAGTATTGAATTCGAACCGCCTATATCCCCTACTGCGCACATTTTTTATCAGAGTAGAGCCAAATGGGAAGATAGTTTAGCTGAGGTTCAAAAATTTGATCAATTTCCTAATAGTTAAAGAGGGTAAAGTCAGTGTAGTCTTGATTATGCTACGCTGTCTCTTACGCGAATTATTATGTAGAAGAAAATTTCATCATTACCAATCCGAAAATAATAAAGGCTGCAGCTATAACTCGTAATGCGTTAGCTGGCTCACCTAGAATTATAATCCCTATTAAAAATGCGCCAACCGCTCCAATACCTGTCCATATTGTATAAGCTGTTCCTAGCGGAAGTGTTTTCATAGAGATAGATAAAAGAATGAAACTAGCTACCATTGTGATAATAGTTGCCACAGACGGTATTAGTTTCGTAAAGCCAACAGATTGCTTCATCATGAATGACCAAACTATTTCAAGGATCCCTGCAAGAAAGAGATAAACCCAAGCCATATTTTACTCTCGTTAAAAGTCGGGTCGTCCCGTATTATTTACCTAGGATAGGAGGTCGTCCTCAGTAACTATATACCATAAAATAATATGATCAGTTACTATTAATTCTAAAGAAATTAAGAGATCATACTCCTCACTACATTATTTATGAGCAAAGAAATCTAAGTTGAGGAGTTGTTGTATGCGTATGTTTAACAAAGTTGAAAAACCTGCCCAAGAAGTTTTTCCACTCGAAGCCTTTCAATCACTTGCAAAATACTTTTTACATCACTTAATTGCGGCAGTACCTGTTATTAATTCAAATAACCAAATAACTGAAGCAACTTTGGAGGCGGCTAAACAAATTTCTCAAGAACAGATGCAAGATTTTGTAAAAAATTTAAGTCAAAGTTTATTTGACCAAATGCAAGATGTTAAAATTGTTCTAGGAAAAACACGCACCGACCAAATTTCAATTTATGAAGTCGCCCCCTATGCAGAAGAAGCAAAATTTCCAAAACTATGTATACCTGCTATTACTTTAATACAGCCTATAGTATTTTTAATTCCGGATGGGCGAATAACATTTGATGATGGATATAAGAAAGGTGATGTATATAATCCTAGTAACAACATTAAATACAACACGCCATTGCTAGAAGATTCATGTGGTAAAACAGACCTAATTATATAGAACTTTTTAAAGGGATTATTTAATCGACTGGCTTAACTAAAGTAGCCTTGATGATTCAATATATAGTCAAGGCTTTATCTATTATATCATGAGCTATATTATCTACCCAAATAGCCTTGCGAACTTTATATAAATAAAAATTCATTTAACACCAATAAATCTTAATTTAATTTTGCACAATATTTAAACTTTATGATATAATGTTGATCAAATTATGCTCTTTTTTACTTATAGTATTTTATTATGAAGTTACCAACTATACATTATTCTTGGATAGGTCCGCCGACTAAAAATGAGCTAACTGCAATAGCAGGACATGATATTGCTGGGCCTATTGAAATGGCTAGAGAACTTAAAGCGCAAGCAAAAGGTAAACCTAGCAACCCTATTAAATTTTGGTGTCTAAAGCAATATGTAGCTAGTTACCAAAAGCAATTTAATGAAGAAGATGTTGATATAGAGGTATGTAATACTGAGGATTTATTAAATCAAGAATGCATGGATGGCCAATTAAAAGAACTGGCACAATTTGTTCAAATGTATATGGCTAAAAATCTAAATGATTTAGATAGTATTTTTAGTAGAGTGAGCTGCAAAGATATTTTTACTATATTTTTATTAATTAGCCAGGGAAACTATGTATTTGATACCAACGTTTTTCCTAAGGAAGGGCAAACGATATCCCTATTAGGGCATTGTGAAGTGACTACCGCTCGGTCAGGCTTTCAGAGATCTAATGATTTTTTTATGATGTATTCACCAGTTCGTGCTGATCCAAGAATGTTAATTGTATTTAATGAGTGGAAAAAAACACCAAATATACATGCATTTGATAGCCCAAACCAGACTATTTCAGCTATTCCTTATTTTAATATGAATCAACTGGGGGTAAGAAAATTTAGTTATAAATCTTACTTTACTGATCTAACCGAAAATAAGGTTATTAAGGGAATATTTTACTGGCTTGATATTGGCGATAATAAGCAATTAGAAAGTAACCTAAAGTATGGCGAACTCAATTTAAAAATATCTTACCCTAGAATACAAACAGTAGAACCTTGTAGCTTATGTTACTTACATGAAATGCCGCCTGTTGATGAAACCAAGCTATTATCTATGCCATTTCCGACAAAAATTGCTTATGTTAGAACGAAGGACTGGAGTATCTATTATGTAAATAGAGAGACTAAAGCTTGTACTTTAGCTTATAAAAGTAATACTTCTATTTTTAATATTTTTCCTAACAAGGAAAGCGAGGAAAAAATAATTTTAGCTAAACTAGGTGATGTTGAAAGAATAATTAAAGCGATTGAAGCTAAGAAGCAAAGTAATCTAAGTTCAGCGTATTATCCTGCTTATATAGTTAATACAAAAGATTGCACGCCTCTACATCATACTGTATTAACAGCTGACATCGATAAAGTTAAGATCTTACTTAAATTTAACGTTGATAGTCATTTTGAAACAAAAGCGACCTATGAGTTAAGGCAACCTGACGATACAACTAAACAATTAGAATTAACGCCTTTAGCGCTTGCAAAATTTTTAAAACAGCAAGAAATAGTTACTTTATTAGAAAATTTAAACCCAAAAAAATCGATGGAAGAAAAAACGCCCCAAAATAAACCTGAAAAAAAAGCCAATTCAATTGGTGTTTTTTTTGAGCCTCCAACATTTATTGAAACTACTATAGCGCAAGAGAGTCCAAATAATACTTTCTCTAACTATAAGTACTTTAAGCAAATGAAGAATTAAATAATGACTTTAGACTTCATATTTTATAGTTGTAATTATAATATATTGCCTCCTTTTATTAATGATTAAATAAAAATAATTTTGTAGGGAATAATATTTAATAATGAAAAAGTTTTTTTTACCTTTACTCGCTTTAAGTGGTAATGTTGCTTTTGGTGGTGCTATGGGACCTGTTTGTACTCCAGGACAAGTAACAGTTCCTTGTGAAGCTACTGGTTTTGATGTTGGTGTTCATGCTTTATATTTACGTCCAGCTTTAAATGGAAATACTTATTATGATAACTATTTAGGCTATAATACAAATGGTAAATTCTTAGAGAAAAATGATGATTGGTTGTGGGGCTTTAAACTAGAGGTTTCTTATCATTTTGGTACTGGATCTGACCTCAATATAAATTGGTATCATTTAAATGATCATATTACAACGCGTGGCAATACATACATTAGCCTCGTATCGGGTAGCAATTTAGCTTTTGCTTATGATGATAATACCCATAAGTGGGATGCGGTTAACGCTGAATTTGGCCAACATACAAATTTTGGTATTTTTAAAGATGTGCGCTTTCATGCTGGCTTACAGTATGCCCGTTTAAAAACTAAAGAATATGGCCCAGTAAATATAATAAGCACTGAAACTGGTAGCTTAACACCTTCCTATAATGATGAGACCATGAAATTTGAAGGACTAGGGCCAAGAGTAGGTATGGATTTAATGTATCATTTTAATGAGGTATTTAGTGTTTTTGGTAATATTGCAAGCTCTCTCTTGATAGGTGACGCTAGCTCCCTTGATGTTTCTGCAAATATCAATCCTCCCTTGAATTCATCTACTACAACTATAGTGCCTGAATTAGACACTAAATTAGGTTTAGCCTATACCTATAATTTACCCATTAGTAAAATTATTGTAGATGCTGGATACATGGCCACTAATTATTTTCAAGCACTTAGCCTTCCTTCCAATGTAATTCCTTCTAGTAGCTATGGTTTCCATGGGCCCTTTTTTGGCCTGAAGTATGTTAGTATGATCTAAAAATAAATTAATTCTTACACGAATAACTAAAAAATTGCTCTCCACTTTTTTGAAATTTTTGGTGTAAGAGTAATGAATACTTATAAGTCTATATACTCTTTTATTAACAAAGGCCTAAGCTTGATCGGCTAAACGGGCCCTTCTACGGAAATAATTAGAAATAATTTTTAACTTCTTTATACTAATACAACTAAATTGAATTTTTGCTCAGGAATTAATTTTAATTAATGCAATCTTTATTTTTTAATCTAATTGGTGCCGGCCGTTTAGGAAAAAATCTAGCACTTAGCTTAGTTTCTTCAGGGCAAATTTCTTTGCGAGCAATTCTTAATAAGAAATTTTCTAGTGCAGAACAAACTCAATCCCTCGTTAATCAAGGCAAACCTTTAATTTCTATAATGGATTTACCATCAGCAGATATTACTTTTATTACAACCCCTGATGATGATATTGCGCTTATTGCTTTAGAGCTTGCTCAAAAAAAAATCGTCCGACCAGGAAGTACAGTTGTCCATTGTAGTGGTGTTTTAAGTTCTGAGGTATTAAAACCTTTGCAAGAGCAAGGCTGTTATATTGCAAGCTTTCATCCATTAAAAGCGTTCAGAGCAGATGTGGTTGATCAAAATTGTTTTAAGAATTGTGATTGCGCAATTGAAGGGGACGAACAAGCAATAGTAATTTTATCAACACTGTTTAAGCCTTTAGGGGCAAATCTAGTTACAGTCGATGCAAGTAAAAAAATACTTTATCATGCAGCAGCTGTTCTTGCTGCCAACCATTTAGTTACCTTGGCAGCACAAGCTATAGAATTATTTGTTGCAGCTGGCATTGCTGAGCAAGAAGCCAAACCAATTATTACACGTTTAATGCAAACAAGCCTTACCAATATTCAATGCGCGCCTAGTTTAACAGCAGCCCTTACAGGACCTTTAGTGAGAGGAGATATTAATACCATCGCGAAACATATTAACGCACAAAAAAATTTACCAACTCTATCCTTATACAAATTACTTTCATTAAAAACACTCCCTTTAACTAACCTATCATTAACCCAAAAAAATTTATTGATTAACATGTTAACTGAATAATTTTTACTTAAAATTAATTTTAATTCTCAACATGCTATAGTAGTGCTCCCTAATCTTGAGACAAAACATCAGTGAGCAAGGCGAAGGAGTGTACAAAAAAGTACATGACTAAGTGAACTTGAAACGAAGTATAAAAGCTTAGTGGACAACACTATAGTTTTTAAGTTTCAGATTTAGTCACGCGCAAAGCAGTCACATTCTGTAGGCCACGGGGTAAACAGTTACCTCGCCGCCCTCGCTCGCCTTGATAATGCTCTAAGTCAGCAGGCTTTAGGGTGTAATGACGCTTGCCAGCATAAACAGTTAAAAGATCTTTTTTACTTAAAACTTGCACGTCAATTAAGTATTCTTCACGTTGAACAGATTTTGCACTTGGTATATTAATTAATTTAACGCCTTTACCTTTATTTAAAATGGGTAATTCTTCTGCTAAGAACACTAATAATCGACCAACGTTGGTTACACAAGCTATACTCGCTGCTTCCTGTTGATTAATTAAACGTGGCGTTAACACCAAACTATTTTCAGTCATTTTTAAACAAGCTTTACCATTGCGGTTTTTAACATATAAATCATTTAATTGCGTTATAAAACCATAACCAGCATCACTCGCAATTAAAAAGTAATCTTGTGGATCACCAGCAACAACCGCTTCAAAAGTAGCACCATTAGCAGGATTTAACTTTCCTGTTAAGGGTTCACCCTGTCCACGTGCTGAAGGTAATACATGCGCAGGCAAGGTATAAACTTTACCTATACTATCGAAAAAAACAATCTGCTGATTACTGCGTGCATTTGTTTGAGTTTTAAAAGAATCATTAGCTTTATAACTCAAATCTTGTCCATTTACATCATGACCTTTAGCTGCACGAATCCATCCTTTCTCAGATAAAATAATTGTAACTGGCTCATTCGGTATGATATCAGTTTCTTTCAAGGCTTGTGCTTCGCTTCTCTCTACTAGAGGCGATTTACGCTTATCACCATATTTATTTCGATCAGCAATAATTTCATTCTTAACTAACTGCTTTAAAGCATTTTCACTTTCTAAAATTGCCTGAATTGAATCACGTTCCTCTGATAATTCAGCGAGCTCACCTTTTAATTTTATTTCTTCAAGCTTCGCTAAGTGGCGTAGTTTTATTTCAAGAATCGCTTCAGCCTGTCGTTCACTTAGCTTAAATCGTTTCATTAAACCTTGTTTAGGATTGTCGTCTTCGCGAATTATTGCGATGACCTCATCAATATTAAGGAATGCGATGAGTAGCCCTTCTAAAACATGAATGCGATCTAATATCTTATTTAAACGATAACGTAATCTTTTTTCAACCGTAGTCAATCTAAAGCTTAACCACTCAGTTAAAATAGTTAATAAATTTTTTACTTTAGGCTTACCATCTAAGCCAATCATATTAAAATTAACTCGATAGCTTCGCTCTAAATCTGTTGTAGCAAAAAGATGTGACATCATACTATCAATATCAACTCGATTCGATTTGGGGATAATAACCAAACGAGTAGGGTGTTCATGATCAGATTCATCACGTAAATCTTCTACTAAAGGAAGTTTTTTTTGTTGCATTTGCGTGGCTATCTGTTCTATTACTTTGGCACCTGAGACTTGATAAGGAAGCGCTGTTATTACCACTTGATGTCGTTCAACTTTATACACGGCACGCATTTTGATTGAGCCAACTCCCGTCTCATACATTGTTCGAATTTGAGCTGTGGGTGTAATAATTTCAGCATTTGTAGGAAAATCTGGTGCTTTAATATGTTTGCAAATTTTATCTAAGCTAGCATTTGGATGATCGAGTAAATAGGCGCAAGCATTTGCAACTTCAGTTAAGTTGTGTGGTAAGATGTCTGATGACATACCGACAGCAATACCGGTTGCACCATTTAATAAAACATTTGGTAGGCGTGCTGGTAACAAAGAAGGTTCTGTTAATGTACCGTCAAAATTATCTACCCAATCAATAGTCCCTTGTTGTAACTCTGCTAGTAATAAATCTGCATAGCCTGATAATTTAGCTTCCGTATAACGCATCGCTGCAAAAGATTTAGGATCATCAGGCGACCCCCAGTTACCTTGGCCATCAACAAAGGGATAGCGGTAAGAAAATGGTTGAGCCATTAATACCATTGCTTCATAGCAAGCCACGTCACCATGCGGATGAAATTTACCTAATACATCTCCAACCGTGCGCGCTGATTTTTTATGTTTAGCTGTTGCTTTAAGGCCAAGTTCTGACATAGCGTATACAATACGTCTTTGTACAGGCTTCAAACCATCCGCAATATTTGGCAAAGCTCTATCTAAAATGACATACATAGAATAATCAAGATAAGCTTTTTCAGTAAACTCTGTAAGCGATTTTTGCTCAACGTTCGATATCATCATAAAAAACACACTACCTAAAATTCATTGGAAGTTACTTCATACCCATCAAACTATTATCCCTTTATAATTAAATGACTATGATTTCAAGTATGGTAAATTTATTAACTGTGACTAAATAGTAATTAAAGAATTAAAGCTTGGGCTAAAACAGTTATTATTATCGCAAAATAATACATAAATTACTATGTTTTAAATTAAGTCAATTATTGTCTTTATCTACAGCTTAATTAAACCTTCTTGCCTAACCGGTTTATTTTGCGTGAGTGCAAAGCGCAAGGATTTTGAGGAACGACGTTTACACGAAGTAAATAAGCACCGGAGAAAACTTTGCAACACAATAATCGCGTAAAATAGACCGGTTAGGCAAGAGGTCTATTCTATCTGCTATGATTCTTTATATATCTTCTTATTAAATTATATATTATGAAAACTCAACGAGGTTTAAATGTTACTACTAAGTCTCGACACGTAATAGAAGCCATTGATTCGTTTAATAATGAAATTTTAAATTCAGGAGTTCATGCTGACATTATTCTTAAAGCAGCCCAAGAGCATCATAATAATTTGCTTATTCAGACCTATGCTGCTGCTTTTTATCTTTATGCGCAAGAAGATACGGCTACCAAAGTAGCACTACAAATTCTTAAAGAAGCAGAAGAACTGCTATATCAATCAAATTTACGAGAAAGATTAACCTATTACGCAATCCGTGCTTGGGCTGATTTAAATTACGAGTGTGCAATCACTTTACTTACTAGTATTATTAAACAATTTCCTCGAGATGTCCTAGCATTAAAATTTGCGGAGTGGCTTTTTTATTGCACTGGGCAATCTTATCAAAGTGGCTACTTCCTTAATTTATGTAAAAGTTGTGTGCAACAAAACCAACATGATCCTGCTTTTTTATCGAGTTATTCGTTTGCACAAGAACTTTGTGGACATTATACAAAAGCTAAAAAAATTGCTAAACAAGCTATAGACTTAAGTGAATCTAATTTCCCCTGGGCATACCATACTTTAGCGCATACCTATTTGTTGGAGGGTAATATAGAGGAAGGTATTCATTGTTTAGAAAGTTTACCTTTAATTAACTCAGAGATTTTACCTCTTTTAAAAGGACATAATACATGGCATCTCGCATTATTTTACCTGGCTAATCGCAATAAGGAGAAAGTATTAGAACTTTTCCCCTATATTTTTGGTAGTTTACCTCATACAGTTTTAGAGCAAATTGACGCTATTTCATTGTTATGGCGTATGGATTTAGCAGGCCTGCCACAAGATAACTATTTTCAGCAAATTACGCCCTACCTTGGCTCTCATCCTTTTGAACATTATATACCTTTTAATAATGTGCATTTTATTTATTGTTTAGTTCGAGCTGGTGAAATTGATTTAGCAAATCAGTCATTACAATCTATTAACTCTTATGCTTCCACATTAGCTTCGGAGCATGATCGTAATTTATGGCAAAATATCGCTTTTCCTTTAAGTTCTGGTGTTAAACATTTTGCAGAAAAGGACTATCAAACTGCTTATGAATTAATGCAGCCTGCTATCCATAACTGCTTTCAACTAGGTGGAAGTGACGCTCAGAATGAAATCTATACGCAAACATTTCTAAGTTGTTTATTAAAAACGAATCAATACCAAAAATCCCAGGATTTCTTTTTTACTTACCTTAATCATTATAAAAATACTTCTTTAGCAGATTATTGGTTTCAAAGTTAGCATTATAAAATATAGGCATAAAAATTAGCTGAAGTTTCACATAACTTAAAGTTTTTTCTATCTAAAGACGCTATAGTTTCAATCTTACAAAAATTGTATTACAGGCTATTGCCATAACTTGCTTAATTTAAAAATTACGCCAATTTAGACATGAAATTATTATTTTAACTATAAATTTACCTATCTTTTGACAACTTCAGTAATCAGGCCTGTAACCTGCCCTTTTTTGAGATATTTCTTATAGTTTAAACCGCAATTAACTTTAGGTTAAATTTATTATTATACATATACTTGTCAATAAAGGATGACAAGGATTTGTCTGACAGGAAGTCAAAGATAAGGGACCAGTACAGGATGTGCTCCGCCGCAAGGATGCGGCTTTTTACTTGATACTCCAATTAGACGTCAATATTCTCAGCTTCTAAGGCATTACTTTCAATAAAATCACGCCGTGGTTCAACATTATCCCCCATTAGGGTTGTAAATATTTCATCTGCTGAAATAGCATCTTCAATACTAACCTGCAACATGCGTCTAACAGTGGGATCCATTGTAGTTTCCCAGAGCTGTTCTGGATTCATTTCACCAAGACCTTTATAACGTTGAATAGATTGACCACGTTTTGCTTCGTCCATAAGCCACATTAAAGCTTCAGCAAAATTTTTAATAGCTAAGACTTTATCACCGCGTTTTACATAAGCGCCTTCTTCAATTAGATTTATTAAATTTGAACCTAATTGAACTATTTCTCGATAATCTTTAGAACTAAAGAATTCCGCGGTCAATAATGAATAGTTTTCTAAACCATGTTGGGTAATCACAACCTGCGGTAGATAAATATCTTGCTCAGCTAAATGCATCACTTCCGCTCGATACTGTAATGCTTTATTATTTATAGTAATTAGATAGTGATTTAACTGTTCAACCCAAACTGCAACAGATTCTTTCTTAGTAAAATCTTGTCCTTGTAAACTTGGTAAATAAGCTAGTTGTCTAAGAAGATTTTCGTTATAACGCTTAGCAAGTCTTTTAATAATTTTTTCTAATTTCCTAAACTGCATTACTAATTCTTCTAAAGCTCTTGCTGATATCGATGGTGCATCTTTAGAAGGATATAACTCTGCATTATCAAGTGCACTTTGCGTTAAGTGCTCAAATAACGCTTCGTCATCTTTTACATATTGTTCTTGTTTACCGCGTTTAATTTTGTAAAGTGGCGGTTGAGCAATATAAATATATCCACGCTCAATTAGCTCTGGTGTTTGACGATAAAAAAAGGTAAGTAATAAAGTACGGATATGTGAGCCATCAACGTCAGCGTCTGTCATGATAATAATGCGATGATAGCGAATTTTATCAGGATCATATTCATCTGGACCAATACCGCATCCTAAAGCAGTTATTAAGGTGGCTACCTCTTGCGAAGATAGCATTTTATCAAAACGTGCTTTCTCCACATTCAGTATTTTTCCTTTAAGCGGTAAAATAGCTTGAAATTTACGATCTCGCCCCTGCTTAGCAGAACCGCCTGCTGAATCTCCCTCTACAATATATAGTTCTGACAGTGCAGGATCTCTTTCTTGGCAATCGGCTAACTTGCCAGGCAACCCAGCTATATCTAATGCACCTTTACGCCTTGTCATATCTCGAGCACGTCGCGCAGCTTCACGCGCACGAGCAGCATCAATCATTTTACCTACAATTGCTTTAGCACAAGCTGGATTTTCAAGTAAAAAATCATTAAATTTTTCACTTACAAGGGATTCAACTATTGATTTCACCTCAGACGAAACCAATTTATCTTTTGTTTGCGAAGAAAATTTAGGGTCAGGCACTTTGACAGAAAGAACGGCCGTCAATCCTTCACGTGCATCATCCCCAGTGGTAGCTACTTTGGCTTTCTTTGCAAACCCTTCTTTTTCAATATAATTATTCAAAGTACGAGTTAAACCGGCCCTAAAGCCAGCCAAATGCGTGCCGCCATCACGTTGCGGAATATTATTGGTAAAACAAAAAATATTTTCTTGGAAGGAGTCATTCCATTGCATAGCTAACTCAACTACAACCTCTTCTTTGTCGGCAGTAAATGAAAAAACCACAGGAATAATAGGTGTTTTATTGCGATTAAGATGCTCAACAAATGCTTTTATACCCCCTTCATAACGAAAAGTATCACGTCTTTCAGTACGCTCATCATATAAGTGAATACAAACGCCTGAATTTAAAAAAGAGAGTTCTCTTAAACGTTTTGCTAAAATCTCATAATGAAACTCAATGTTATTAAATGTATCAGCGCTTGGTTTAAACCATACTTGCGTACCTGTGTTAGATGCTTCGCCTGTAACTGATAAAGGAGCGTCCGGCACGCCATGCCGATAGTGTTGCTCATGTGTTTGACCATTTCGTCGAATTAATAAATGGAGTTCTTCTGATAAGGCATTTACTACTGAAATACCTACACCATGTAAACCACCTGAGACCTTATAAGAGTTATCATCGAATTTTCCACCAGCGTGAAGAACAGTCATAATTACTTCTGCTGCTGAGCGGCCTTCTTCTTGGTGTATGTCAACAGGAATACCACGACCATCATCCCTTACTGTAATCGATTCATCAGCGTGAATAATAACATGGATTTCTTTACAATAACCGGCTAATGCCTCGTCTATTGAATTATCCACTACTTCAAAAACCATATGATGCAGGCCTGTACCATCATCGGTATCGCCAATATACATTCCAGGCCTCTTTCTTACTGCATCTAATCCTTTTAACACTTTGATATTAGACGAATCATAATTAGCATCAATGGCCATAAGTATCCTCTTACCTAATATACATTTTACCAAAAAGTGATTATATCATTATTTATATAGGGTTTATATCACTTACTAACAATTTGACTATGCGAGATAATATCTTTTTGAAAACGTTATTTAACAAGTTTATTTAATTTGTTTCACGTGAAACATTTTAGCTATTTTATTTGATTAGTAATTTTACCTTGCTCCATGTGAAGAATTTGATGAGGGAAATCAAAATCCGCAATTATTTTTGATCCTTTTCGTAAAGTAATAAAAAACTGATCTTCGCTTTGGACAATATAGTTTAACAAACGCTGCAAATGCTCTTCGTCTAACTCAGAAGTAAAATCATCAATCAAATGAATACAGCTGCCGTTAACCAAGCCAGTTTGCGCAAATTTCAGCGCAAATAGAATCATTTTTTGTTGACCACGGGAAAGGAAATGCTTTACTTTTATATCATTACTTGTAATGGTTAAATCAGCTTGATGTGCACCGTAGTGAGTTTGGGCTCGAGCCAAATCAATATCATAACTTGCAGTAAGTATAGTTTCTAAATCTTTACCTTCATCACGTTTATCCCACCCCTTATAATAGTTTAGCAAACATTCAACATTTGTTAATTGCGGTAAAATAATTTTAAAAGCTTCCACTAGTTTTAGAAAATAGTTCTGCCGATAATTATTTAATTGCTCAGCAAGGGTAGAAAGTATTTTATTCCACGGAATTAATGCTGTATTTGTTGCACGTTGTTTTAATAAAGCATTACGTTGCTTTAATGCGCGCCGATAGTCTTTCCAAATTGTATGATAAGGATGTTCCACGTGAAACAATCCCCAATCTAATAAACTTCGACGCACAGTAGGGCCAGCATCAATAATTTGAAAAATATCTTGATAGATAACCTGACAAGGTAAAAAAAAAGCGAGCTCACTGCTAGTTAGACAAGGTTGGCCATTAATACGAGCCATAGTGGGAGAACGTAGTGATTTTTGAATACTTATATATTGATTATCAATTGTATTTGCGAAAACAACTAAACTATCCTGCTCATGCGAAACTAATGCCGAGATTTCTCGGCTCCTAAAAGAATGTCCGCTAGCAAGAAGATAAACTGCCTCAAGAAAAGATGTTTTACCGCTACCATTATTACCTGTAATGAAATTCAAATGTAAATGAAGATTTAATTTAGCGAGAGAAATATTACGAAGATTTGTTATTTGAATAGCATTGAGCTTCATAGTTTCATAGGCATGATGATATATTGATATTGTTCATCTTCTAGAGACTCAACTAAAATACTGCGATCAGTAGTAGACATGGATAAGCGAACTAAATTACCGGGTAAGATGTTTAAAACATCTAAAAGATAACCAGCATTAATACCTATTTTAAGCTCTTGTCCATCAACATTAGCTTCAAGCGATTCGGTTGCTTCTTCTTTTTCTTGATTATTTGCTACTAAGGTGACACCAGAAGGTTGTATATGAAGCAAAACAGCTCGTGATTTTTCATGAGCAAGAATCATTATTCGTTGCAGCGAACGTTTTAAGAGATCCTTCTCAATTAAAATAAATTTATCATTATTGGTAGGAATCGCTCTTACATAAGGCGGAAATCTAGCTTCAATTAATTTTGAATTAAATTTATAATCGGCCGTAATTAAACAGAAGTAATTTTTTCCAGCAATAACACTAATTTCTTCATCATCAACAGAGTTAAGAAGACGAAGCATTTCTTGAATACCTTTTCGTGGTATCAATAGGCGCTGACTGGGGAAATTTAAATCCGACAAATGTTTACAGATAGCCATCCGGTGACCATCAGTTGCCACAGTAGTAATCGTACTTCCTTCAAGCTCAAAAAGTAAGCCATTTAAAAAAACTCGAACATCTTGCTGAGACATAGCAAAATGAGTTGATTGCAACAACCAAAGCAATTCCGCCCTAGGTAACTTAAGTTCAATATCAGGCTGTTCTTGATCACTGTTAGGAAATTGCTCTGCAGGTAGAGTTGCTAATTTAAATTTACTACGTCCAGCCTTTAAAATTACAGCATTTTCGTCTAACTTGATTGTGGGTATAGCTTCATCATCAAGTGATCGAATAATATCAATAAACTTCTTAGCTGGAACTGTAATCTCCCCTTCAGTAAGGCAATCATTACAATTTAAAAAGGCTGAGATTTCCATTTCTAAATCAGTCGCGGTTAGTACTAAGCGTTTTTGTTTAATCGAAATTAAAATATTAGCTAAAATTGCAAGTGATTGGCGTTTATCAACAGCACCTGCCACCATTAACAAACGTGGAAGTAATTCATTCTTAGGAATAGCAATTTCAAACATAATAATTCTCAACTAAGACGATAAAATGCGCATTAGATTTTTAAAATCCTCTGCAAAATCATTGTCAATTTGGATTAATTCTTTAATTTTACGACAAGCATGTATAACGGTTGTATGATCTCGTCCGCCAAAATGATCCCCAATTTCGGGCAAACTATGGTTAGTTAAATCTTTAGCTAAAGCCATTGCCATTTGCCGCGGACGTGCAATAGAGCGGCTACGGCGCTTAGATAGCAAATCAGCAACCTTAACTTTATAATATTCAGCTACTGTTTTCTGAATATTTTCAATGGTGACTAGTTTATCTTGAAGAGCAAGTAAATCACGCAACGCTTCATGGACAAAATCAATAGTAATAGGTTTACCGGTAAAATGAGCATTAGCAATAACACGTCGCAAAGCACCCTCTAGCTCTCTCACATTCGAGCGAATACGCTTAGCAATAAAAAAAGCCACTTCATACGGTAATTCGATATTTGACTGCTCTGCTTTACTAATCAAAATAGCTACGCGTGTTTCTAATTCAGGCGGCTCTACAGCGACCGTTAATCCCCAGCCAAAACGCGACTTCAATCTTTCTTCGACGCCCTCTATTTCTTTAGGATAACGATCACTGGTTAAAATAATTTGTTGTTGGCCTTCTAAAAGAGCATTAAAAGTATGAAAAAACTCTTCTTGTGAGCGATCTTTACCAGCAAAAAATTGAATATCATCAATTAATAGAGCATTTAAAGAACGATAAAAACGTTTAAATTCATTAATAGAATTCGTTTGTAATGCCTTAACCATATCTGCTACAAAACGTTCAGAATGCAAATAAAGAACTTTTGCTTCAGGATTATGTTTTAAAATAGCATTTCCAATAGCATGCATTAAGTGAGTTTTCCCTAATCCAACGCCACCATAAATAAACAAAGGATTATAGGCGTCACCTGGTCTTTCAGCAACTTGCAGAGAAGCAGCACGAGCTAATTGGTTCGAATTCCCTTCAACAAAGCTATCGAAAACAAATTTTTTATTTAAATAACTATTTTTATAATCAGCAGTTTTATTAGGTGGCGCTTTGGAAGTAGCAGTTGAGACTGTAGAAACTGGTACTTTATCAACCGTAACTGGCTGAGCTATTTTAGTTCCTACCTCTATACTCACTGACGATATTAAATCACCCCCAAACTGATGTACTAACTCTTTAATACGGTTATAAAAATTCTTTTTAACCCAATCTACAACAAATTTATTTGGGGCTAAAAGAATTAAGCAATTTTCTTGTAGTTCAGCTTGTAGAGGCCGTAACCAAGTATTAAATTGTGGGGGAGGATATTCTTCTTCCAAAAGCTTTGCACATTTCTGCCAAACAATTGCAGACAC